>CAJUKA010000100.1 GCA_910586585.1 uncultured Lachnospiraceae bacterium
ACTGCGCCACAGCCCTGGCAGGCCATCGCGCAGCGATTTTGTTCAATCGGGATTTGTATCAAAGGAGAAATAGAAAATGAAATTAGATTGTGGATTTACAAAAGAAAATAAATGGTTTCGATATAGAACTGGTGGAATTATCATTCATAATGATAAGATGCTCTTCGTTAAGAGTAAAATTGGCGGATACTATTATATGATTGGGGGAGGTGTTCATCTAGGTGAAAATTCTGTAAATTGTATTGAGAGAGAAATATTAGAAGAGACTGGAATGCATGCAAAAGTAGACCGTCTATCTGTGATATGTGAAAACTTTTTTTTAGGTCATGGTGGTGCAATTGATGGAATGGATTGTCATACTATTGAATTTTATTATCAGTTGAATATCACTGATGAACAACAAAAACAATGTAGACAACAGACAGATGAAGGAGAACATCTTGTTTGGGTTGATATTTGTGAAGTGGAAAATAGTTTTATTAGACCAACTTGTATTGCAGAAAGGGTTTCAGAAATATTGAGCAGTAAGAATATTATTCATATAATAGAGGAACGAGATAGATAAATTCCAGTTTAAAGGATAGCCAGATAAGTATAAATCCGGTAATCATATGTAAAAATATGCATTTTATCACCAATGTTATACAGTGGGAACACTTTTCCAAAAAGGGAAAAATGTAATAGCAAGTTTATGCAATAAGTAAGCATTTTATATATGAACATTGGTGTGAAATATAGTCGCCTGGAAAAGCAATGGCATAATAAGCGAGAATGTGCTACAATAAGCATGAACAAGAAGACATTTTTGGGATGGCAGACTATGGTTAAAAAGTACAGGTAAAAATATCATAAACATAAAGAGATGCAGATAATTTGCAAGTGAGGGAAAAGAATTGGCTGAGATAAAATTATTTTCTTTGAATGAAGGAGTTAAAGAATGCACATCGTCTGAGGTAGTTTTGGAAAAGGAGCTTCAAACACTGATAGAACAAAATATGGAAACTTTTTTTGGAGTGCGTTTTTTTAAAAGCGAATATGCCATTACAAATGGGCGGATGGACAGTATCGGAATTGACGAAAATAACAGTCCGGTCATATTTGAATATAAGCGCAGTCAGAATGAGAATGTAATTAATCAGGGATTGTTCTTTCTTGACTGGCTTTTAGACCATAAGGCGGATTTTAAACTGCTGGTTATTGAACAATTGGGTATGGAAGCCGCAGATGGAATAGATTGGTCTGTCCCCTGTGTTATTTGCATTGCACATGATTTTACAAAGTATGATCTCCATGCAGTTAACCAGATGCAAAGGAATATCAAATTAGTCAGTTATCGTAAATATGATAATGGCCTGCTTTTGTTTGAACATTTGAATGCGCCGAATGTAAAGCCAATGACAGAGAACGGCGGAATGGACAGCGAAAAAAATAATGGACAGAAATCCCATATAGAAAAACTGGGAGCAGTTTCTGACAATATGAAAAATCTTTATCATTCTATATGTGATTTTATTGAATCTTTTGGAGATGATATTACAGCGAATCAGTTAAAATTCTATCTGGCATATAAGAAGGTTCAGAATTTAGTTTGCATTGAAATTTACAATAAGCAGATTGTTTTGTTTGTGAAGCTTGATCCGGAGACTGTCGAATTGGAAAGTGGATTTACAAGGGATATGCGCAGTATTGGGCACTATGGTACTGGGGATTTGCAGATCATCATCAAAAATGCGTCCGACTTTGAAAAGGCGAAGCCTTTACTTGAGCGGGCATATAGTGAGGTGTGAACAAATAATTTAAGCGCGGGTAACTTTTGATAGATGGTTCATCGATCAGGAATTGAGAGATTTGTGACAAAGGTATGTGAAAGTCGGGGATATAAATGTTAGAATACATTATTGAGCGCACAAATAGCTATATTGATAGTATGCCTAAAAAAGAGCGGAAGAAGTATGGTCAATTTTTTACAAGTAAAGAAACTGCACATTTTATGGCTGGATTATATGACATTCCTGATAACAAGCCTAAAGTCAGTATTTTAGATGCAGGGGCAGGATCAGGCATTTTATCGTGTGCGCTGATAGAACGATTAGAACAGATGACTTCTGTTCAAACAATAGAGTTGACCTGTTACGAGAATGATGACAATATTTTAGGCTTGTTAAAAGAGAACATGCAAACTTGTCAAGAAAGTTCTCAAAAGCAAATTAACATACAGATTATTACGGAGAATTATATTACAAGCCAGTACTTGGATTTTAATCATATGATAGGAGGTAAGCATAATTCCCCCAAATATGATGTTGTAATTGGTAATCCTCCGTATATGAAGATACCAAAAGATGCGCCAGAGGCTGCTGCAATGCCGGAAGTTTGTTATGGCGCGCCGAATTTATATTTTATCTTTGCAGCAATGGGACTGTTTAATCTTGCCGATACTGGTGAAATGGTGTACATTATTCCGCGCTCATGGACGTCGGGCGCTTATTTTAAGCGGTTTAGGCAGTATTTCCTGACAGAGGGAAAATTACAACACATTCATTTGTTTGTAAGCAGGAATAAAGTGTTTGATAAAGAAGATGTTTTACAGGAAACGATTATCATTAAAGTAAAAAAGACAAACCAAACACCGGAAAAAGTAACAATTACTTCTTCGCAGTCGAACAATGATTTCGATAATATTACTTCCCTGACTGTGCCATATAGCCTTGTTGTTTCGGGGAGTGATTATTATGTGTATTTAGTGACAGATGAAAAAGAAGTTTCAGTGTTGGAACGATTACATAGATTTGATAAAACATTGCCAGATATTGGGTTAAAAATGAAAACAGGACTGACAGTTGACTTTCGTAATCGTGAAATACTTCGCGATGATGCAGAGGAAGGTGCAATTCCGCTCTTTTATTCACAGCATATTAAACAAGGAGAAGTGCAGTTCCCTATTCAGAAAGAACACGAGTATGTGGTAACGGATCAAAAGGGATTGATGCAGGATAACAAAAATTATCTGTTTGTCAAGCGTTTTACCGCAAAAGAAGAAAAACGCAGATTGCAGTGCGGTGTGTATTTGTCCAAGAAATATCCGCAGTATAAGAAAATCAGCACACAGAACAAGATAAATTTTGTGGATGGATTGATAACGGAAATGTCAGAGTGCATTGTGTATGGATTATATGTGATTTTCAATTCTACTCTTTATGATGAATACTATAGAATATTGAATGGTTCAACGCAGGTAAATTCAACAGAAATCAATGCGATGCCTGTTCCTGATCTGGACAGTATACAGGAAATGGGGAGAAAACTGATGAAGAGCAAGGATATGTCAGAACGTAATTGCAATACAATATTGGAGGAGTACTGTGGATAAAATTGATGAGGCAAGAGAACTTTTGAAAATGCTTGGAATGCCTAAAGCACAGCAGGCGGATATTTGCTGTTATGTGCTGTTGGCAATGGCAGGGATAAAGCAAGATACATCATGGGCAAATGCTGAAAATGAGTGGATTCGTATTCATGATATTATTCAGTTTGCCAATACATATTATGGTTTGACTTATTCAGAAAACAGCAGGGAGACTTTTCGTAAGCAGGCATTGCATCACTTCCGTAATGCAGCACTTGTAGAGGATAATGGGAAAGCTACAAATAGCCCGAATTATAGGTACAGGCTTACCGAAGAAACATTGCAAGTGATAAGGGTTTTTCGAACATCAGATTGGCAAAAGACTGTGAATCGGTTCTTGAAATATCACGAAAAGTTGGTGGATATTTATGCCTCAAAAAAGAAAATGACAATGATGCCAGTGCGTATTAATGGAAACGATTTTCAATTTTCTACGGGCAGGCACAATGAACTGCAGAAAGCTATTATTGAGGAATTTGCGCCTCGATTTGCACCAGATTCAGAATGTTTGTATGTTGGCGATACCATAGAAAAAGATTTGGTAAAAAATGTCGATAAGCTGAAGAAACTGGGATTTGAAATAACCTTACATGATAAGATGCCGGATGTGGTTTTATATAGAGAAGATAAGAACTGGATCTATTTTGTTGAATCGGTGACATCTGTAGGACCGATGGATTCTAAAAGAATATTGGAAATAACGAAGATGACAAAGAATGCAACAGCAGGAAAAATCTTTGTGACGGCATTTCTTGATTTTAAGACTTATAAGAGATT
This sequence comes from uncultured Lachnospiraceae bacterium, assembly GCA_910586585.1. Lineage (GTDB taxonomy): Bacteria > Bacillota > Clostridia > Lachnospirales > Lachnospiraceae > COE1. The sequence continues at coordinate 4,184 of CAJUKA010000100.1, forward strand.
TTCAGAAACACTGTCATGGGAAACGGAAGTCTGGATTGCGGAGATGCCGGAGCATATGATACATTTGAATGGAGATAAGTTTTTGGGACCGAGATAGGAGAACAATATCAACAGCCAGAGGAATACCTGGTGTTTTCGAAACCTTATGAAGAATATTCCAGAAAGTTAAAAGAGCAGGGGGCACAAAACAAAAAAGAAAAGACGCATGTAAGTGATTTCAGAGAGAGTATGTGTGTTAAGAAAGTACAGGAATATCAATCAGTAGTTTTTTGTTTTATTGACAGAAACTTTTCAGCGTGGCGGGAAGAAAACTTGTTCTTTCCGACTGGCTGCGTACCATTGGAAATACTGCTGCGCAATGAAATGTATATATCAGAAACAGGGAAAAATCTGGCTTCAGTAAGAATCTGTGCCTGTAAGAAAACAGAAGCAGAAATCGCCGCAGAAAAGATACGAATCCAAAAGATGGAAAGTAGAAAACAAAGAAAGCTTAGTGATGATACTTTCGGAGGTCGGGTGTATAGTTGGTTATCATTGAATAACCTTTAGATATAGAGTCAAATATTAAAAATAAGCACCGCAGTTCTTTGAGAAATCAAGGAAGTGCGGTTTCTTATTGTCAAAAAATTGTGAACAAGAGGAAAAGTAAATTCATTCTTGTAGTATTGTATTTGTCTTAATATGCTTTTTAGTCATCGGGCAAAGTGGAGTAATCAGCAATCTTTGGCAACAAGGAATAATTTTTGCGTGGATAATTTACAAATTGGTTACATCAGTTTGGTTATATTTATGGCAAAATAGAAATTGGAGGATGGATTATGAAGATAACGATTTTAGTAATAGAAGACGAAGAAGCGATCAATGACGTGATTAGTATGAGCTTGAGAGCGACTGGATATGAAACAGTATCATTTTTGGATGGTGATGATGCCAGTGTTTCATTGGAGAACAGGCACGATTATGATTGTGCGGTAGTAGATGTTATGCTGCCAGGGAAAGATGGTTTCGAGCTGCTGCCAGAACTTTTGAAATACGAGATTCCAGTTATTTTCCTCACGGCAAAAGGGGAATTGCAGAATAAAGTGAAAGGGCTTACCAAAGGCGCGGAGGATTATATGGTAAAACCCTTTGAAATGCTTGAATTATTGATACGTATCGATAAGATATTGAAGCGCAGAGGCTCATTTCAGGAAAAGATTACTATCTATGATGTTGTTATTGATAGGGAAAAGAGAGTCGTAACCAAGGGGGGACAGGAGGTTTATTTAAAACCTATGGAATTTGACTGCCTAATGATGCTGGTACGCAATAAAAACAGAGCATTAACGAGAAGCCAGCTTTTGGGTGCACTTTGGGGAATAGAGTTTGAAGGAGAAACCAGAACGGTAGATGCTCATATAGGCCGTATCCGTAAGAAACTGGGGTTTGAAAACGTGATAAAGACCATACCCAGAATAGGATACCGTTTGGAGGTAGAGGAATGAAACTTTTCCGAAAAATATGTATATGGGTGTTTGGTGGGATGATGGGACTGTCATTAGGAATATTATTTTTTCTGCTTTCCTCTATGTTTAGGCAGAGTATGGATGATGCAATATGTTATGGCAAAAAGGAGATTGGCGGCAATGTGTCTGTTATGCGGGATAAAGTACAAAGAGAAAGTGTTGGCGCTGTGGAAACAGTTGTCAGGGATGCAATTATTAAGAATGAATTTCGACAGACTTTTAAAGCGGACAGCGTACTATGGAAAGATGAAAAAGAGGTATGGAATGCCTCTCCTTATGAAATTAACAGGCATGAGCTAAACAGAATGTTTGAGAGTGAAAATATGCATATTGGAGAGATTTATACCAGCAAAACGCAGAAAGTAAATGAAAAACGTTTAATCGTATTTTATCAGAAGGACGTGAACTTGGGTGCAAATGGATATAGTCTTGCAGTATATAGGGATGTGACAGATATTTATTTGAGGGTTTGGAAACTTTTTTTTGCTGGAATCGTATTTACGATCGTTCTGTTTTGCGCAGTAGGAGCGTTACTTTATCATGGCATTCAAAGGATGTTGTTTCCATTGAAGGAATTAAAATATGCGTCGTTCAAGATGGCAAATGGTGAATACGACAGTTACATTCCAATCATAAATGATGATGAGATAGGAGAGGTGGCGGACAGTTTTAACCAAATGGCGAAAAAAGTACAGGAGCATATGGAAATACTGAAAACGATTAATGGAAAGCAACAACAACTTCTTGGAAGTTTATCCCATGAGATAAAAACACCGATGACGGCAATTATTGGAAATGTGGAAGTATTGCTTACCTTAAGGCTTGGTGAGGGGGAACGTGAAAAAGCGCTTTTCTATATTTTAAATGAATCTAAGCGTTTGGCACGGCTTTCGGATAAAATGATGGATTTTTCTAGGCTATGCAATCATGAAAATTCTCATATCTCAATAAAAAAACAAACTATGATAAAGATATTTGAACAGTTAAATACGTTGATGTCATTTCGGTTGAAAGAAAAACAGATGAAACTTAATGTGACCTGTTTGCCGGAAACGTTGGAGAAGCAGGCTGATGAAGATTTATTGCTTTCGCTTTTATGGAATCTTGTAGATAATGCTTATAAAGCCTCTGAAATAGCACGAAGTATAGAGATTTTTGCAGATGAACAGAAAATTTTTGTACAGGATTTTGGAAAGGGTATACCAGCGAGAGAGATCGCTCATGTAACAGAAGCTTTTTATATGGTAGATAAGTCTCGGTCAAGAAAGGCAGGGGGAATTGGCTTAGGTCTTGCTTTATGCTGTCAGATTGCGGAAATTCACGGATGGCAGCTTCGGATTGAAAGCAAAGAAGGCGAAGGAACAAGAGTTTCCATATTATGGCAGCAATAGTTACAAAGCGGTTACAATTCGTACAAGACTTGGTATCTAAATTCATTGTAAAGTATTTCGGAAAGGTTACTTACATTTGTACTCTCGGAATCTATCTTGCGGTTGATGTTTCATTATTTGTGCACATTTGGTATAAAATTCTCTTACAATATCAGGCGCGAAGAGACTCTGAGAATGCATACATTTATGAAGGAGGACGAAATGATGAATAAGAAAATGGCAGTCATAGTCTACATACTCATCAGCATTCAGATGTTATCAGGCTGTGCGCAAACGTCAGAATCACCAATTATCAGGGTCAAAGAGGTAGACGCGATGGAACATTATCAGGAGGCAGAAAATCTAAATGTATCAATCGAAAAATCTGGGGCCAAAAGTTTGGGATTGAAGAGTGGAGGGATAAAAACGGAAAGTGCTGTTTCTAAAACTTTGCTACGGACAAGGTTAGGGGCTCCGAAACACTATCAAAATGAGGTTTCAGATGCAACAGGAAAGCTGAAAGTGTTCACTGATGCAGATGTGGAAATTCCAGAAGTGGAAAAAGTACCAGCAATTTATGTGAGACGGCATGATTCCAATCAGGAGGATATCGATGCAATCACGAAGGCATTGTTTGGCAATACAGATGTGTATGATTTACCTAAAGAAATAGAAGAAACACAAAGAGCTTATGATACAGCAATGGAAACAAGGGAATTGTCCAAATTGACGACTCCGTATGAATTTAATGAGGAACTGATTGATCCGTGGATGCCAGAAATAGGAAGTGTCCGCAAAGTTTATGGTTTTGTCAGGTCGGTAGATGGGAACAGTTATAAATATGATCTGACTCAAAGAAATGAGTCGCTTGGCATATGGGCGAAAAAGGTCAGCGATGAAAGCGAGCTGATGGAGGGGACATCTTATTTATGGTCAGAGTATGATTCTATGAAACTGCTGTATTCATGGATTCCAGATGAAAATTCACTGAACATTGGGATTTCAAAAGAAGAAGCGCAGAAGCTGGCAGATGAAAAGGTTTCAGCTTTAAATTTGCAAGATATGCAGGTCACTTCTTCTCGTGTTGTACTTGAGCTTCGGATGGGTTATAGAGGAAGACCGCAGCAGAAGGATATGACAGATTTGGGGTATGTATTTCATTACACGAGAAAGCCGACAGGGATACCTATTACATATACAGTAATACCTGCCGGAGGCAAAGAAAGTAGAATCAATAGCGAGACGGTACCGTGGGGGTATGAAGTACTGGATATCTATGTAACAAGTGATGGGATTGATGAGATATGTTTTACAAATCAATATGATATTGGAGAGAGAAAGGTGGAAAATCTGGAACTTTTACCGTTTTCGGATATTATGGCAATTTATGAAAAAATGATGCTGATACAAAATGTGGATGCTTTAATAGATAAAAGGGAAGAAGCGAGGGATATAGGGGAACCTTTGCAAGCAAAAAACATTTACGTAAATAAGATTACATTTGGATATACCAGAATTTATGATCCTCAGTCAAACAATCATACAGGACTTTTGGTTCCAGTATGGGATTTCTTCGGGACGTATGAACTATCATATGACGGACAAAACATGATTTCAGTCAATGATGTGGATAAAAGCTTTATAACGATTAATGCAGTGGATGGGTCTATAGTAGACCGCTGGTTAGGATATTAAAATTTTATTATGGAAATCTGCCGCTGCAATCTATGCGGCAGATTTTTCAGAACGTGCCCCTGTGCATAAAAAACCTCAGCAAAAACAAATAGATTGTCTTCACTGAGGAAGTGGGGAAACTTATGTAAATTCGATATATGTTATTGTTTATATAGTCGTTAAATCAAATCCAAAATAGTTTATTGCATTGTTGTAAGAGATTCCTTTTACAATTTCTTCAAGGGTTTCCATATCATTTGGAAATTCACCGTCTTCAACCCAGTTGCCAATCAGATTGCATAAAATTCTGCGGAAGTACTCATGTCTTGTATAAGAAAGGAAACTTCTGGAATCTGTAAGCATTCCGACAAAACCAGAAAGATTTCCAAGATTTGCAAGGGAGATCATTTGATCCTGCATACCAGTTTTGTGATCGTTGAACCACCATGCGCTTCCTTGCTGGATTTTTGCGCATGCAGTGGAATCTTGGAAACAGCCAAGGATCGTGCCGATTGCCTGGTTGTCATTTGGATTTAGGCTGTAAATAATAGTCTTTGGAAGCTCGTCAGTTTTGATAAGTGCATTGAGAAAATCAGCAAGTTCTGCTGACGGAGCATAATTGTTAATACAGTCATATCCAGTATCAGGGCCTAGCTGCGCATAACGCAGTGTATTGTTGTCCCGCTTGCAGCCATAATGGAGCTGCATTACCCAGTTTAAACGGTGATACTGCTTTCCTACAAAAATCATGAAAGCAGTTTTGAATTGTAATTCTTCTTGGCGGGTGATAGCAGCGCCGCTCTTTCTTTTTGCAAAAATTGCTTCGAGTTCCTCCTCAGAAGCGGGCTGGTACATCACATATTCAAGGGCATGGTCCGAGACAGAGCAGCCCATAGAAGCAAAGAAATCAAGACGATTCATCAAAGCAGTTTTCAAATCAGCAAAGGTATTAATGGCAATACCACTCACCTCAGAAAGTTTTGAAAGGTATTCGAAATAGTCAGGCTTTTCGATATTCATGGCTTTGTCAGGGCGCCATGCAGGAAGTACCTGTACATCAAAGGTTTCGTCAGCGGCAATCTGTTTGTGGTATTCCAGTGTATCAATAGGATCGTCTGTGGTGCAGATCAGTGTGACATTGGAATGTTTAATCAAACCGCGCACACTCATGCTGTCTTCTTTTAGTTTTTCGTTGCAGAGGTTCCACACTTCCTCGGCAGTCTTTTTGTTGAGAACACCTGTATAACCGAAATATCGCTGCAGCTCAAGATGTGTCCAGTGGTAAAGCGGATTTCCTATTGCTTTGCCTATACACTCAGCCCATTTCAAAAATTTCTCTTTGTCAGAGGCGTCGCCTGTGATAAATTTTTCGTCAATCCCGCAGGAACGCATAAAACGCCATTTGTAGTGATCGCCGCCAAGCCATACCTGTGTAATGTTGTCAAATTTGCGGTTATTTGCTATTTCAGCAGGATTGATGTGGCAGTGATAGTCAAGAATGGGGGTCTTTTCCGCAAAATCGTGAAAAAGACTGCTGGCTGTTTGAGTCTGGAGCATAAAGTCCTTATCCATAAAAGTTTTCATGATAGTCCTCCTAATAATTATATTTTTATATTGAAAGAGTCGTGCCTCTTTTTACCAATTCCCCAGAAAAAATAACCTTTTGCGGCATTTCTTTATTGTTGAGAATGCCAATCAGCGTTTTGACAATGTGATGACACAGGGTTTCGAGGCGGTTATCAACAGTTGTAAGTTCCGGTTCGCAGCATGTGCTGAGAATTGAATTATTGTAGCCAATAATGGATAAATCTTCTGGAATAGCAAGCTTATTTTTGTGTGCAAATTTTACTGCGCCAATAGCGAGATTGTCGTCAGCGGCAACAATAGCCCGATATTTCAAACTACTGTCAAGATCTGATAAAAAGTCAGCCACTCCTGACAGATTCGCATGATTGCCAGGAAAATACTGCATATATTCCATGCGCAGAGGAAGCCCTCTCTGTGTCAGTGCACTTTGATAGCCGGAAAGCTTTCTAAGTGCAGAGAAAGACTTGGAATTATACAAATAGAGAATGTCTTTGATACCCGTATCAATAATGTAAGAAGTAGCTTGCATTGTTGATTTGAAGTCGTCGCATAGGCTGCAATAAACATTTTCACAATCAAAATCTGCATTTAATAGGAGGATGGGTACAAGTTTTGCAGCTTCACGGATATATTCGTTTTCGGAATCATTGTCTGCTACAAAATTAGAACCCACAAGAATAACACTATCAACCTTTTTGTTGACAAGAAGGTTGAGAAATTTCTTTTTATCTTCAGTTTTATAGCCTGTACAGCATAAAATACAGTTGTAATTGTTTTCTCTTAGCTCCTGCTCGATATGATAGACAGCATTTGCTAAATAGAGATCTGTAGAATCAGCACATAAAAGACCTATTGTGTTCATTGAGTTCAGGCCCAGCCCTCTAGCAAATGCATTGGGGGTATAGTCACAGGCTTCTATGACAGCCAGAACTTTTTGACGTGTCTGCGCGCTGACATTACTAGAGCCGTTTAGCACCCTTGATACAGTTGCGATGGATACACCGGCTTTCTCAGAAACATCATATATAGTCATAGAAATATCCTTTCCGAGTGCACTATATACGGTGGTGCATAGTACACTGCTTGGGTACAGTACAGCGCAGAAGCAACGCAGGAATATCATAACAGATATTCACTTTTTGTAACAAAATGTGTAAGCGCTACCAATTATATTCATTAAAAAAAAATTAGTATAAGTTTATATATTGAAGTGTTTTCTGAAATAGGAGTATTTATAATGTAAGTTTACTATGAATATTTATTAAAATCAAGTCAAAATAGTAAGATTTTATTGACTGTCAGAAAAATCTGGGTTAAAATGTAAGTGCTTTCAACAATCTAATGTAACTTTTAGCAGGATAAAAGAAGAAAAAGGAAGGTATGAGATTATGGAATTAAGAACTGCGGCTTCCCCAAAGGATGTCAAAAATTATACAACACAGAGACTGAGAGAAGAGTTTCTGATTGATGATTTATTCAAGACTGGTGAAATCAAACTTGTTTACAGTCATATTGACCGGATTATTACAGGATCGGCGGTGCCTGTACAGCCTATTGCGCTGACTGCTGGGGATGAACTGCGTGCGGAGTACTTTTGTCAGAGGCGTGAATTAGGCGTTATCAATATTGGTCCTGCCGGAATGATTACAATTGATGGAAAGCGTTATGAGGTGGGGCACAAGGAAGGAATGTACATTGGTATGGGAGCAAAGGAGATTGTCTTTGCGTCTGTAGATGTTCAAAATCCTGCACGATTTTATTTGAATAGTGCACCAGCTCACAAATCATATCCGACGAAGCTGATTAAACCGCAGGGAGAAGCTTCAGAAGATGTTGTGATTATTAAAGATGCGAACAAAGTAGAGTTAGGCTGTCTTGAAGATGCCAATCATAGAGTGATTAATAAATATATTCTTCCTGGACAGGTTGAGAGCTGCCAGCTTGTCATGGGTATGACAGCGCTGAAACCTGGAAGTGTATGGAATACAATGCCTTGTCACACACATGACAGACGAATGGAGGTGTATTTATATTTTGATATGCCGGAAGATGCATTTGTTATGCACTATATGGGAGAACCGCAGGAAACAAGACATATTGTGATGCGAAATGAGCAGGCTGTTATTTCGCCAAGCTGGTCCATTCACGCAGGAAGCGGAAGCCGCGCCTATACATTTATCTGGGGAATGGTTGGAGAAAACCAGGACTTTGATGATATGGACGGAGTGCGTATGCAGGAGCTGATGTAGTGCCTCAATCCATTTGATCTAATTCCTGAACAGTTACTAGTGAAAAGGCAACAAAAAATACTGCTTTTCCCGATTATGCTTATTTTTTATGCACAGACCCGTGCAAAGGAAATATGCCGCAGAGACGGCGCACGGGTCGTGCGGCGAGTAGGGGGTAACCTTCCCTATTCGATTGCACACAGGCATCCTGAATGTGAAAAAACGTATATGGAAGTTTTTCACATAGATTTATTTTCTATACGTTCAGACGCTGTGTGGTTTATTTTGTTGTGCTTGTGGTAATGGTTATTCAGGCAAACCGGAATTCACTGCCCTTACATTGTTCAGAAACCAAAAATAGACTTGAATATTTGTTCCCTGTTGTAAGACGTATCATAATATGGCAAATGATAAATCCTGCATTGTTCTTTCAGCTTTTTACTTATCTTTACAATGTCTGCACAATTCTCTTTATTTTCTTCTTCAGATTTGTAATAGGTATAGTCCTTTGGTGTGTCGTATTTTTGTTTTTGCAAATGAAAAAGGTGCAAAGCCTTAACAATTGTAACGATCTTACACCTGTTAGGTGGTTGGTTACTGTTGATTATTTAGTTGTTATTCTTTTATCTTGTCCAGTTCTGTGAGATTGATTCCGGACACTGTCAGTATTACTTTTAACTCAAAATACCGATCTTTCATTTCATTATATGCTGGCGAGTTTTTATCTTCAGTTAAAAGCATATATTTTTGTACTCTTGAAAACTCTTCAACTGATATTTTCAACATTTCTTTTTCTGTCATACAATCACTCTACTTTCATTGATATTCTATTGATTGTTACATCTTAATCATAACAGATTATGTAAAAGGTGTAAAGTCTTATTAAATTGTCAGGCACGGTAAACGCAAGCTTTTGGTTACTTTTCACTCACAATGTAATTTACTTAAAAGGTAGCTACGGTTCAGAACGGCATGAACTGCCCCGCACCTGATAACCTAACGGGATACAATAGCGCTAATGCCAACAACGGTTTCAAAATAAGGATGGCTGAGGAAAAAAGCATGGATGACAGGAAAAGAGTATGGCAAACAGACGGAAGCCTGGCATATATGCCGGTATCGTTCAGACAGCAGGGGACGAGTTCGTTTCTTTTTAGACTGGGTTCTGGTGAGTATGTGTTCGACATGGCAGTCCGTCTCCCTAAGCCTTTTGCCATTGCGTCCGAGTATGCCGCCCAGCCTTTTGTCATTGCGTGGGTAAGATATGCCATATCTTTATAAGGTGCTTGGCGGGGTGAAAAATGGAATAGAATAAGAAATACAATTTATATCGTTAAAAACATGGTGTTAATCCAGAGCTAATTGCTATACGAAAAAAATAGCAATCACATTTTTGTACAAAGTTTTAATATTGAAAACGGAAACTTACAATTTTATATAAAGTTCTATAAATGAGCAAATTCAGAAAATTGCACAATAACCCTAAGCTACCAAAGCAAA
>CAJUKA010000101.1 GCA_910586585.1 uncultured Lachnospiraceae bacterium
AATATCAAAGCTGCTTTTTCGTTTGCACCACCTTCGATTCTTTCCTTAACGATTTATCAGTTTGTACTGGAGAAAATTATACCATAGCCAATTACGAAAAGCAATCTCCGTTTTGCGTCCCTTGACCGTCTGGATTTTTGCCGTTGCTCTGCTAGTAACATCATTTATTCTTCAACACTGGAAGTTTTAAAAATTCTCTTTACAAATACAAAAAAATTTTTTATAATGTGAAAAGTAAATAATAAAAAAAGAAAAAGTAAGCAACCAATGGCGGTCATAATACTGTTTTTTGGTTGCTTTTTTATGTACAAAGATAGCTGTCATTGCTTGTATTTTATAGGACAAATGATGGAAAAAAGAAATTTTCAGGAACAGAGCATAGAACGCATCAATTGTCTGATTATCTGACAATAACAGGCAATAAGAAAAAGGAGAGAAGAAAATGTTTGATACAAAAATAAGTGTTCCCCAAGCGCCGCTTTACAGACCAGAATTTGAGCATGACAACTGTGGGATTGGTGCAGTTGTCAATATCAAAGGGCTGAAGACACGCGAAACGGTCGAAAATGCATTAAAAATTGTAGAGAATTTGGAGCATAGAGCCGGCAAAGATGCAGAAGGAAAGACGGGAGATGGTGTTGGAATTCTAGTTCAGATATGCCACAATTTTTTTGTCAGAGTGACAAAGCCTTTGGGAATTTCGCTCGGCGGTGAGAGAGAGTATGGTGTGGGTATGTTTTTCTTTCCACAAGATGAGTTGAAAAGAAATCAAGCAAAAAAAATGTTTGAAATCATAGTTCAAAAAGAAGGACTGGATTTTCTTGGCTGGCGGGAAGTACCTTGTGAGCCTTCCGTTTTGGGTCAAAAAGCTGTAGAATGTATGCCTTGCATTATGCAGGCATTTGTAAAAAAGCCAGTCAGTGTGGAAAAAGGTCTTGCATTTGACAGAAAACTTTATATTGCGAGGCGTGTGTTTGAACAAAGCTCTGACAATACATATGTAGTATCGCTTAGCAGTAGAACAATTGTTTATAAAGGGATGTTCTTGGTTACACAGCTTAGAACATTTTTTCAGGATTTGCAAAGTAGTGATTATAGTTCCGCAATTGCGATTGTGCATTCGCGTTTTTCAACCAACACCAATCCAAGCTGGGAACGGGCACATCCCAACCGATTAATTGTGCATAATGGTGAAATCAATACGATTCGCGGCAATGTAGATAAAATGCTTGCGCGTGAGGAGAATATGGAATCGGAATTTTTGAGTCATGAATTTCATAAGGTGCTTCCGGTTGTTAATGCGCAGGGATCGGATTCTGCGATGCTGGACAATACACTGGAATTTTTGGTAATGAGCGGCATGGAGCTTCCACTTGCCGTGATGATTACGATACCTGAACCCTGGGCAAATAACAAAACGATGTCGCAAGCCAAAAAGGACTTTTATCAATACTATGCAACAATGATGGAACCATGGGATGGGCCGGCGTCAATTCTTTTTTCTGATGGCGATATCATGGGAGCTGTGCTTGATAGGAACGGACTTCGCCCATCAAGGTATTATATTACGTCTGAAGATCAGCTGATTCTTTCATCAGAGGTTGGTGTATTGCCAATTGATGCCGCCAAAATTGTGAAAAAAGACAGACTTCGCCCAGGAAAGATGCTTTTGGTAGATACAATCAAGGGAGAAGTAATTGATGATGATACCCTCAAGGAAAAATATGCGAAAAGGCGTCCCTATGGAGAATGGATTGACTCTAATCTTGTCATATTAAAAGAATTAAAAATACCCAATGTAAGAGTTCCGGAATTTACCTACGAAGAAAGACAGCGCATACAGAAAGCATTTGGATACACTTATGAGGAATTGAAGACAAGCATTCTGCCAATGGCAAGAAACGGCAGTGAGAGTATCGGCGCTATGGGAGTTGATACTCCGATTCCTGTATTGTCCCACACGCATCATCAGCTTTCCCATTATTTCAAACAACAGTTTGCACAAGTGACAAATCCGCCCATTGATGCAATACGAGAAGAGGTAGTTACCTCTACGACAATCTATATTGGGAAGGATGGGAATTTACTGCACGATACAAAAAAGAACTGTAATGTATTAAAGGTCGATAATCCAATCTTGACAACTACAGATTTGATCAAGATTAAAAATATGAAAAGAGAAGGCTTTAAGGTTGGAGAGATTCCGATTATCTATTACAAAAATATGAATCTTGAGCGCGCAATTGACCATTTGTATGTAGAGGCTGACCGTGCTTACCGCGAAGGGGTCAATATTATGATTCTTACTGACCGCGGCGTTGACGAGAATCATATTGCAATCCCTTCCCTGCTTGCAGTTTCAGCAATGCAGAAGCATTTGATTCGCACCAAGAAAAGAACAAGTGTTGCGTTGATTATAGAATCAGCAGAACCAAGAGAAGTTCATGATTTTGCGGCATTAATTGGTTATGGCGCCTGTGCAGTGAATCCCTATCTGGCGCAGGAGTCAATTAAGGAATTAATTGATAATGGAATGCTGGAGAAAGATTATCATGCAGCAGTTGATGATTACAATGCTGCGATTCTTCATGGAATTGTCAAAATTGCTTCAAAGATGGGAATTTCAACCATTCAGTCTTATCAGGGCTCTCAAATATTTGAGGCAATTGGTATTGATGCAGAGGTCATAAATAAGTATTTTACAAATACAGTCTGCAGGGTAGGCGGGATTACACTGCAGGATATTGCAAAAGAAGTTGATGCGCTTCATTCCCGTGCATTTGATCCATTAGGACTTGCTACAGATCTCACACTTGACAGCCCTGGACAGCATAAATCGAGAGGAGGAGCGGAGGAACATTTATACAATCCAGCTACAATTCATATGCTGCAGCAGTCAACCCAGAGAGGCAGCTATGAAATGTTTAAACAGTATTCTTCCATGATTCATGATGAAGAGAACATTCGAAATATCAGAGGGCTTTTGACATTTCATTTTCCGAAAAAGGGTATATCGATTGATGAGGTGGAAAGTGTAGACCATATTGTGACAAGATTCAAAACAGGCGCTATGTCGTATGGATCGATTTCAAAAGAAGCACATGAGACACTGGCAATTGCGATGAATATGCTTCATGGAAAATCAAATTCTGGTGAAGGCGGAGAGGATTTGGAACGAATGACGTTGGGAGCTGACGGATTGAATCGCTGTTCTGCAATCAAACAGGTGGCAAGTGGACGATTTGGTGTTACTAGCAAATATTTGGTGAGTGCACAGGAAATTCAAATCAAAATGGCACAGGGAGCAAAACCTGGTGAAGGCGGTCATCTGCCAGCAGGAAAAGTTTATCCGTGGATTGCAAAAACAAGGCATTCAACGCCAGGTGTTGGTTTGATTTCACCGCCGCCTCACCATGATATTTATTCCATTGAGGACCTTGCGCAGTTGATTTATGATCTCAAAAATGCCAACAAAGACGCAAGAATCAGTGTCAAGCTTGTCTCAGAGGCAGGTGTGGGAACAATTGCGGCAGGTGTAGCCAAAGCGGGGGCGCAGGTAGTGCTGATTTCAGGCTATGATGGCGGTACTGGAGCGGCGCCAAAAAGCTCTATCCACAATGCAGGGCTTCCATGGGAACTTGGACTTGCAGAAACACACCAAACATTGATTCAAAATGGGCTTCGGAGCAAAGTGCGAATCGAGACAGATGGCAAGCTGATGACTGGACGAGATGTTGCAATTGCCGCAATCCTTGGTGCAGAAGAGTTTGGGTTTGCGACAGCGCCGCTTGTGACAATGGGGTGTGTAATGATGCGTGTATGCAATCTGGATACCTGCCCAGTCGGTGTGGCGACACAGAATCCAGAACTGAGAAAACGATTTCGAGGAAAGCCAGAATACGTTGTCAATTTTATGAGGTTTGTTGCACAGGAATTGAGGGAGTATATGGCAGAGCTTGGTGTAAAGACAGTGGACGAACTGGTAGGACGCACAGACTTGCTTAAGATGAAGGAAAAACTTCCAGAGGGAACGGTCAAGCTTGATTTGCATTTGATATTGAATAATCCTTATCAAAAAGAAAAAGCTGTTTTTAATCCCAAACAGGCATATGATTTCGCACTAGAAAAAACATTAGATGAAAGGGTATTGTTAAAGCATCTTCGCGGCGCTTTGGAGTCAAGGCAAAAGAAAAGTATTGAAGTGGAAGTAACTAATACAGACCGTGCATTTGGTACAATATTTGGTGCGGAGATTACAAAGCGTTATCATGACACGCTTGAGGAAGATACGTTTCGTATTCTTTGCCATGGCTCTGGTGGCCAAAGCTTTGGCGCATTTATACCCAAAGGGTTGACATTAGAGCTTACAGGGGATTCCAATGATTATTTTGGAAAAGGCTTATCAGGCGGCAAATTGATTGTGTATCCGCCAAAAGGCAGTAGTTTTCAGCAGGATGAAAACATTATTGTCGGAAATGTCGCTTTATATGGTGCGACAAGTGGAAAGGCATTTATGAATGGTGTTGCTGGCGAACGGTTCTGCGTCAGAAACTCAGGGGCAATCGCTGTGGTTGAAGGAGTAGGTGATCACGGCTGCGAGTATATGACAGGAGGGCGTGTTGTCGTGCTGGGTGGTACAGGCAAAAATTTTGCTGCTGGGATGAGTGGTGGTATTGCCTATGTTCTTGATGAAGAGTATGACCTTTATATGAGAGTGAATAAAGAGATGGTATCAATGAGTGAGATTGTCAATAAGTATGATGTACTTGAGCTGAAAGAACTCATTAGAGAGCATGTGGCATGTACCAATTCTGCCAAAGGCAAAAAGATTTTGGATCATTTTGGCGATTACTTGCCCAAATTCAAAAAGATTATTCCATATGATTATGACAGGATGCTAAAGACAATTGTGCAGATGGAAGAGAAAGGACTAAGTGCAGAACAGGCTCAGATTGAAGCATTCTATGCCAATATGCATACACCGAAAAACGCCTGAAATACAGTGTTTTCATCTGAATGTATGACAAATAGAATCAATTGGAACCGCTGGAAGCGGCATGGAGGAAAGTTTGAAAGTAAACTTTCAAATATTGATTGGTATGTGCGCTAAAGCGCACAGGAGGTATAAAAATGGGAAAACCAACAGGATTTTTAGAATATGAGAGAAAAACTTCTGCGTCGGAGGAACCAAGGGAAAGAATCAAACACTTTAATGAGTTTCATGAGCATCTTCCTATGGAAGAACAGCAAAAGCAAGGTGCTAGGTGCATGGAATGCGGCGTGCCTTTTTGTCAGTCCGGAATGACGATTGCAGGTATGACATCTGGCTGTCCTTTGCACAACTTAGTGCCAGAATGGAACGATTTAGTTTATACAGGAAATTGGGAACGGGCTTATAACAGGTTGAAAAAGACAAATAATTTTCCGGAATTTACAGCGAGAGTATGTCCGGCACTTTGTGAGAATGCATGTACTTGCAGCCTGGACGGCGATGCAGTCGCAACAAAAGAAAATGAATATGCTATTATTGAAAATGCTTATCAGACAGGACTTGCGGCGGCAAAACCACCCAAAGTCCGCACCAATAAGACAATAGCGGTGATTGGAAGCGGTCCGGCGGGACTTGCGGCAGCCGATCAGCTAAATAAGAGAGGGCACAATGTAACTGTCTTCGAAAGAAATGACCGTGTAGGCGGCCTTCTGATGTATGGCATCCCCAATATGAAGCTTGAAAAGCATATTATTGAGCGCAAAATAAAAGTGATGGAAGAAGAGGGCGTGAAGTTTGTCACAAACACAGATATCAAATCAAAAAAGCATGTACAAGGTTTTGACAGAATTGTGCTTGCCTGTGGTGCATCCAATCCAAGGGATATTCAGGTACCAGGCAGAGATGCCAAAGGAATTTATTTTGCAGTGGATTTTTTAAAAGGAGTAACAAAAAGTCTGTTAGACTCTGATTTGACAGATAATGCATATATCTCTGCCAAAGGCAGACATGTTGTCATTATTGGCGGCGGTGATACTGGAAATGATTGTGTTGCTACTGCTATTAGGCTGGGGGCAAAGTCGGTGACTCAGGTAGAAATGATGCCGAAAGCACCAGATGTTCGTTCTGTGGACAATCCATGGCCAGAATGGCCCAAAGTCTGCAAAACAGATTATGGACAGGAAGAAGCAGTCGCAGTCTTTGGACGCGATCCCAGAATTTATGAATCTACGGTAAAAGAATTCCTTAAAGATAAAAACGGCAGTCTATGCGGTGTAAAGATTGTGAAACTAAAATGGGAAAAGGATGCAGAGACTGGCAGAGTTGTTATGAAAGAAATTGAGGGAAGCGAACAAGTGCTTGAAGCGCAGCTAGTATTGATTGCGGCGGGATTTTTGGGCTGTCAGAGTTATGTAGCAGATGCGTTTCAAGTGAAATTAGATGCTCGAACCAATGTAAAGACATTGCCTGGAACGTACAAAACAAGCGCAGAGCATATTTTTGTTGCGGGAGATATGCATACAGGACAGTCGCTTGTGGTAAAAGCAATCCGGCAGGGACGCGAGTGTGCACGTGAAGTTGACGAGAGCCTGATGGGATATACCAATATGGTGATTCAATAACGATAGAATAAAGGCAGCTAAATATTTTTGATATATTTCAATACTGTTGTCAAAAAGAAAAACCTTGTGACTGTTTCGGCAGTTATGAGGTTTTTTGATGCCTTTTTGTTTTCTAATAGAAGTGAAACGTGTTCCAAAGAAATGACAGTTTATGTTACTTTTCACACCCGCGCCATGCACTTGCTGCATGGCGTCGGAGCAAGCGCCAAAATGCGTGCTTTTTAGCATTTTGTGTGCATCAATTGTTGCAATTCACACCGAAATCGTTGTAAGTATATGAGAAATCTGGCGTAAGTGTGAATTGTAACCAGTTTATTCCAATGTGTAGAGATATGCGGGAAAAACTATTGCAAGAAACGTTATTAGCATATAGAATGGGACTGGAACGTGTTAAAAATCAGATTATCACACAAAAAGGAGATGACATCATGACCCTAAAGGAATTGCCAATAGGAAAAGAGGCAACGATTGTTTCGGTAGGAGGAGAAGGGGCACTCAGACAGCATTTTTTGGATATGGGCGTAATACCAGGGGCACAAGTGACAATGGTTAAGTATGCACCTATGGGAGATCCGGCAGAGCTTATGATACATGGTTATGAGCTGACGCTTAGGTTGTCTGATGCCGAAAAAATTGAGATAGAAGATATCCACGAGAAAGATTTAGAGGAAAAACCTGATTTTTTGAGTAAAAATAAAGTAAAGCACGATCATCCGGGCTTTGGAGAAGGGGGAAGATTTCATACGAAGGAGGATGAAAACCCACTTCCAGAGGGGGAGCGGATAACCTTTGCGCTGGCAGGAAATCAAAATTGCGGAAAAACGACCTTGTTTAACCAACTAACAGGCTCAAACCAGCATGTGGGAAATTTTCCGGGGGTGACTGTTGACAGAAAAGATGGAAGTATCAAAGGAAATCCCAATACCCTTGTGACAGATTTGCCTGGAATTTATTCTTTATCACCATATACCAATGAGGAAATTGTTACAAGGCAGTTTATATTGAATGAACATCCAAAGGGAATTATCAATATTGTGGATGCGACCAATATTGAGAGAAATTTATATCTTACAATGCAGCTCTTGGAACTTGATATTCCGATGGTATTGGCGCTGAATATGATGGATGAAGTGCGGGAAAATGGTGGTTCTGTCAGGGTAAATGAATTGGAGGAACTGCTTGGTATCCCCGTCATTCCAATATCAGCAGCCAAAAATGAAGGAATTGACGAGCTGATAGATCATGCAATTCATGTAGCTAAATACCAGGAAAAACCTGGGAGACAGGATTTTTGCGATGCAGATGAGCATGGTGGTGCAGTACATAGGTGTCTTCATGGTATTATGCATTTTGTAGACGATCATGCCACAGAAGCTGGTATTCCGATTCGGTTTGCTGCTTCAAAAATTGCGGAGGGAGATAGCAGAGTACTTGCCCGGCTGAATCTGGATATCAATGAACAGGAAGCACTAGAACATATTATCCAGCAGATGGAAAAAGAAAGAGGATTGGACAGGGCCGCGGCAATTGCGGATATGCGCTTTTCTTTTATCAGCAGAATCTGCAAAGAGACAGTGATAAGACCTAGAGAAAGCAAAGAACATGCACGAAGTACTGCCATTGACAAAATTCTTACAGGCAAATATACAGCGATCCCAACGTTTATCTTGATTATGGCAGCAGTATTTTGGCTTACATTCAATGTGATTGGCGCGTGGCTTTCGGGAACTTTGGAAATTGCCATAGGGTATCTTACTGACGTTGTGGCAAGTGCGATGGAAGTGGGCAAGGTCAATGAAGTGTTGCAATCGCTGATATTAGATGGAATATTTAGTGGAGTCGGCAGTGTGCTGAGTTTCCTTCCGACGATAGTGACACTGTTCTTTTTTCTGTCAATGCTGGAAGACAGTGGATATATGGCAAGAGTGGCGTTTGTTATGGATAAGCTTTTGAGAAAAATTGGACTTTCAGGAAGAAGTATCGTTCCTATGCTGATTGGGTTTGGATGTACAGTACCAGGTGTGATGGCAAGCAGAACATTGCCTTCTGAGCGTGACAGAAAGCTTACAATTATGCTGACGCCATTTATGAGCTGTTCAGCAAAGCTTCCGATATATGCATTCTTTACAGCGGCATTTTTTCCTGGACATGGTGCATTGGTAATGGTGGGACTTTATTTTATCGGAATCCTTGTTGGAATTTTGACGGCGCTTGTTTTGCATAGATTCAAGTATAAGGGGGAAGCGGTTCCATTTGTGATGGAGCT
Organism: uncultured Lachnospiraceae bacterium; assembly: GCA_910586585.1. GTDB lineage: Bacteria > Bacillota > Clostridia > Lachnospirales > Lachnospiraceae > COE1. The sequence continues at coordinate 8,879 of CAJUKA010000101.1, forward strand.
TCCAAACTATCGTATGCCGGGGGCAAAAAATGTAGTGCAGCTTCTGTGGGAAAAAGCAAAAGATTTTCTGCAAAGAGCATTTACGGTTATTTTTATTGCAACCATTATCATATGGTTTTTGCAGACATTTGATATTCGGTTAAATGTGGTTACAGATTCCAAGGATAGTATACTTGCAATGGCTGCGGGATGGATTGCCCCTGTTTTTCGTCCACTGGGATTTGGCGACTGGCGAATATCAACGGCACTGATTACAGGGTTTATGGCAAAGGAAAGTGTGGTGTCAACTTTGTCTGTGCTGTTTGGCAATACAGGGAACCTAATGGCCGCAGTGACACCCTTGACAGCATCCAGCCTATTGATTTTTTGTCTGCTCTATACGCCATGTGTGGCGGCAATCGCTTCTGTAAAACGGGAACTCGGCAGCAAATCTGCAATAATTATGGTATTTGCACAATGTGCAGTTGCATGGATTTGTGCATTAGCGGTCAGATTAGTGGGAATGATGATTTTGTAAATAGTTGTGTTTTGTATGCAGGTTTTTAAAGACTTTCATATTAATTTAATATTTCCTTAATTTACGTTGCATATAGAGTGTGGTAGGATAAAATAGAAACGTGTAAAAAACAGGAACGAAAGGCAGTAATATGGCAGGAATTGTGTATGATGCCAGACGTGTCAAGGCGTATGAAGGACTTCTGGCGCTCGGAGAGATTGCAGGCGAGTCAAAAAAGTGGTGTGATGAACTTTGGGAAGAGCTGGTGATGGATTCAGAGCTTTTAGAAGAACTCATGTTTTATTTGGATCATCATTATATCAAAGACAGGGTACACTGTGAAGGATACGGATTGACAGACTTGTATATGTGGCAGATGAACACCTATAATATTATTGGTGATTCTGGAAAAAATACAGAGGCATGTAATAAAGAAAGACTGGTACTTAGGGCATTCAGAGATATGACAGCAATGAAGAAGAATCCTGCATTATATATAAAGCGGATGACAATGGGAAGAGGAATGGACCAGGCATGAGCCAAGCAGGCTTAATTTAAAAACAGGTTTGGAGGTTTATTATGAATTGTGAAGAATTTTTGAGACTGCTTCAGGAAACGCTTGACGGAAAAGTATCAGAACGGATCATCGCAGATAATGTAGATTATTATAAATCTTACATAAGAGATCAAATGACGAGTGGAAGGAGTGAGTCAGAAGTACTTCAAATGCTGGGAGACCCAAGACTTTTGGCCAAAACGATAGAGGAGAGCACCAAATTTGCATCGGGAAGAACAGCGGAACAAAATAGTTATACAAATGAGTATGGAAACTATAGTTCCTATCAAAATCGAGATGATGATTATATAAAACAGGATTACGAAAAACGGATTAAATTTCCTCTATGGCTTATCGCAGGCATTATTCTTGTAATTTTTATATTCGTTGTTTTTTTAGCTTATCGAGTATTGGTTATTTTTGCCCCAGTCATTATGATAATTTTGTTGGCTGGATTTATATACAGGACCGCAAAAAATTGGTTTCATAAGTAGGAAATTCAAACAGAATATTTGGTAGAAATAAAAGTTTTTGGTTTTGAGCGCACAATGTACATATGTGCGCTCATATTTTGCATGTCTAAAACGTGAAAAACGGTCACGAAGTGACCGTTTTTCGTTAAGGGGAGTATAAATAATTAATATATAAGGGTTGTAAAGAGGATTGAAGGAGTATCTCTTTACTGATTCTAGTATATCAATTGTATGCACAAAGGTCAATACTTTTCTAATATAATTTTCAACAAACAATAAATGTCCGTTTTGGGCAGTGTTTCCAAAGTAAACAGGATATGTTAAGTGAAACAGGCATACTTTATAATGGCAGCAAAATTTATTGATTGAATTATGAATTCTTTTGCATAAAAAAATGTATTTGTGCAAATCATAATGTCGTAGCATGATTCAAGTGCTCGCGACATACAAAACAAAAAATGTATGTCAAACAAATACGGGAAAGCATTCCCAATAAATGAAAACGCAATTGTGTGAAAAAATAATATAACAGATTTTCACACAGCAAATTTGTGCTTGCGTATTGTGTACTGTATAGGGTATACACATTTATTCCGCAGGTGCAGCAAGAATGGAGGATTATTATGTCTGGAACAAACAACAACTACGAACAGAACAAGACACAGAATTCACAGAATTCTAACAACCAAAACTTCAATAACGCTGATAACAATCAGAAAAATTGCAAAAACAGCACAAACAGCACAAACAACAGCACAAAGAACAACAACAATAATAACAACAACTAATCTTCTGTGCTGCAACAGGAATAAGGCAAAGTCTGGAAACAGGCTTTGCCTTTTCTTGTGGTGCGTTGACATGCAATTTTTGTTTGACAGATTCCATATAATGATATAAGGTAGGTAATTGTAGGAACACTATGTGATTTGACAAATTCAGCGGTAGAAATGGAGATTGGTATATGAAAAGATATGAGTTGATTGCCCCTTGTCATTTTGGGCTTGAGGCAGTTTTGAAACAGGAAATCGTAGACCTTGGTTATGATGTATCTTTGGTAGAAGATGGAAGAGTGACTTTTATAGGTGATGCGGAAGCCATATGCCGTGCCAATATCGGGCTGAGGACTGCGGAACGTATTTTGATTAAAGTTGGAAGTTTTCGAGCAGAAACATTTGACGAATTGTTTGAAAATACCAAGGGAATCCCTTGGGAAGAATACATACCCCTGAATGGGAAATTTTGGGTAGCAAAAGCAGCAAGTATCAAGAGTAAGTTGTTTTCTCCGTCAGATATACAATCAATTATGAAAAAAGCAATGGTAGAGAGACTCAAACAAGTGTATAATATAACATGGTTTCAGGAGGAAGGAGAATCTTTTCCAATAAGAGTCTTTTTGCTCAAAGATAATGTGACTATCGGACTTGATACCACAGGAGAATCGCTTCACAAAAGGGGTTATCGCAAATGTACCGCAAAAGCCCCCATTGCAGAAAATCTCGCAGCAGCGCTGATTATGCTGACTCCATGGCACAAGGACAGAATTCTTGTAGATCCTTTTTGCGGAAGCGGGACAATACCCATTGAGGCGGCGCTTATGGCAGCAAATATTGCTCCTGGTATGAAAAGAAGCTTCATGGCCTTTAAATGGGACCACTTAATTGACAGGAAAATTTGGAATGACTGCTATGAGGAAGCCAAAGACATGGTGGATCGCTCTGTTCAGGTGCAATTGCAGGGATTTGATAACAACCCTGAAATGATAAAGCTAGCAAAACAAAATGCGCGTTTTGCAGGAGTAGAACAGATGATTCAATTTGAGACAAGAGATATCAAAGAACTTTCACATAATGGATCCTATGGGTTTATCATAACCAACCCGCCTTATGGAGAGAGACTTGAAGAGAAAGCAAATATTCCTCCTCTTTACAGAATGATAGGGGAACGGTTTAAGAACCTTTCTACCTGGTCGCTTTATCTGATTACTTCCTATGAAGGAGCAGAAAATGACATTGGAAGAAAGGCTGATAAAAACAGAAAAATATATAATGGTATGATGAAGACGTATTATTATCAATTTATGGGGCCGCGTCCGCCCAAAAAGGCACAAGCAGTTCAAAAAGATGAAAAGTAGATTGAAAAATTATTCCGCTCACTACTTTTTCAATTGGCAATTTGAGTCAGGGCCTCAAATATGCATTAATCGCGGTAAACTACTTTGAAATGGAGAGTTAGAGAGAAAAATGAAGATAGATAAAATTGTTTTTGCAACAGGAAATGAAGGGAAAATGAAAGAAATTCGCATGATAATGGCAGATTTGGGGATTGCAATACAATCAATGAAAGAGGCTGAAGTCGATGTGACAATCATTGAAGATGGGGAAACATTTGAAGAAAATGCGATGATTAAGGCTAAAACCATTGCGCAGGCACTGAAAGATATGGGAGAACAAGCCGTGGTTCTTGCAGATGATTCCGGGCTTGAGATAGATTATTTGAATAAAGAACCAGGAATATATTCGGCGAGATATATGGGAGAGGATACGTCGTATACTATCAAAAATGCCAATTTGATTCAAAGATTGGAAGGTGTTCCAGATGAAAAGCGTACAGCAAGATTTGTGTGTGCGATTGCGGCAGTGTTTACAGATGGGAGAAGTTTTGAGACACGTTCTACAATTGAGGGAAGAATTGGGTATGAGGAAAGAGGGGAGAATGGGTTTGGTTATGATCCGATCTTCTATCTTCCAGAATATCGCATGTATTCGGCAGAACTTGCTCCAGAAGAAAAAAATCGTATCAGTCACAGAGGGAAAGCGTTAGAAAAAATGAAAAAAATACTTTCAACAGAGCTTTAATGAAAGAGGATATTGACATGGAGGCGGCTATGAAAATCCTAATTATTAGTGACACACATAGAAAAAATGAAAATTATATTAAGATTTTAAAAGAGCTTGGTAAATTGGATTTAATCATTCATCTTGGAGATATTGAAGGCAGTGAGTACACGATTCAGGAGGCTGCTGGCTGCCCTGTTGAGATGGTTGCAGGAAATAATGATTTTTTTTCTGATTTACCATCAGAAAAGACTTTACAAATAGGTAAGTATTGTGTTATGATAACACACGGTCATAGATATTATATTGGTATGGGCAGTGAGATGCTGAAAAAGGAAGCAGTAGCGCAAGGTGCAGATATAGTGATGTATGGGCACACCCATAGACCTGTGATAGATATCTCCAACAAGATTATTGCACTCAATCCAGGCAGTTTGTCTTATCCTCGGCAGGATAATAGAAAACCATCTTATATCATAATGGAGATTGGAGCTGACGGAGAAGCAACATTTAAACTGCACTATATAGAATAGTTTCTTAGAATATTGCGCTTTGATTGCTATTTATTAAGGGAAAATTTTTAAGCAGTTTGAAAGAATTTAAAAAAATAAAAAAAATTAAAAAAAAGTATTGACATACATATAAGAGTTGTGTATAATAAAACTCGTCGCTGTGAGATAACGGAACAAACTAAATACCGGGGTGTGGCTCAGCTTGGCTAGAGCGCCTGGTTTGGGACCAGGAGGTCGCAG
>CAJUKA010000102.1 GCA_910586585.1 uncultured Lachnospiraceae bacterium
GGCGTAAAGAAAGGAACGCTTTTATGTCTGAAAAAATCATCAGGATCAAGTCAGGAAACGAAGAATTCACAATGAGTGTTACAGAAGAGTCCTATGAGGCGTGGAAAGATAGTGCCTCGGAGGAAGCGGGCATGGCACGAGCAGGGAGCTGGCTCCCTGCACCCATGGCCGAATATCATATTTTTTCTGTATATACAGCAGCCTCAAGGGGGACTGCGGAATTTTTTTATTCGACACATTTCTATCTCTTTTCCCAACAGATTACAAAAGGATACAATGTTTTTATGACAGGCGCACCTGGAATTCTTCGGGTGCGCTTTTTTTGCGCTTTCGGCTGTAGGCATCAGCCGCCGTTCAGGGGCCGTGCGCCCCCTCTGGTCTTGAAAATTGTTTAACCAAATTTCAAGAACTGGAGGGAATCTGAATGAAAATTAAATATGAATTTGCGGATGGGACTGTATCAGAGGTTGAGGTGGAGGAATCCATCGGTGCCGTCATCATTGAAGACAGGCGGCTGGAGGACAACCTTTCCCGCAGGGAACGTTACCACTGTTATTCGCTGGATGCAGCGCAGTTTGTGGGAGAGGAATATGCTGACAGGGAAACACCGGAAACGAAGATGGAGCGTGAAATGGAAACGGAGCATATCGCCCAGGCATTGGACGGGCTGTCGGAAGTGCAGCGCAGGCGGATTCTGATGCTGGCGGGCGGTATGTCCGTCAACGAGATTGCGCGTAAGGAAGGCGTGCATCACAGCGTGGTCTCAGAAACGATATCTGCGGCCCGGAAAAAATTTAAAAAGTTTTTCTAAAAACACCCCGCCGAACACCCCTCAAAATCTCCGTATAGTGAAGGGCATGAAAACAGCCGCCCTTCGGAAATGGAGGTCATGGGCATGGAACACACATTGAGGATCAGTGTTTCAAAGGAGCCGGCATCCGGCGGGATCGTGAGCTGCCGCCATATCTCCGTGAGGGAGCGTTTCCTGCGCTTCCTCCTTGGGGAGAAGCGGAGGGTGACAATCATCGTTCCGGGCGATTCCGTCCGGGAGCTGGCAGTGAGTGAAGTCATGGAAGGAGGAAACGTACATGGGAAAAGTGAAGTTACTGCTTGACGTCATAGGGGACCTGCGTTCCCTTGCCGACAGCTTACAGGCTGTTGCGGATGCAGTGGCGGACAACGGTGCCGCGGAAGCAGGGAGGACAGATACAAAGGAGCCGGAAAAAGCGGGAAAGGCCGGGAAGGCGGCAAAGAAAGAGGAAAAGCCTGTGGCAAAGCAGGAGCCGGAGGAGAAGCCGCTGACGCTGGAGGAAGTCCGCGCGGTGCTGGCGGAGAAGTCCCGCGCAGGACACACGGAGGAAGTGCGGGAACTGCTGAATAAGCATGGCGCAGATAAGCTGTCGGAGATCGACCCGGCGGAGTATGCGGCGCTGCTTGCGGAAGCGGAGGTGCTGTGATGGGGAGACACGCTTTACTTTCCGCATCCTCCAGCCACCGGTGGCTTGCCTGCCCGCCGTCAGCAAGGCTCTGCGAGAATTACGAGGATACGGGCAGCGAATACGCGCAGCAGGGCACCGACGCCCACAGCCTGTGCGAACACAAGCTGAAGCTGTCCCTCGGCATGGAAACCGAAGACCCGACGGAGGGGCTTTCCTTCTACGATGAGGAGATGGAGGAATGCGCCTGTGGGTATGCGGAGTATGTCCTCTCGCTTGTTGAGGAGGCCAGGAAGTTCTGTAAAGACCCTGTCGTGCTGATTGAGCAGCGGCTGGATTTCTCCCGGTATGTGGAAGAGGGCTTCGGCACGGGGGACTGCGTGATCATCGCAGACGGGACGCTGTATATCATCGACTACAAGCACGGCAAGGGCGTGGAGGTTTCCGCCGAGGGGAACCCGCAGATGATGCTGTATGCCCTGGGCGCGCTGGAGCTGTTTGACGGCATTTATGACATTGATGCCGTCCGCATGGCGATCTACCAGCCGCGCCGGGAGAATGTCAGCGTGTATGCCATGGCGAAGGATGACCTTCTTAAATGGGCGGAGGGAGAGCTTGCTGAGAAGGCGAAGCTGGCCTATGCCGGGGAGGGCGAGTTCTGTGCGGGGGAACACTGCCGGTTCTGCAAGGCGAAGGCGGTCTGCAGGAAACGGGCGGAGTACAACCTGGAACTTGCCAAATATGATTTTGAGATGCCCGCCACGCTGGAGGATGACGAGATTGCGGCGATCCTCGTGAAAGCGGATGAGCTGGCGGCATGGGCGGCGGATGTGAAAGAGTTTGCATTGCAGCAGGCGTTAAGCGGCGTGAAGTATGCCGGGTTCAAGGTTGTGGCCGGAAGGTCCAACCGGAAATATACGGATGAGGATGCCGTGGCGGATACCGTGAAGAAGGCGGGCTTTGACCCGTATGAGCCGAAGCTCCTTGGAATTACAGCCATGGAGAAGCTGCTCGGAAAGAAGAAGTTTGCAGAGATTTTGAAGGGCCTTGTGGAGAAGCCGCAGGGCAAGCCTGCGTTAGTCCCGGAGAGCGACAAGAGGTCGGAGATGAACACGGCGCAGGAAGATTTCAAGGAAGATTAGTCAGGAGGAAAATCATATGTCAAACACAGCCAATAATCCAACGAAAGTGATCACGGGACCGAACACCCGGTGGAGCTATGCAAATGTGTGGACCCCAAAGGCAATTAACGGAGGTGAGCCAAAATACTCTGTATCGCTCATCATCCCGAAATCTGACAAAAAGACCATTGCAAAAATCGAGGCTGCGATTGAAGCGGCCTACCATGAGGGCGAGGCGAAGCTGAAGGGGAATGGCAGGAGCGTCCCTGCGCTTTCCGTGCTGAAGACCCCGCTGCGTGACGGGGATACGGAGCGCCCGGATGATGAGGCTTATGCGGATTCTTATTTCGTCAATGCCAACAGCATCACGGCTCCCGGCATCGTGGATGCGGACCGCCAGCCGATTATTGATACGTCCGAGGTGTACAGCGGTGTATACGGCAGGGCGAGCATCAATTTCTATGCGTTCAATTCCAACGGGAATAAGGGTATCGCCTGCGGGCTGAACAATTTACAGAAGATCCGTGACGGGGAGCCTTTGGGCGGGAAGTCCCGTGCGGAGGATGACTTTGCGGATGCGGACGAGGAAGATTTCCTGTCATAACCAGAGAAACGGAAACTCAGCTGCCGGGTGGCGGGGAGAGGGCGTCTGTCTTTTCCCTGCCGCCCTTAAGGCGGTGAAAGGAGCTGGTGGAATTGAATTCTATAGAAATTGACATTGAAACGTACAGCGATGTGGATTTATCCAAATGCGGCGTTTACAAATATTCTTCCTCGCCGAATTTTGAGATTCTGTTATTTGGGTTCAGCGTGGACGGCGGTGAAGTGGAGGTGGTCGATGTTGCCTGCGGGGAGGAAATCCCTGCGGATATCCTGGCTGCACTCTCAGATGAGTCTGTCATCAAATGGGCGTTCAATGCCATGTTCGAGAGGGTGTGCTTATCAAATTACCTTGGGGAATGGCTGGAGCCGGAGTCCTGGAAATGCTCCATGGTCTGGTCGGCCACGCTTGGCCTCCCGCTGTCTTTGGAAAATGTGGGCGCAGTGCTTGGGCTGGAAAAGCAGAAGCTGTCAGAGGGAAAGGACCTGATCCGGTATTTCTGCGTCCCGTGCAAGCCGACCAAGACGAATGGCGGCAGGACGCGGAATCTGCCGGAACATGACAGGGAGAAATGGGAGCGGTTTAAGGAATACAACTTTCGTGATGTGGAGGCGGAGATGCAGATACAGCAGAGGCTTGCCAAGTTCCCGGTTCTGGATTTTGTGTGGGAGGAATACTGGCAGGACCAGGAGATCAACGACCGGGGCATCGGGGTGGATATGGAGATGGTCGCACGGGCAATCGCCATGGACGGACGCTCCAAGTCGGAACTGTCAACCGCCATGCAGGAACTGACGGAACTGGAGAACCCAAATTCCGTGCAGCAGATGAAGCAGTGGCTTTCGGAGAACGGGATGGAGACGGATTCCCTTGATAAAAAGGCGGTGGCGGAACTGTTAAAGACTGCGCCGGAGCCTTTGGGGGAGGCGCTTGCCCTGCGGCAGCAGCTTGCCAAGTCCTCCGTGAAGAAATACCAGGCAATGGAGAATGCGGTGTGCGCGGACAGCCGTGCGCACGGGATGTTCCAGTTTTACGGAGCCAATAGAACCGGCCGGTATAGCGGCCGCATTATACAGTTGCAGAATCTGCCCCAGAACCATATCCCGGACTTGGCGCAGGCACGGGAACTTGTGAAAGCCGGGGATTTCGATGCCCTTGCCATACTCTATGAGGATATCCCGGATACGCTATCGCAGCTCATCCGCACGGCTTTCGTGCCGCAGGACGGAAGGAAGTTCATTGTGGCGGACTTTTCCGCTATCGAGGCGAGGGTGATTGCCTGGATTGCCGGGGAGCGGTGGCGTCTTAGGGTGTTCGAGGGAGGCGGTGACATTTACTGTGCCTCGGCAAGCCAGATGTTCCATGTGCCTGTTGAGAAACATGGCGTAAACGGGCATCTGCGGCAGAAAGGAAAGATAGCGGAACTGGCCCTCGGCTATGGCGGATCAGTCGGGGCATTGAAATCCATGGGCGCATTGGAGATGGGGCTTGCGGAGGAAGAGCTGCAGCCGCTTGTGTCGGCATGGCGGGATTCCAACCCAAGCATTACGGAATTCTGGTGGGCAGTAGACCGTGCCGTGAAGGAATGCATCAAAAAGAGAGTGCCAACGGAGACACACGGCATCCGCTTTGATTACCAGAGCGGGATGCTGTTCATCACGCTTTTTTCCGGACGGCGGCTTGCGTATGTGAAGCCGAGGATTGGCGAGAACCGGTTTGGCGGGGAGTCCGTCACTTACATGGGAGTGGGCGGCACGAAGAAATGGGAGCGGCTGGAAAGCTATGGCCCCAAGTTTGTGGAGAACATTGTGCAGGCGGTCAGCCGGGATATTCTCTGCTATGCCATGCGGACTTTACGGAACTGTGCAATCGTGGCTACGGTGCATGATGAGATCATAATTGAAGCGGACAGGAGTATGTCCCTTCCTGCCGTATGTGAACAGATGGGAAGGACGCCGCCCTGGGCGAAAGGGCTGCTGCTCCGGGCGGATGGCTACGAATGCGATTTTTACCAGAAGGATTAGGCAGGGGGTGCATGATGGAACGGCTGCGGATTGAATACGGGACGGGATATATGGAGCTGAACGTGGAGGCGTTCTTCCCCTGCAAGATGCCGGCGGCAAGAAAAGCCGCGAGGCTCATCAATTTATACTGCTCTGATGAAACGAGGGCGGAGCTGCTTTCGGAGCTGCGGGAAATGGCAGACGGGTATGCGGCACTATGCAAAATGTACAAAGAAATAGAGGAGGCGCTTCCTGCGGATACCCCGAAGCGGAGGCACTGGAGGGCGCAGTTCAACAAAACGGAAGTCCTCCGTAAAAGGATGGCGGGGAATATCAGATTGATTTCAGGAGGGAAAAAAGATGACTGATGTGATGCCGGAATGCAGGACACACGGCGACTGTTTCGCAAACAGGGGCGGCGTCTGCACCTGCCTAAAGGACAATGACTTTAACGGGAGGGACTGCCCGTTTTACAAGCCTGCGGACACAGTCCGGGAAGGCCGGCGCAGGCAGAATGGAGGTATGGTTGATGGGAATCAGCAGATATAACAGCGAGGGATACAGCGACCCGACGAGCCATGCGGCGTTATCGGGAATCCAGAAGGAGGAAAAGGCGGCGAAGCGGGCATACCGGCCGCTTGTCTATATATGCTCCCCGTTTGCCGGGGACAGGTCAGGCAACACGCAGAAAGCAAGAAGGTACAGCAGGTTTGCGGTGAAGAACGGCGCGATCCCGTTCGCCCCGCACCTGCTCTTTCCGCAGTTTTTGGATGACGGGAAGCCTGCGGAGCGGGCAATCGGTATGTTCGCAGGGCTGGTGCTTTTGGGGAAGTGTGAGCAGTTGTGGGTGTTCGGCGGCACCATATCCACGGGGATGGCGGCGGAGATTGAGAAAGCGGAAAAGCGGGGTATGCCAATCCGCTATTTCACAGAAAACTGTGAGGAGGTTGGAGGCTGATGGGGGAAATGAAAGCTATACAGACAGAATACAAGGGGTATTTATTCCGGTCCCGGCTGGAGGCAAGGTGGGCGGTGTTCTTTGATGCCTGCGGTGTGGATTGGGAATATGAGCCGGAAGGGTATGACCTTGGGAACGGGATTCATTACCTGCCGGATTTCCTGCTCAAAAGGGTGCAGCTTGGCGGCTATGGCTCCGGCAGTGAGTTTTCGGAAATACGCAGCCTTTATGTTGAAGTGAAGGGGCAGATGACGCAGGCAGATTCTGAAAAGATACTGGCATTCTATAAAGCCGGGCTTGCGGATGGGCTGCCTGCCATATCGGATACGCCTGTTTTAGTTTTGGGGGACATTCCGCCAGGGACAACGCTGGACAGGATGCGGTCATGGGTAGATGCGGAAAGCGGCAGGCCGTTTCCGTGGGAAGCGCGGGCGTTCCATTTCGGCACGGTTGACGGTATGGACTGCACGGCTTTCCCTTGCGTCAACCGTGAGGGATATCTGGAGCTGTTCGGACAGGCGGAAGAATACAACCGGCGTTTCATAGACCGCAGGGCAACGGAGCGGGCATACCGCCTTGCAAGGCAGGCGCGGTTTGAACATGGGGAAACGCCAAAAGTAAGGAGGGCACGCTATGCGTGAGTTGAGTATTGCATATGGGAACAGCCGCAGCGCAAAGCAGTGGTCAAACAAGACCATACGGTTTGGAGAACTTAAGGAACGCTTGAAAGTGACAATCCGCACATCGGAATCAGCAGAGGAATACGCCCGTTTCCCGAAATCGAAAAAGGATACGGCAAAAGACCATGGCGGCTTTGTTGCAGGAGTGTTAAAGGGCGGCAGGCGGAAGATCGACACGGTGGAGTCCCGTTCCATGGTGGCGCTGGACGGCGACCGCATCGACCCGGAGTTCCTGACGGGTTATGAAAAGGCCGTGCCGTATGCCTCCGTGCTTTACAGCACCCACAGCCATACGGCGGAAGAACCGAGGGTGCGCCTTGTGTTCCCACTGGCAAGGGACGTGTCCCCAGAAGAATATGTGGCGGTGGCGAGGTATCTTGCGCAGGGGCTTGGCATGGATTATTTTGACGAATGCTCCTACCAGCCTAACCAGCTCATGTACTGGCCGAGTACGCCTTCCAACGGTGAGTTCGTCTATAAAGAGGTGGGCGGTGCATGGCTTGACCCGGATGACGTCCTGTCGGCGCATCCGGAATGGCGGGACCCGACAAGGCTGCCCACATCCTCAAGGGAGAGCCGGGCAAATTCCATCAGCATACAGAAGGTGCAGGATCCGCTTGAAAAAGAGGGCGTGGTGGGACTGTTCAACCGGGTGTTTTTCCCTATAAATCTTGCCATGGACGCTTTCCTGCAGGATGTATATGAGCCTACGGACAAGGAAGACCGCTACCACCTGATCGAGTCCAGCAGCATGGCGGGCGTGGAAATCAAGGAGGGCGGGAAATTCGCCTACAGCCACCATGCAAAAGACCCTGCCTATCTGAAACTCTGCAATGCCTTTGACCTTGTACGCATCCACAAATTCGGTGAATTTGATGACAAAGCGTCCTTCAAGGCAATGTGCGATTTTGCGCTGACGATTGACAGCGTGAAGGTAGAGGCCCTGGAGGAGCGGCGCAGGCAGGCCGGAGAGGAATTCGCAGACGGGGAGGACTGGAGGAAAAGCCTGGAGCTTGACCGGAAAGGCGGCATAAAAGACACGCTGGACAATATTGTCCTGATCATCCAGAACGATGAGGAACTGAAGGGCATTGCCTTCAACTGCCACCGGGACGGGATTGACGCAAGGGAGGGGCTGCCATGGGAGCAGATCAAGGGTGGCTGGAGTGATTCTGATGCGGCGGCGCTCAAGGTGTACCTCTCCAGGAACTACGGCATCTATTCCCCGACCAAGACGAAGGACGCCGTGGTGGCGGTGGCGGCGGAGCGGGCATACCATCCCATCCGGGATTATCTGGAGGGACTGCCGGAATGGGACGGCATCCCCCGCGTGGACACCCTGCTGGTTGATTATTTCGGCGCCGCGGATAACAGCTACACAAGGGCGGTCAGCCGAAAGTCGATGGCGGCGGCCATCGCAAGGGTATACCGTCCGGGGACGAAGTTTGACAGCGTCCCGATCCTGAATGGCCCGCAGGGCATCGGGAAGTCCACCTTTTATGCGAAGCTCGCCGGGGAATGGTTCTCCGACAGCCTGACGCTGACGGACATGAAGGACAAATCCGGCCCGGAGAAGCTGCAGGGGTACTGGATACTGGAGCTGGGCGAGCTGGCGGGCATGAGGAAGGCTGACATCGAGACCGTGAAGTCCTTCATCAGCCGTGTGGACGACAAGTACCGCGCGTCCTATGGCGTCAATGTGGAGAGCCATCCGAGGCAGTGCGTCATTGTAGGCACCACGAATGCGGAGACGGGCTTCCTGCGCGACATCACGGGCAACCGCCGCTTCTGGCCAGTGCGCGTGTCCGGCAGTTCTAAAAAGAAGCCGTGGCAGCTCACGAAAGAGGATGTGGCGCAGATATGGGCGGAAACGCTCGTGCTGTACCAGAAAGGGGAGAAGCTCTACCTGGAAGGCCAGGATGCGGAGATCGCCGTAGCGGAACAGGCGGACGCCCTGGAAACGGATGAGCGCGAGGGGCTGGTGCGTGAGTACCTGGAAACCCTGCTCCCGGAGAAATGGGCGGAGATGTCCCTCTTTGAACGGCGGAGCTATCTGAGCGATTCCGACTTCGGCGTCAGCAAAAAGGACGGCACGGTACAGCGGATGTATGCCTGCAACATGGAGATATGGTGCGAGTGCTTCGGCAGGGACGGCTCATCCATGAAGCCCGCGGATTCCTATGCCATTGCCGCCATCATGCGCAAGATCGAGGGGTGGGAGAAAGCGGAGAGGACAACGTACCCGCTCTATGGACGGCAGCGGGGGTACAAGCGGAAGCTGTCCTGAACACACCATGGCACAGGCGGCAGCCGTCCGAATAAGTGTCCTGCCGCCTGTCCTGTAAAGGGGCGGCGGTATATCAAGGAAAATAACAACATTGGGACAAGAGGACAAGACAAAACCTATTGAGAAAAAATAAAAGAAAATATAGAAATGGGCGTGTGTATATGTGTATATACGCGCGTATAGAAAAAATCGGGCTGTTGTCCATCCTTTTGTCCAGAAAGGAATACGGAATGCGGGAAAAACAGATTGAACAGAAGCTGGTGCAGGAATCCAGGAAAAGCGGCGGCATCTGCCCCAAGTTTACGTCTCCTGGCTTTGCCGGGATGCCGGACAGACTGCTGCTCCTGCCGCATGGCAGGATGGCATTCGTGGAACTGAAAGCGCCGGGGCAGAAACCGAGGCCGCTCCAAGCGGCACGCCACAGGCTGCTGCGGGGACTTGGGTTCAGGGTATATGTACTGGATGACGAGGGGCAGATTGAAAAAATAATATCAGAGATTGGGGGTGATGCCTTATGAAGTTCGTACCACACAGCTATCAGAGTTTCGCAATCGAATATATCAAAAGCCATCCGATAGCGGCTGTCCTGTTGGATATGGGCTTGGGCTGAGGGCAAGACAGGGATAACGCTGACCGCACTCAACGACCTTTTGTTTGACAGCTTTGAAATCCGCAGGGCGCTTGTTGTGGCCCCAATCCGGGTGGCTTCCTTCAGTTGGCCGGCAGAGATTGAAAAGTGGGACCACCTTAAGGGGCTTAAGTACAGCGTGGCGGTCGGAACGGCGGCGGAGAGGCGGGCGGCATTAAAAAAGCCTGCAGACATTTATCTCATCAACCGCGAAAACGTGCAGTGGCTGGTTTCCGATAGTGGCATACCGTTTGACTTCGACATGGTGGTGATTGATGAGTTATCATCCTTCAAAAACCACCAGACGAAGCGGTTCAGGGCGCTGATGAAAGTCCGGCCGAAGGTAAAGCGCATCGTGGGGCTGACAGGGACGCCGAGCAGCAACGGCCTCATGGATTTATGGGCGGAGTTCCGGCTGCTGGACATGGGGGAGCGGCTTGGCCGGTTCATCGGGCAGTACCGCACCTCCTACTTCCGGCCGGATAAGCAGAACGGGCAGGTGGTATTCTCCTACAAGCCGCTGCCTGGGGCGGAGAAGCAGATATACGGCAAAATCTCCGACATCACCATTTCCATGAAGTCCGCCGATCACCTGCAGATGCCGGAACTGGTGAGTTCCAGATACACGGTGTATCTTTCCGAGAAGGAGGATTCGCATTATGCGGATTTGAAGAAAGACCTCGTCCTGCAGTTACCGGACGGCGATATCACAGCCGCCAATGCCGCCTCCCTTTCCGGGAAGCTGTCGCAGATGGCGAACGGCGCAATCTACACGGATGCCGGGGAGACGGTCGCCATCCATGAGCGGAAGCTGGACGCACTGGAGGACATCATCGAGGCGGCGAACGGCAAGCCGGTGCTTGTGGCATACTGGTTCCGGCATGACCTGGAACGCATCACGGAACGGCTGCACAAGCTGAAAATCCCATGTTCC
Organism: uncultured Lachnospiraceae bacterium; assembly: GCA_910586585.1. Taxonomy (GTDB): domain Bacteria; phylum Bacillota; class Clostridia; order Lachnospirales; family Lachnospiraceae; genus COE1. The sequence continues at coordinate 10,649 of CAJUKA010000102.1, forward strand.
AAGCTGGATACCGACGGCAGCATCCGGAAATGGAACGCCGGGGAAATCCCGGTGGCGCTGATCCACCCGGCATCTGCGGGACACGGCCTCAACCTCCAGAGTGGAGGGAACACGCTGGTGTGGTTTGGGCTGACATGGAGCCTTGAGTTATACCAGCAGACGGTGGCGAGGCTGTGGCGGCAGGGGCAGCAATCAGAAACCGTGGTGGTGCAGCACATCATCACGAAAGGCACCATAGACGAGCGGATCATGAAAGCCCTTTCCGAAAAGGACACCACGCAGGCCGCACTGATCGATGCAGTGAAGGCAGATTTGAAGACATAAGCCAATCCATGAAAATCAATGACAATCCATGCCAATCCGGGAGAAATAAAAATATTTAACAGGAGGCATCAGCTATGGGAATCATATGGCAGTATTTAGACAAAAGAGGCGCGACCGCCAATGCACTGAGGGATTACGGGAGGATGGAATTCATCATCAGCCACACGGACGATGAGATCAAGGCAGCATACCAGAAGATGGGGGGCATCAGCAGCCCGCAGCCTGACGGGATGCCGCACACGCACAATCCCCATGCGGCGGAGGACAGGATAGTCAAGGGCATTGAGGAGATCGATGTGCTGAAAGAGCGGTACCGGGAGGCGGTGGAATTCATGGCATGGTTTGGGCCGGCATGGGAGCAGCTTACAGAAGATGACCGTTACGTTCTGGAATGTTTCTACATGGGCGGGAACGGACCGGCAGTCAACGCCGTCTGCGAGCGTTTCCAGATTGAGAGGAATTCGGCATACCGCAGGAAGAACCGGGCGCTGTCAAAATTGTCCGTCATGCTGTACGGGAAATAAAAGTGTCCACTTTGCGGGCATGACATTTGGTTTTGGACGTGGTATGCTGATAGCATGAGAAAATGTCAAGAGGGCCTTCGCAGGAGCAAAAGAATCCTGCGGGGGCTTTCTTTATGCCTATAAGGAGGTGAGGCAGATGCCAAGGAAACCGAAGAGGCCGTGTTCCTTCCCCGGATGCCCGAAGCTGACGGAAGGGAGGTTCTGTGAGGAGCATGAGCGGCAGGAGAACCGCCGCTACGAGAAGTACGACCGCGACCCGGCTGTACGCCGTAGGTATGGGAGGGCATGGAAGCGTATCCGTGACCGCTATGCAGCCAAGCATCCGTTCTGTGAGGAGTGCCAGAAGAAAGGACTGCTGCGGCCGGTGGAGGAAGTACACCATAAGCTGCCATTGGCAGAGGGCGGGACGCATGACGAGGAGAACCTCGTGTCGCTGTGCCAGCCCTGCCATGCAAGGATTCATGCGGAGCGCGGCGACAGGTGGAATAAGCGTTAGGTCATTGTGTGCGGGTTCCTTGTGGACCCGCCAGGGCCCTATCAATCTCTACAGCCTGTGTGCCGGGGAACGGGCGTGGGGTCACACGCATAAAAACCGGAAATCAAACGGGGGATTGCCCGCCCGGAGATTTCCCTGAAATAAAGGCTTTCAAGGTGCTGCGGCGTTTGATTTCCGCAGCATTTTTTCAAAGAAAATCAAAGAAACGGGGTGAAAACAGTGGCAAAAGACGGCAGCGGGCGGGGCGGCGCAAGGCCGGGGGCGGGACGCAAGCCCAAGGCACTCACGGAGAAGATTGCCGAAGGCCGGCCGGCGGAAGTCATGATGGAGCCGGCCGAGCTGGAGGGCGTGGATGTGCCGCCCGTGAAGGACTTCCTGAAATCCCCGCAGAAAAGCGGGCGGGAGCTGGTGGCGGAGGAAGTCTACAACGAAACGTATGCCTGGCTGAAAGCAAGGGGATGTGAAAAGCTGGTCACGGTGCAGATGGTGGAGCAGTACGCCATGAGCGTGTCCCGGTGGATTCAGTGCGAGGAGATTGTTTCCTCCACGGGGTTCCTGGCGAAGCACCCGACTACGGGAGCCGCTATCGCCTCCCCTTATGTCACCATGAGCCAGTCCTACATGAAGCAGACCAATTACTGCTGGATGCAGATATACCAGATCGTGAAGGAGAACTGCTCGGTGGAGTTCCAGGGGAACACGCCGCAGGATGATGTGATGGAGCGGCTGCTCCGTGCAAGGAAAGGAGTGTAGATAAAAATGGGTAAGACGACAACGGAGATGCAGCTTGTGCCGCTCTCAAAATTAGTGCCGTATGTGAATAATGCGCGGACGCACTCGCCGAAGCAGCTTGCGAAGCTCCGCTCATCCCTGCGGGAGTTCGGCTTCATCAACCCGGTCATCATCGACCGGGATTTCAATGTCATCGCAGGGCATGGCAGGATCGCAGCGGCGAAGGAGGAAGGGATTACAGAGGTTCCGTGTGTATTTGTGGACTATCTGACAGAGGCGCAGAAGAAAGCCTACATCCTTGCGGACAACCGCATGGCTCTGGATGCCGGGTGGGATGAGGAGCTGCTCCGCATTGAGATTGAAAGTTTGCAGGGTGCGGATTTTGATGTATCTTTGACAGGCTTCGGTGAGGATGAGATTGCAGACCTTTTCTCCGGGGACGGTGAAAAAGATGTGAAAGATGATGATTTCGACCTTTCCGCAGCGTTGGAGAAAGCGGCGTTCGTGGAAAAGGGAGATATCTGGACGGTGGGCAGGCACAGGCTGATGTGCGGTGACGCTACCAGTGCGGAGGACATGGCGGCGCTCATGGACGGGAAAAAGGCAAACCTTATCGTGACGGACCCGCCGTATAACGTCGCATTCAAGAGCGGAAGTGGGCTTTCCATCCAGAACGACAGCATGGAGAACGGGGAGTTTTACACTTTTCTGTACAATTCCTTCCAGAACATGGTGGAGCATCTGGAAAGCGGCGGTGCAGCTTATGTGTTCCATGCGGACACGGAGGGGCTTAATTTCAGGAAAGCCTTTGTGGATGCGGGGTTCCACCTTGCCGGGGTGTGCATATGGGTAAAGAATTCGCTGGTGCTTGGGCGCTCGGATTACCAGTGGCAGCATGAGCCTGTGCTGTACGGTTTCCTTAAGAACGGAAAACACCCGTGGTATTCCGACCGGAAGCAGACCACCATCTGGAACTACGACAAGCCGAAGCGGAATAAGAACCACCCGACATCGAAGCCGCTTGACCTGCTCGGATACCCAATCTGCAATTCCTCCCAGGAAAACGCCATCGTTCTGGACACTTTCGGAGGGAGCGGCTCCACGATGATGGCGTGTGAGCAGACAAACCGTATCTGCCATATGATGGAGCTGGATGAAAAGTACGCATCCGTCATCCTGCGGAGGT
>CAJUKA010000103.1 GCA_910586585.1 uncultured Lachnospiraceae bacterium
GGCAGTCCAGACCACCAGCAGGGCTGGTGGTTGAGCCGGATGAGCCGTGATTGGAGGCTTTTCAAAAAGATTGTGAGTCAGATCCTAATTATTGTATCAATTTTCACAAACAGAAGAAAAATTACAGGCAGATTAAAAAGGAACAGGTAAATAGGATCTATCAAAATGGCTGCAGGATTTTTTCGGATAGATTAAAGAAATACTTTTGCTTAGATATGGAAATTCTGCAGCATATCAGTTCTTTATATTATGAAGGAGACGTTTGTCAAGGGTGGTTGTTTTTCTCCGTTACACCAAAGGTAAATCTGACGTTTGCTTTTTCTGAAAGTGGAAGGAAGGAAAGAAGATTTGAAAAATATAATAGCCGGGGAATCAGAAAGATGCTGGAGATAACCGGAATACAGGATAATATAGGGAATCCTACAGCACTGGTTTTTTCTTACAGCAGTTTAGAGGGGTGGGAGATGACAGGGCTGACAGATGTAAACATAGAGGAAACAGAAGGAATCTGGATTCATTTTACTGCCCACATGGTTTGGGAAATGGGCTGGAAAAAGAATAAAATAGTAAGAAGCAGGAGCGGTTTTCTGGAATTTCCGATACAACAATTAAAACAAGAATTTATGGAAAAAATAAAGAGGCAGGATGACAAGGTAAATGCAGATAGGTTATGGAGTATTGTAGAAGCTGCCAGAAAGCAGAGTCACGGAACGATTTTGATAATTTATTACAATGGAGATTGGTACATTCAAAAGGAAGTAGAACGTCTTATTAGGGCATCTTCTGGAAACCATTTGGAAAAAAAGGTAGTATTGGATGAAAAACTAATACAGCAGATATCTTCTATTGATGGCGCCGTTTTGATGGATACCGATCAGAATGTTTATGCATATGGAGTGGTTCTGGACGGAAATGCGGAAATAAAAGGGGAACCTTCACGCGGTGCCCGATACAATTGTTCCTACAAATATATTGCTTCGCTGAGCAGCAGAGAAACAGCGGCAAAGGCGTTGGCTGTTATTATTTCGGAAGATGGAATGGTTAATTTTTATGATACAGAAGATTATAGGAGAAGTGTAGAAGATGGGAAACATTGATATTCGGGAAATCAGAATGGGAAAGTGGCATGTTCCCAAAAGCAGCGATATATTTGGCAGTGGAGATGGAAACGATTTTTTTCTGGCAATGGGGTATTTTGATATGCTTGAGGTAAAAGCGACAAAGACCAAAGAAGGAGAAGGTCCTTTGATGCAGGCGTATACCAATACATATCGGATAGCTTCAGAAGCAGATCTTAAACATTCTGTTCAGGAGATAAAAGCGTTTACGAATATTGTTGATTCATCAGGGAATGACGTGGAATCAAGTGCAGATATGAAAAGAGGGTTTACAAAGGAGGAGATAGATAAATTTTGGAAAGATGAAAGTCTTCCAATGTATATTTCAATGGTGCATCTGGATTTGGAACATTGCCTGGATGATATAATAAGAAAAATATGTAAAATATTTAAAGGGAGAAACTATCTATACTATATCACATTTGACTACAGCGGAATTATAGTTTTAGCAAAAAATGATACAGTCAAAGAGTATGCAAGAAAACTTTTAAAATTAAATTATTTTTGTCAAAATGAAATGAGAATACAAGATACATTTTCTGTATTTAGTTTCAATAAAAGAAGTTTAAAAACGCTTTTTGATAAGTATGCTCAAAAGGGTAATGGGAAGAAAGATATTAAAGATAAAGACGAAGATAAAGGCGAAGATAAATATTTAATTTCTGTCAATATTAGCGTTAAGGATTTGGGACTGTATCAGAAATTTAAAAAGAAGTTGAAAAAATTTGAAAAGAAAGGGAATTATTCTTCAAAAAAGACATGGATTTTGGGCAGGCATGATGTTTCAATTGTGATTGACAAAGGGGATATCTACTGGCTGACATATGTTCAATATTTACTGGACAAATATTCATCAGAGAAGAAGGCTTTTTGGACATATGAATCTTTTGTAAAAATTAAGGTAAAAGAACATGATTATAAAACGGATCAAACGCAAGATCAGAAGGAGGATGCTTCATGGGAGAAAGCAAATGAATCTCTTGAAGAAGTATATAGAAAATTTTGCAACAACATTGAGAGATTAAGATACGATACATATCTAGTCCCTGTCAGGGAAGTAAAGAATTCAATTTATGCAATATTAAAAAATGGCTTTGCAGAGGATTTTATCATATGTATGTATCAGTCTTTTGTAGAGTTTCTGAAGTATTTAACTGATAAAATGAAAGAAGAACTCACAAACGAGAATCCTCAAATACGGTATCGTGAAAAATTTGAAAATTGTTTCAGTGAATATTTTTCCAGTTTGAATTCTCTGGTGAACAGTGCAATGCATTCAGACAGACAGTTCATTCAGGCAACGGCGTTTAATGCGATTATTTATGATGTTCCGCCCAAGATAATGGCATTTTATGTTGCTATGGTAAATAAAATTCAAAGTATTGTAAGAACAGAAGATGATCAAGAATACACATTTGTACTGGCACCAGGATTTAGCGACGAAATTACTGTAAAAATAATATCGTATATGGAACCGGAACCGCCGACAGACCGAATATTAAAGGTTTCTATCAGCGAACGTTCCCTATACAATCCAAAGACTGTAATATGCAGAATGACTCATGAGATTGCGCATTATGTCGGAGATGGGTGCAGAAAACGGGACAAAAGGAAAGCATATATGCTCAAAACGCTTATTTATAGCGTTTTGATTCATATTTTGGATAGGGATTTTCCAATAGATGGCGAGTTTTATGCTTTATTGGATAGGATAGACCAGATTGCAGGAAAGAATCAGGAGTTTGACACGGAGACAATGAATTATTCTGTTTATTTAAGCAGTCTTCATGTTTCTGTGTTGGAGTTTTTTATTAAGGACAGAGAAGTTGCTGACGAAATAAGAAACTATATAAAAAATAAAATAGAGAAAATCATAAAAACAAATTATATCCGAAAAGTAGTGAATATGGAAAGGGACAGTGGGGGAATTTATTGTCCTGAAAATTTAAGTGAGATTGTTTCGGATTTTGACAGAGAATATTTAAGCAGCCTTATATACAAAGATATACAGAAAAAGCTTCAAAGGATAAAGAGGGACGTTGAGACTGATAGTCAGGATTCGGAGTTTAATATGAATGATTTTATGAGAACTTTAATATCGCTTTATTCTGAAACATATGCTGATTTGCAGATGATACTGCTTTTGGATATTTCTTATGACAATTATTTGCAGGAATTTATTCAGGATGAGGAGCTTGATATTGAGAGAATTGAGGACAGTGATGAGGATTTGGTTCGGATTGCCGTGATATCAAAACTCATGCAGGATGTTGGACTTTGGACAGAATTAACGATGGAAGATGTAAGAGCAAAAAAATTGAACCAAAAAATTAGGAACAGGCAGAATGCAATCTATGGAATTGCTAAATTTGACAAGGAAATCGAAGAAATGGTGGATGCACTCTATAATAATACAAGTAAATTATGGGAAAGGAAAGAAAAAAAGGTTAAATTTTCGCAAGAACAGAACGATGTTGTATATATGGATACGCGACTGTATTCCTATCTTTATAAGTGTCTGATAACCAGTGCTGAACATTATAAAGAAGAGGGGTACATTGCTGAAATCAAAGACTTAAGAAGGGTTGTGGAGATAATGCAGAAGTTTAAGGATATTCAAGAGGTTTATGAGACAGTATCAGATGTCATTTTTAAGTACAAGAAAGAACTAAATAGAGAAAAAAATGGTGACAGTTTAGAAAAAAGCTGAACTGTCAAAAAAATCAGAAAAAATGCTGTAAGCGCTTTCAATTTTTTAAAAACCGTAGTAAACTAATACTATCAATATTGGAATAGGAAAACTATAGTTTGGAGGTAAAGATTAAATGAACATTTTAGTAATCAATTGCGGCAGCTCATCGCTAAAATATCAATTAATTGATGGCGATTCGGAAGCTGTTCTTGCAAAAGGGCTTTGTGAGCGTATAGGGATTGATGGGAGCGTGCTGACACATACGCCTGCAGGCAAGGACAAGACGGTGATTGAAACACCGATGCCGAACCATACGGTGGCAGTTAAGCTTGTCATTGATGCGTTGACCAACGCGGACCATGGTGTTATTAAAACCCTTGATGAGATTCATGCGGTGGGGCATCGTGTTGTGCATGGCGGCGAGAAATTCGCTTCTTCGGTGATTATCAATGATGAGGTTATGAAGGCAATTGAGGAATGCAATGACCTGGCGCCGCTTCACAATCCGGCAAATCTAATCGGCATTAATTCTTGCAAAGAGATTATGCCTGGTGTGCCAATGGTAGCAGTATTTGACACCGCATTTCATCAGACCATGCCAGAGAAAGCGTATTTGTATGGGCTTCCATATGAATATTATGAGAAGTATAAGGTGCGCCGTTATGGATTCCATGGCACAAGTCATGATTATGTATCTGCACGAACTGCGGAAATTCTTGGGAAAACAAGAGAAGAATTGAAAATAATTGTATGCCATTTAGGAAACGGTGGGTCTGTATCAGCGGTCGATCATGGCAAGTGCGTAGATACTTCAATGGGTCTTACACCACTCGAAGGCATTATAATGGGAACACGTTCCGGAAATATTGATCCGGCTATCTGCGACTTTATTTGTCAAAAGGAAAATTTGACCCCGGCAGAAATGAACAATGTATTAAATAAGAAGTCCGGCGTTCTGGGACTGTCAAAGGTGTCCTCTGATTTCCGCGATATTGAGGCGGCAGCAAAAGAAGGAAACCAACTTGCAGAAGTTACGTTAGATGCATTTTATTATAGTGTTGCGAAATATATTGGTGCTTATGCAGCGGCGATGAATGGTGTGGATGCGATTGCATTTACAGCGGGCGTCGGTGAAAACAACATTGCAGGCCGTGCAGAAATTGCCAAATATTTAGGTTATCTTGGAACAGAAATTGATTCTGAAAAGAACAATGTGAGAGGCAAAGATACAATAATCTCCAAAGATGGCAGCAGCGTTGCACTTTTGTGTGTTCCAACCAATGAAGAGCTTGCAATTGCCAGACAGACGCTTGCGCTTGTAAAAGCCTGAATCAATGAGATAATAATTGAGAATATAGTTGAATATGAAGATAGGATCATGGGTATACATGGTCCTTTTTTCGTGTCTTTTGGAGCTATTTTACTACACCAAACCTCTATTTTTACTACACCAAACTCGCTCTTTGGTTAGGTTGTGATAAGGGCCGTTATCCTTACCTGTTTTCCTCTTTACATAAGTGCATCGTTTCGGGGCGCAGTGCATAGGCGTAAAACGCAGGTGCCCCCCTGCTCATTTCATTCGCAGGGGGGGATATTATAATGGTGGTATTCCCCGAAGCGGGGCATAAATTCATGGAACACCCATGCAGGCTTGTCTGCAGATGGAGTGTTCTATGAATTTATATCGTGCGAGAGCACGACCTTGAAAAACGTTAGTTTTTCAAGTGTGGCCCTGTGGAGTGACCTTGAAAAACGCCAGTTTTTCGAGTAGGCCCTATGGCATAACGCTCATAAACATCAGTTTTTCGAGTAAGGTTCCAAAATGCACTTAAAAAAGCCGCTCTTAAGGGGATAACATCTATTTACAACCATTTTTAAGAAAGGAAAGGGAGAAGAAGGTATGAAAAAAGCAAGAAGCCAGAAGTTGAAGAAATTCAACAAGGTACTTTCTGTGCTGCTGGCTGCGGCGATGGTCGCAGGTTCTGTACCGGATGTCAGCCTTGTGGCACATGCGACTGAGGCAGAGACAGAAGCTGCAGAAGAAAAAACTTCTTTAGAAGAAGTTGGTTTCTTATCAGAAGAGAACGCTGACGCAGCGGATGCTGTATCAGAGAATACTTCTGAGGAAGTTTCTACTGCAGAAGAGCAGCAGTCTTCTGAGGAAGCAGTTCCGACAGAGGAGGAAGTATCTGAAGAAGCAGTTTCCACACAGGAAACGTCTTCAACAGAAGAAAATAAAGAGTCCGAGTCCACATCAGACACTGTTGAAACAGAGTCTGTTGACGCGTCCGAGGACAATACGACAGGAGAGGAAGTTGTTGAAACAGCGCCTGTAGAAACAGAAACAGTATCTACAGAAGCAGAGACAGAGAATGTGCCTGTGGAGACAGAAACCATCTCAGAAGAGATTGTTGAGGACGAAGGGATAGCAGTTCTCGCAGACCCAATAACGGTTACTGAGAATAAGGAAGGCGTAACGTCTACGATTGAATATGCAGTGGCAGATGCGGCAGCAACTTCGCTGGACCAGTTTAAAGATAACAGCCTTACATATGGAAATAAACCAGAGTCAATCACACCAGATACACCTGCAGAAGGGGAAGAAGCAAAGAACAAATTCCTCTACATCAAGGTAACAGAGGCTGAGAACAAGGCTGTCACACTGAAAAACGGCGCATCTGGTTCTGAACAGGAAGTAACAGGAGCAGTTACAGATACAGAAAATACAAAAATTAAATATTACTGTATCGAAGTCGTTAATGCAGATGCGGTAACTTTGACATTCACAGAAGAAAATACAGAGACACCGCCTGCAGAAGCGACCAAGCATAATTTAAGCGTAAGCGTTGTTAATGCAGCAGGCGAAGAAGTAACAAATGGCGCAACAATAAAGACAGGTGATACAGACAGCGCTATTAATGATATATATAACAACGCACCTGTTGAGGTAGAAGAAAACGCTGATAAGTATATTGAAGTAACAGCAGGGGCAGGTTATGAAGTAGTAAGCGTGATGAACGGCGAAGACGCTTTGACACCTGTTGAAGGAAAAGAAAATATTTATAAAATCACAATGGGAACAGAAGACATTGCGATTACAGTGACTGTTAAGAAGGTATACACAATCACAGTGCCAGAGAGCATTACAAATGCGACCAACTATAAGCTGAGTGTAAAGAAAGGTTCAGCGGCAGCAACGACTCCCGCGGAAGTAACTGCTGAAAATGCAGCGACAACAGGCTTGTCTGCTGGTGACACCGTGACAGTAACCTTTGATGTAACAATTGATGCAGATAAGGAAACAGAAGTAACCTATACAATTGGTGGTAAGTCAGAAGTTGTTGAACCAAAATCAACAGCAGATGGTAAAGCATCATATGAGATTGTTTTCACAGTAGATACAGAAGAAGCAGCTGATGTTACAGTTAGTGCGATTACCGTAACACAGTCTGATTTGTATGCATTGTCACTTTCAGATAGTACTACTGGTGTGACAGCAAAGTATCTGGCAGTACCTGCGTCTAAGCCAACAGAGGTTAAGGTTGCAGACTTTAAAGATCTTGCAGCCAATACAAAGGTAAAAGCAGGCAACTACTACATTTTGTTGAGTGCAGCAGGCAAAGTAATAGACACAGTGACATATGGTGATAGCAATACAGAAGCAGAGAAGGTGATTGTTGACAATACTGTAGTTTACAAAGTGACAGTCAGCAATGCTGCCGTAGCAGTATCTGCAACAACGGCAGATACAGTTTCTGTGCCAGTGACAAAGGGCAGCAATGTAAAAGCAGTTTATTACACAACAGAAGCTGTAACAGCATATGACAAGGATAAATTCCTAGAGGCAACAGAAAGCACAATTGTTGTGAAAAAAGACAGCACCATTAAGCTTTATGTTGAATATGACAATCATTATACGGTTGATACAGTGACTATCAATGGAACAGACGCAGAATCACCAACAAAAACAACACTGTTTGAACTCGCAACAAATGCAACACTTGAAGAGGGCAAGACACTTGGCTTTGCAGTTACTGCAAAACACATTACCGTAACATATACAGTAAGTGCGCTTGCAGATAAGGACGATACTGCAGAAGGTGTTCAGACAAAGGGAAATATTACATTTGACAAAACCAATATTATCTCTTACCAGCCAGCAGGTGCGGATGCTCCGATTACAGATATTCCAGCAGACGGGGTTGTTGTCACAGATAAAGAGACAACAATTGTTGTAAATGAGGGAGATAAGGTTACATACAGGCTGACAGCAGATACAGGATATGAGGCAGGTGCAACTGGTGTAGATGCACAGAAGAGAGCAGATGCAGACGGCAATGTTTATTATACATTTACAGCGGAAGCCGCTGCAACGATCGCAACAACAATCACAGCAATTGCACCAAAGACCGTTACATTTAATAATGATGAAGCCAGCCATATCAAATCTGTAATGACATTTGTTGGCGAAGCAACAGAAGGTTCGGCTGTTACATTTGCAGATGACAAGACAACCACTCCTGATTATGGAAAAGCGTTCAGCTTTACAATTCCGGCAGAGTCTATTGATGCAGGATATGTGGTAGATTATGTTGCTTATTCTACAAATGCAGATGATGAGAACCCAATATGGGCTGTTAAAGAAGCAACAGAAGGAAAATATGTATTTGAGAATGGAATCACGGAAAATACAACAATTAAGCTTGTTGAGAAGCTTGATCCAGAAAAGGTAAATACCGTTACGGTAACATTTGACAGTGCATATGCAAAAGTAGAACAAGTAGAAAGCGCTAGTGATTCTAATGATGGCACGGTAGTAGATTCCGAAAAACCAGTGCAGGTACTTGGACAGTTTGCGTATATCAGAGTAACACCAACCACAGGCTACAAAGCATCTGTAAAAGTGGCAGACGCAGAAGCAGAAGACATCAAAGCAGCAAAAGTTTATACCATTGACTTTGGTGCAGATGCAGTAAAAATATCAAAAGCGGTAACAGTAACAAGCGCAATTGATGACAGCATTACAGTAGAAGGCAAGCGGTATGTAAAATTTGAGAATACCAATGAAGTGCCATTTGAAATCAAAGAAGCAGCCGGCATCAAGAAAATAGATACGGATGAAACAACAGTTTATGAAATTGATGGTGCGGCTGTTAAGGAAGTTGAGTTCACGGTAACGGTTCCTGATACAAAGGAATATCAATATACACCAGCATCTCCGGTAATCAAGGTAGCAGAAAAGACTGAAAATGGCAATACTGTATATACATACAAAATTGTAGTAAGCCAGATTGCTTCTTCAGCAGTTGATGCTGAAAAGGCTGAAGAAATTACGCTTGGCAGCATTCAGGGTATAAAAGCAACAATTACATTTGAGGGTGCATACAATAAAGGTGTATCAAAAGTAGTTATTAATGATGAGAGAAAGTCAAAAGATAAAGAAATCAATGCAGTAGCAGGTGACAAGGTAGTTATCGCATTAGAGGACAATTATGAACTCTATGAAGTAGGAGAAAACGATCCTATCACAAATGAACCCAATGAGACAAAACTCGATCTTGACTACTACAACATGTATACCTACACTGCGAAAGAAGAAAAGACATTCAAAGTTGTAGGAGCAGAGACAAAGTATACAACAACAATCAATGGTAAGGAAGTATCAGAGATTGAAGCAAAAAATGGTGACGAAGTAAGCATTCAGGTATTGAATGAGAGCAGTACTCCGCTTGCGATCACCAAGGTTGATTTTGGCGAAGCAGCATCCAGATATGCAGTTTCAGAGGATAAGAACACAGTCAAGGTGACGGTATCTGCAGATGATGCAGGAAAGACAATCACAGCAAAACTTTATGCGGATGTAAACATTGGTACAGAGAGCGATGAAATCCTTTCTGAAAAACTTGTAGGAGAGGCAAAGATTAAGGTTTCTCCACTTGCAGCAGGCGTTACCGTAAAGAACGGAAAGACGAACATTAAGAACAATGCAACAGTGAAGCTTGATGGCTTAAAAGAAGTTTCTTATGATTTGACATTTACACCAGCAGGTGTGGAACCAAGCTATTTTGAGGCAAAAGTAGAAGAAGGCAAGAAAGTTGAAGCTGCGATAAAAGGCAGCAAACTTGTGATCGCTACAGGTGCTGAAGATGAAGAAGCAAAAGTCACAATCGTAGATAAGAATAAGACAGAAGGTAATGTACTCTTTACCATGACAGTGAAGACAAGCAAGCCAGCACTAAAGGTAACAAAAGTAGAGAGCGCTTCTGCAGGAATGAAAGACATTAACCTTACACTCACTGGTGATAAGGCAATCTCTCAGAATATGAAGACAGGCACATATGCATATTATAAGATAGTGGCAGTACCAGCTGAAACAAGCAAGGTTGGCGAGGCAAAACCAGCAGGTGCAGCAAGCTATACCTATTATGTACCATATGACACAACCGCTTCATACAATGCAGTCGTTAACGATGCAGCAGACATTAAAAAGGCAGCATGGACCTATGACTTTACAGTATCTGTAGTTATTGCAGAAAATTCAGTAGCAGCAGGAACAACAGCACCTGCAACAATCCTTGCTGAGTCAAAAACTGCAGTTAAGAAATCGTTTACAACTAGAAATGCATACTACGAAGATAAGCTTGGACTAAAGAAAAAGACAACAAATATCTTTAATGGTCAGCAGAATGTTGTAGCAGCAACGGTCAGCTTCTCAAAGAACGCAAGCTATATCGAGAGCGCAGATGTAGCAGTAATCGATAAAGATGGCGTAACTGTATCTGGTATCACAGGAACGGTAGACACAACAACAGGAGAAGTGAAAATTTCTGTAGACAGCAGCATAGCAGCAGGCAAGTACACCGCGATTGTTTCTGCAATTGCCAAGACAGAGACAGTAGACCAGACAGATAATGTACAGACAATGTACCGTGCTTCTGCAAACCTGCCAATCACCATCAAGGCGAGCCAGTACAATTTTTATCATAATGCTCCTGCAAAACTGGCAATGGGTGCAAAGGATGTTAATTTTGCACTGAAAATAACTGCTTATGATAATAATTGGACAAAATCAGCAGTTCAGAAATTTGGTTATGAGCTGGTATCTTCAACCGGAGCTGAGCTGAATACAGCAGTTAAGACAGAAAAGAACATCAAAGACAATGTTATTGTCAATCCGAAAAACGGTAAGATTACCATTAAGAAGACATTTAAGTGCAGTGCAGATCCTGCGGACAATGTATTTGGCGTAAAAGTTACAGCAGCTGACTGGGATGGAAACGGGGCAACAGGAGTTATAAGAATTGAAGTGACCAATAAGGCCATGGCAATTGGTAAGATGTACCTTGTAGATGAAGATGGAGAACCATTCTCAGGAGAAATCTCTGTAGGCTCTGAACTTGAACTTGTTGTAGAAGATACCGAAGGCAATGACATTACAGATTATGTAACATTTACACCAGCATATAAGGAAGGCAAGAACAGTGTTGGATATGATAACTCTGGAACACCATACTTCCTTGCTTGTAAGCCTGGCAAGAATCTGGCAATCAAGGCAACAACAACAGACGGCGGCAAGAAGGCAGCAACACTGAAAGTTAATGTTGCATACAAGAAGTTTACGCAGATGAGTTATACCTTACTTTATAGTTCTGTAGGAATAGATGAAGTAAGCGCAAATAGTTATGAATACAAGAGCATCAATGGCGGACACTTTGGAATCAGAGTAGAAGACATCATAGATGGTATACGTCACAATACAGTGCCAAGTGACTATAACTACAAGGTGACTGTCAAAGGCGGAACAATGACAAGTGTATACTTGGAGGGCAAGTATACTTATGAAATTACACCAAACGCAGAAGTAACCACCATTTCTATCAAGAATCCAGAAGTCAGAACACCGGCAGTTATTACCTTAAAGAATCTTGCATTTGTTAAGACAGCAGCACCAAAGGCAACGACCAAAGACAAACTCTACATGAATAATGTAAATGCAAAGGGTAGAACGATCGTACAGAATATGACATATACCGTTGCCAAGGGAACATATGATTGTGTGAATGTAGTATATGTATCTGGCGATTATGTTGTAGAGGAAGAGACACTTGCAATTGATAACGATAATACATTTACAGTATCAACACCGAATGATGCCAAATTTTCTAAAGCCCAGACAGGCAAGTATACGTTTACCTATGGTAAGGTGGAAAATAACGAATTTGTTCCACAGACAAAGCCGGCAAATGTCACAATCAAAGTGAATAAGTCAGCAGAGTTTAAGCCAACCGCAAGCTATACTATCACACCGACAGACTCAACAGTGATTGCGCTTGCAGGCAAACCAAATGAGGTAATCAATTCCTTCGATGGTGTGCAGTTCAGTGATTTGCAGAATGCGAATGTAAAAGGACAGCCGAACAAGTTCCGCGATATCTTTACATTAAATGAAGTAAATGGCACACTAGTACTGAATACAGCAGCAGCAAACTTAAATGAACTGCTTGCTGACAAAAATAATCTGACAGGATATGTGACCTATCAGTATCGTAAATACAGCAATGGTTCTTGGAAACCAGTAACAAAGATAACAAAGATTACTGTAAAAGTAGATGCAAAGGATAAGAAATACAAGGCGGACGCCGTAGATATTCTTAAAGGTACATCATCTACAAGCGTAGTAACAACCGTCAGACTCAACAAGGATGCAGTAGCGCTTCTTGAAAACGGTGCTGTCATTGCAGACGCAGCATCAGGCTGGACAGCAGCAGTTGCAAATGCAGACGATGCAGCAAACGGAAAAGTGACATTGACAGCAGCAAGCCCGACACCAGGAAAGAATAAAGTACAGTTTAAGATAATACCTAGAAATTCTTCCGTAGTGTTGGCAGATCTTGCAGCAAAGGGCATCACGGTAGAGGCAACAGTCAATGTACTTGATCCAACAGTATACGCGAAGAAGCTCACAGTGAAGAAGGGCGCAACAGTGATCGACCTGGCAAATGCCGCGAAGAGTTATGACACACAGAAAAAGACAGGCGTATTTACTTATACAGTTTCCCCACTCAATGTATATACACTTGTAAATGGCGCAGCTGTAAGAGCAACTGGCGGAATGACAGCAGCAGAAGGAACCAAAGAAGGATATGGAATTAAGCTTGATGAAAATGGCAATATTGTCATAACAGCAAATGCAAATGCAGTAGAAAAGGGCAAGAGCTATACTTTAGCAGCAACGGTATCATTTGAAAATGGTGTGGATGAGACAATTAAGTTTACAGTAAAAGCACCGAAGACAATTGCAGATGTCGCTTCAGTAAAAGCAGCAGTTGATGCATATCTGGCAGCATTTGCAGCTTCTGGTTCCGATGTAGCAGCTCAAAATGCAGATACAGCAACTATCAAGGCTGAACTTGAGTCAGATGTGATTGATCCGATTACAGGTATTACTGTAAAGACAGTTACACCTGTATATACAGCAGCACAGGATGCAGCAGGCGGGAATCCGGCAGTACCAGCTTCATACAAAGTAACAGTAGTGCTTACCGATCCCAATCCAGCAGAAGGCGCTGCAGCAGATATCGAGTTTAAAGATGTTGTTGTAAAAGAGCCAACACAGGCACAGGATTTAGCAGCAGCAAAAACGGCAGTGCAGGCTTTGGTAGATAAGATTGTAGGCGAGAAGTCAACAAACGAGGAGACAGCAAAAACAGAAAAGCTTGCAACAGAACTGACTTCAAGCTTGGCATTAAGAGCATACCTTATCACAGCAATTACAAATCCTGATATTATGCTTGAGATTTCAAGTTTTCGATATGTAGCTCCAATAGATGGAACCGCTGAAAATCAAAAGGGCAAGGATGGAAGCTTGACATTCACATGCAAGGTATTTACCCAAACTGAAGCAAGTGGTGAGATAAAGCCACAAACTAACTCAATTAAGATTCCAGCAAAGGAGTATACAGCACCATCAGGAAACTGATCGACACAGAAAACACCACCCAAATCGGGGTGGTGTTTTTATGGTGCGCCCAGTATGGGCGCAATCTAATCGGTGAAAGTCCGTAACACGCCCTAGT
>CAJUKA010000104.1 GCA_910586585.1 uncultured Lachnospiraceae bacterium
TTTCTTTTTACAGTCCCGAAAATAAAACATCACCTTACAGGTGCAATTTCTTTTTGCAGCCCCGAAAATAAAACATCACCTTACAGATGCAATTTCCGCACTTTAAAATCAGGATGCAGATTATTTTTGTACCCGATATCACATCTGAAAAATGCTCCGGCATGTGATGTTTCTTTATATATAAAAATGTTTGATATCTTCCTCTTCTCCATGTATACAAAAACAACCCGGTGCTATAAACATCAAAAATATATCACAATCTCCATAATTTCCTGACAAAATGTGCCTTAAAACAGCCCATTTCCTGACACATGCAGTCTTTTGACATACAAAATCCTTTCCCCATTCTGACACGGACAGCCCGCTGCCCGTTTAGCATCCCTCCATTCCCGCCCCGCCACGGCAAAAAAACTGGTTACTGTGGATGAATGCATACAGGTGTCTTTTTTATACGCAGGACAGCTTTATAAAATTGTGTATAACTTATTACACAATTTGTTATGCTGCTGCCCCGGCCGCCTGTTTTTCCATCCGGATCCTTCTCTTTTAGATTTATTTTATAAATTCTTTATACTTTTCACCCTTCCCCGAAGTAAAAATCTTCCATTTTATTTGCAAAAAATTATGCCGTCTGTCTCTGGACGGCATTCCCGGAGGACAATAAAATGGCATCTAATAATGAATCAACACCTTCTACCATGTCTACTACACAGGCAGTGTCAAACGACACTGAAACAATCAGCAATACGGCTGCTGGCAATACCACAAAAAAAAGGCCCATCTATCGGACAAAATCATTATGCGGGGACACCGCATCCATACCAGACCGTCTGCCTGTTATCACTAACCCATCCTATAAAAATGCCCTGACATTCAACAAAAATACCAGTGCCTACCTTCAGGCACTTTCTGATACCAGCGGGACGAAATACAGCAACGGCACTTTCTGCTATAAGGGACTGCCTGCAACACTGGATAAGCTGGATTCGATATCCACCGATGAAAATACCGGAACCTTTAACCTTCCCTTGCTTTGGGCGCTGTATGGTATTATCCTGAAATCATTCCAACTTACAGGTAAACTGGAATATGGAAAAATAATAACCATTTACTTTCCTGAATTTGCACACAAGATAGGGAAATCCCCCAATATCGGTAAAAAGGATATTACCGAATATACCAACAGTATCCGCCGTTTCCAGACAGTTATCGGAATTATAAACAATGGCACAAAAAGTGACGACATCCTTCCGGTAATCGACCATGTGGAACATGATACCGCCACACACACCATCAGTTTCAGCAGTCCTTATATTGTAAGAATTATACAGGACATCCATGAAGCAGGTATCCGGAAAGACCAGAAAGGCCGGACCAGATTGAAGAAAGACGGGGAACCACTGATGCTCCCATCCCATTCTTATATTGTGGAAATGGGTATTGTTTCGGAGAAAAATAAAAAAGCACTTGAGATCGTGTTTGTTATTGTTGCCCTTATCGAGCAGGCGGGAAATAACACCCCGCATATCCGTGCAGACACAATAATCTCACGCTGCCCACAGTTACATAAAAGCTTAGCCGGACAGTCTGCCGGAAACAAAAATAACCTTTTAAAAAGGGCATTTTCCAAGGCATGGGAGCTGCTTAGGGAAAAGACGGCTTTAACCGCCGTATACAATAATATACGGCTGCCTGACGCCAAAGATATGACAGCCATCCCGACAAGCTCCACACTCAGCATTGTTTTTGAATTTCCGCATAATGGAAAAGGCCAGGACAACTAATATATTTTTTCGGGTAAGTGTAGCGGTTATTTCGGACAAGTGTAGCAGCTTTTTCGGATAAGTGTAGCAGCTTTTTCGGGCAAGTGTATGCATCCAGAACCTGCGACTCCCCATTTTATGGCGGTTTCAGGCATTCCTGACGGTCCTAATATTATAATATCCTACTATTATAATACCGGAGGCAGCGGCGGCTTGACCTGCCGCCACTGCCTGATTATACTAAAGGAAATTACGGAAATGAAAGAAAAAAGTAAATCTATTTTGGAGGTATCGCAATATGAATGAACAACCAGTCATAACTCAGGAGCCCGCCAACCAGAATTTATCCGAAAGAGGCCTTCCCGCCATCAAGCGGTTCAATATGAAGTCATATTTCGGAAAACAGTTCTCCCACGATGTCGAGAGTTTCAAAAAAAGTGGCCGGCTGAAATCGGGATTTGCCAACATTGATGCTATCACTAACCTGTATCCCGGTCTCTATGTCATTGGGGCCATCTCCTCACTTGGAAAGACAACCCTCATACACCAGATGAGTGATCAGATTGCCGAATCCGGAAACCATGTCCTGTTCTTTAGTCTGGAACAGTCGGCTTTTGAGCTTGCATCCAAGAGCATTGCCAGAACCATTGCCAAAGACAATCCTGAAAATGGTTTGTCATCCCTGCAGGTCAGACGTGGCAGACTGTCAGACCCCCGCATAGCATCCGCCATCGAAAAATACAGTGCATATTCCGACAGGATAACAGTCATTGAATGCAGCTTTCAGGCAACAATCGATGACATCACCAAAATAGTCACGGGCTATATTGACCATTATAAAGTAAAGCCTGTAGTGGTCATTGACTATCTGCAGGTGATACAGGCCGCACCTGAAAACCGTATGACCACAAAGGACACTGTTGATTACCATGTACGACGGCTAAAGGAACTACAGACAGACCACCAGCTTACTATGATTGTAATTTCTTCCCTTAACCGTCAGAATTATATGAATGCCATTGATTTTGAATCCTTTAAGGAAAGCGGGGGCATTGAATATACGGCAGATGTGCTCTGGGGATTACAACTCCAGTGTATACATGAAAACATATTCTCCCAGGCCAATAAAATTAACCAGAAAAGGCAGCGGATTAAGGAAGCAAAACGAGAAATACCCCGAAAAATTGAACTTATCTGTCTAAAAAACAGATTTGGGATAAGCAGTTATTCCTGTCAGTTCAACTATTACCCGAACTATGATCTGTTTGAAGCCGACCTTTCTGGTTTAAATACGGACGAAATCAAAGAAAACAATACCGACACTGATGGATGGATGACCATTCCGGAAGGTTTAGAAAGTGAACTGCCCTGGGATATATGATAAATTGTTTTTAAATCTTGGTGACCTGTTGAGGAGGTAATTATATGAGCAGCAATGTCTCGCACGAACAGATAAAACTTGCAAGGAAAAGTGATTTGTATGCATTTCTGATAAAATACCATAACTGTATTTTTACCCACGAAGGCAGCAGCCTCCGTCCAAAAGATAACCACAGCATTTCCATCCGGAAAGGATATTGCGGTTACAAGGACTTCTCTAACGGTGAAACCGGCAACCCGATTGAATATCTGACAAGGCATATGGGTTATACATTTGTAGCGGCAGTACAGGCACTTGCAGGGGAATCCACGGCGGTCCGTACCCCTGACAGCCCGCAGGCAGATGTAAGCAATATCCCGCCACAGTTCCCCTGCCCCATAAATGGAAAATACAAAAACTTATTTGCTTACCTGATAAATCGTGGGATAGCCGCAGGAACAATACGGATGCTGGTTGACAATAAAATACTGTATCAGGAAAAGAACCGGAACAACATTGTATTCATCAATACGGAAAGGGATTTCGCAGAACTTCGCGGGACTTACACTTATGGAAAACCTTTCCACGGAATAGTTCCTGACTGCAGAAATGACGGTTTCTGGTGGTTTAGGACTTCCAGAACTGCATGCAAAGCTTACATATGTGAGGCTGCCATTGATGCCATCAGTCTCTTCGAATTACACAGGCTATGGGGAAAAAATGAACCTGCCTACTATATCAGCATAGCAGGTGCAGCAAAGCAGCCGGCCATTAGCAGGCTGAAAGGGTCAACCCTGAGTCTGATTCTGGCCGTGGACAATGATGCCGCCGGACAACAGTGCCGGGACAAGAACCCGGATTTGGAATACATCTTGCCGGAGCACAAAGACTGGAACGAGGACCTGCAGGCGCTACAAGAATATACACATTAAATTCCGCTTTTTCTTCATTCCCGTAATACATTAACCGCATTTCTCTGCGAATGAGACCTTATGGCGAAAATCATACCTGATAGATATGATTTATTCATACCTGTCAGGGATGTTATCACCTGTCTGTATCAAAATGTAAAAAGCCATTCCCACTCTGATTCTTTAATTTCCCCTATTCCACCGTCCAAGTCACCCTGGGGAAGGTAGGAAAATTGACCCGACCTATCACGGTGTACATCGACAAGGTGCAGACCGCTTACGAGTCGGCCTAACAGAATCCTGCTGAGGAAAATACATTCAGTCAACTGCATCTGAACCAATGGGTGAAGCAGGCTGTCCGCTGGATGCCGATGGACAAATAGGATGCCTGTGCATTCAAAATAACTGAAGAATCCCTACGAGGCCATGTATGTTACATTGGCTTGGACCTTTCGTCCGCCACAGACATCACAGCTTTTGTATTGGTGTTCCCGCCATTGAATGAAGATGATAAATACATGGTCTTCCCGTACTTCTGGATACCGGAAGATACACTGGAGCTTCGAGTGCGCCGTGACCATGTTCCATACGATGTCTGGGAGAAGCAAGGCTTCCTGCAGTCCACCGAAGGAAATGTGATCCACTACGGCTATATCGAAAAGTTCATCGAGTAGCTGGGTGAAAAATTCAATATCCGTGAAATTGCCTTTGATCGCTGGAGCGCTGTTCAGATAGTGCAGAACCTTGAGGGCATTGGATTTACGGTGGTACCTTTCGGTCAGGGCTTCAAGAATATGTCGCCTCCGGCCAAAAAGCTGATGAAGCTGACCTTGGAGCAGAAAATCGCCCACGGCAGTCACCTTGTACTGCGCTGGATGATGGACAACATTTTCGTCCGTACAGATTTTGCTGGAAACATCAAAGCAGACAAGGAAAAATCCACAGAGAAAATCGACGATGCCGTTGCTGCCATCATGGGCCTCGACCGTGCGATCCGCTGTGGCGTAAATACCGGCACTTCTGTATACAATGAACGAGGGATTTTTTTTATATGATTTCGGAATATATCCCCTCAAAAAGGAGATACTATTAAGGGAATATTCTCTCGTTCCATTGGCTTTTCCCTTATTTTGTGTTATAATTAAAGGGAATAACTTGGAGGTAAGGTCATGAGGACTTTTAATTATTCAGAAATCAAGAACCAAAAGTGGGATTCAGATATCCTTGGTCTGATTGCAGCAATATATAAAGAAGCCGGAAAACAGGAAATGTATCTAAAACAGCGACCAGAAGAACTTGAAAAATTGGTTGAGATTGCAAAGGTGCAGAGTACTGAGGCTTCCAACGCCATTGAAGGCATTGTGACTACAAGCACCCGTATTAAGCAACTGGTCGAAGAAAAAACTACACCAAAGAACCGTGATGAACAGGAAATTGCAGGATATCGCGATGTGCTGAACATTATTCACGAGAGTTTTGATGCTATTCCGATTACGCAGAACTACATCCTGCAGCTGCATAAAATTCTGTACAGCCATATGAATAATCCTATGGCGGGTAGAACCAAGAGTGTCCAGAATTATATCAGTGCTACTTACCCGGATGGCCACGTGGAGACCTTGTTTACTCCGCTTGCTCCTTACGAAACACCGGAGGCACTGGATAAAATCTGCGAGGAATACAATCGCGTCATTGGAAATATGGAAGTCGAACCGCTGATTGCAATTCCCGTATTTATTCATGATTTCCTATGTATTCATCCGTTCAACGATGGCAATGGCAGAATGAGCCGACTGCTCACAACCCTATTGCTTTATAGAAGTGGTTTCTATGTTGGAAAATATATCTCTTTGGAAGCCAAAATTGTAAAAAATAAAGATCTCTACTACGATGCCCTCGGTCAGGCACAGACCGGCTGGCATGAAGGTACTGAGGACGCTATTCCTTTCATCAAATATCTGCTTGGTACTGTTCTTGCTGCTTATAAGGATTTTGAAGATCGCTTTGCTCTGGTGGAAACGAAACTGCCTGCGTTGGAAACAGTAAGACGTGCTACGATGAACAAAATAGGTCGTTTCACCAAGCAAGATATCCGAGAGCTTTGTCCGTCTCTTAGTGTAAGTTCTATCGAAGGTGCTCTCCGTAAGTTGGTAGCATCAGGAGAACTCAAACGAGAAGGATCAGGGAAAAATATCTGTTATTACAGATTGAAGTGATTTCCACAAATAATTCGTCATTCCCTTAAAATCAGAGCCGAAATAAGGGAATCAGTATACAAATAAGGTTAAGCATCTATCGAAACGGTAGGTGCTTTTCTTATACCCATTTTTAGATGGGAGCGTGATTCCTATAAGAATTTTATCTGGAATATTTAAGGCGAGAGACAAGCCCAGCAATGCCACTGCAGGTAACGCCTACCGTTTTCTTTTTGGTAGCTCCACCTTTGGCAAAGCGGTGACCGAACGCTCTGCCATGCAGATGACCGCAGTGTATTCCTGTTTGCGTATCTTGGCAGAGGCTGTGACCGGACTTCCGCTCCACCTCTATCACTACACCGATACCGGCAGCAAAGAAAAAGCCATCGACCATCCGTTGTATGTACTGCTTCATGATGAGCCGAACCCGGAAATAACCTCTTTTGCATTCAGGGAAACCCTGATGACGCACCTGCTTCTGTGGGGTAATGCTTATGCGCAGATTATCCGCAACGGCAAAGTTGAAGTCGTGGCCCTGTATCCGCTGATGCCAAATCGTATAGTGGTAAACCGTGACGAAAACGGTCACCTCTACTACACCTACTACCGATGCAACGATGAATCTATCCGCAATAAGGATACGGCAGTCATTTTTCAGCCATCCGATGTGCTGCATATTCCGTGCCTCAGCTTTGATGGTCTAGTCGGTTACAGTCCTATCGCTATGGTGAAAAACGCAATCAGCATGGCTATTGTCTGCGAGGAATACGATGCGAAGTTCTTCGCCAACGGTGCCACACTGGGTGGCATATTGGAACATCCTGGCACCATCAAAGACCCACAGCGTGTCCGTGAAAGCTGGCAAACACCTTCGGCGCAACGGCAACGCTAATAAGTGATTGTTCTGATTCCGCGTCCTGTAGATAAAACATATAAGAATCTTTTTGTACACTGACAACGAGAACGAAAAGGCAGACGGCATTTACGGCGTAGCAGAAAATTTCGACTTTCCGGTGCTCCGCATGAAAATGCGTACAGGGAAAATTAGCAGACAAGCTGTACCCTGTCCTATATGCTCGCGAATGATCACGGTTACAGAGGTCTGAATAATACCACATTGTTCGAACACAGAATGGAGTGTTTTTCGTTCTTGACTGCAAGATTATGTTATATCGCCGTGTATATATTTTAACTGTAAATATTGTTATAAAGAGTCATATAAAAGCCACAGATTGATAGTTTTGGTTTTTGAAAGAATGATAAATAAAATAATATACTTTATTACTTATATACTTATGGCTTAAAAATTGCAGTAGTCAGATCGTTGAAAGCGTGTAAAATAAAGGGATTCAAGAGTTATCCACAAAGTTTAAAAAGCCACAAATTGATAGTCAAAAGCCACAAATTGATAGTTATAAGGCCACAAATTGATAGTTTTCGTTTTTATAGAATACAATACAAAAGCCACAAATTGATAGTTTTGCAAAATCAATATTAAATAAATATATCGAGTGGATATTTGTCGGCGGTTGGAGCTAGGATAGTCGGTGTTTTTCTGCATTTGATTGGGCAAAGTTTAAAAAGCCGCAAAATGATAGTTATTAATTGCAAGACATACTATTGTTTTAGGTAAGCAAATATCTGATGTACAATAAAAATATAAAGGGAATATAACAAGTAATACTTAGAATGCTATAATTATATTTATGTTGTTGATGAAACATTACAAATCCTCTAGCAGAACTGGTGATAACGGAAAGCCATGGAGGAACAGAGGGAACGCATGGAGCGTGTCAAACGCCAGAAGACGCAGGGGCTTCAGGACAGATACCTTTATGATTACACTTTCGCCAATGATAACAGTCAGAATCCAATCATGGAGAAGGTACATGCTTATGTGGAGCATTGGAAGGGGGCATACCGGAGCAATACCGGCCTTCTGTTCTTTGGTGACGTGGAAAGCGGGAAATCCTTTTTTGCCGGCTGTATCACCAATGTCCTGCTTGACCGTGACGTGCCGATTTTGAGGACAAATTTCCCGTCTATCCTGAACCAGATGACTGGTGTGTTCGCCGAAGACAGGGTGGCCTTTATTGCCAGCCTGGACGATTACAGCCTGCTTGTTATTGACGATTTCCATGGAGCAGATGTTCACCGTCATTGACAGCCGATATTGGAGTAAGAAGCCGCTGATTGTCACAAAGCGATAACGGAAACAGGCCGGGATTCAGAAATGCGATGGCTCCCAGCTTGTAAAATCGGGAGGTTTATGGTAGTATGGGGATACGAAAACAGAAGGGAAAGCAGGTGGGAAGATTGACAGTGACGGAACAGATAGACCAGAAACATCAGGAAGATTTACAGAGGTTAAGAGGCTTTCGCCTGCTTGATGATGATTTCCTCACAAAGTGTTTTGAGGGAGATACGGCAAGCATAGAACTGGTATTGCAGATTGTACTGGAAAAGCCGGATTTAAAAGTACTGGACGTCCGCACCCAGGTATTTGTGGAGAACCTGCTGAACCGTTCGGTGAGGCTGGATATCCTGGCTACGGACAGCACAGGGGCAAAACTGAATGTGGAAGTACAGCGCTCCGACAAAGGAGCCGGGAGAAAAAGGGCAAGGTACAACAGCAGCATGATGGACGCAAACCTTTTGAAAAAAGGCGAGGACTTCGACAAGCTGCCGGAAACGTGGGTAATCTTTATTACAGAGAATGACGTAATGGGAAAAGGGCTGCCGCTCTATCCGATTGAGCGGTGCTTTTTAGGAACCGGGGAAAGATTTGAGGACGGTTCGCACATACTGTATGTAAATGGCGCTTACCGCAGCGATACGCCAATCGGGAAGTTAATGCATGACTTCTCCTGCACAGACGCAGCGGATATGTATTATGGGACACTGGCGGACAGGGTGAGATTTTTCAAAGAGAGCAAGGAGGGAATCGAGATTATGTGCCGGGCTATGGAAGATATGAGGAATCAGACATTGAAAGAGGGAGCAATCAATTCCGCAAAGAGAATGTTGGCAGATGGGATTTTGACACTTGAAAAAATTGCGGAATACGCAGGACTTCCACTTGACGAAGTGAAAAAACTGAAAGCAGAACAGACAGCATAGTAAAACCGTAGGTCGGGAATCTAAAAACAGGTTCCCGGCCTTATTTTTTTGTCCTGAAATGTAAATTTTTTGTGAATTTGATTAAAAAGTCCTTTACAAAACGTCACTGGGGAGACTAACAAATGCCAGAAGTGGTGAGTAGAGTACCAAAAAAGAAAACTCCGTTATATAATGAATGTAGGTCTGGTAAACCACATCATATACAACGGAGAAATGTCCAATGGACAATTTAAGTTTAGCACATAGCAGGGATAATTGTACGTGTTATATTATATTTATTTCAAACTATCGTAGAAAAATGATGTTTGTAGCATCGCGTAAGGACGTAGGGGAGATTCCGGGTAAAAGAGCAATATGAGAGGGAGCGCATGGAAGGCGGTATGTGACTATATTTGTGCTAATAAATATATTTTATATAAAAAGTAATACTTTATATATAATAAGTAAAATAGGAAAATATGTTGTTATGAAATATTTTTAAAGCCACAAATTGATAGTTTATAATAAAAGCCACATATATTGTAAGTATGTGGCTTTTGTGTTATAATGCGAAAATGCAAAAGATAATTTAAGAAAGGGTATATATGGGAAGAGGTAAAAAGGTAATTGACGGACAGTTATCGTTTGATTTTTCACTTGATAAAGATAACTACGTGGTACAGGCGAATGATTTGATAGGTGGAAAACAGGCATTGAAATTGAATAGTGCAAAATTGATTAGGGCGGCGATCATGCAGATTGTTCCGGAAGATGATGAATTAAAACCTTATGTAGTCAGTATTAAGGAAATAGCAGAATTGCTTGGAGTGTCTGAAAGCAACTTATACAGGGATATAGACGATATAACAGACGACATAATTAAAAATCCGGTCTTTATACGACAGGCGATTAACCGTCAGATTAAATGGGTAAAGATTCCTTGGGTGTCAAAGTGTGAGTATAATTCTGATGTCGGGGTTTCCATTCAGTTAAATGATAACCTGAGACCGTTTCTGATACGGCTGAAAGAGCATTATACACAGTACACGCTGGATAATATATTGTGTATGAAAAGTGTATATGCGATTCGTATTTTTGAACTTCTGCAGGAGAGAATAATGACAAGGGTTTTGCCAAAAGAGGGGCAGTATATTGAGATATCCCTGCAGGAACTAAGGCAGTGTTGTGATTGTGAGGAAAAGTATCCCCGGTTTACGCATTTCAAGGACAGGGTGATTGAGCCTGCCAGAAGGGAAATTAATGAGCTCACTATGTTTCGGATGGAGTATGAGTATGTAAAAGAGGGTAAGAGTGTTGTTGCTATCAGATTTCACATGAACATGATGTACCATACGGTTACATGAAGTTCTGAAAATATGGTCTTTTGATGTGGACTAGAATAAGAATTGATAATTAGTATAAAATATATATTTAAAGTATTACTTATAATATAAAAACAATATAATAAATATTATATTGCTAAAAAATGAATGATATTGATAATTAATATGAAGTAAGAAACTGTTGAAAAATAACCGATACAGTTTGCGCAGGATATTTCTCCGAGGATAAATTGTTAAAAAACGTTTGCATAGCGGGGACGCCGAGTCTTTTTGACATGCATAATCTGAGAAATAGAAAAACAAGGATGCGTGAGTTATTTTTCTGTAGTGTCTATGTTCACTACATACTCGGCATCAACCGGGCGCGAGGACAGCGCGGGGGATAATGAAACTTGTTTATGCCTTCCCATAGACTTGCGGAGGAGTCCTGTGGTATGCGTCAGCTCCTGCGACGGCGGTATTGTCGAACTATGACAGATGTGCCAGCAGCGGTCTGGAATATACCCCGCCGGGGATGTGGCAAATACGGCAAAATTGAAGCATCCGCACGAAAATGATGAAGCCCGATCCGGAAACGGCGGACATCGCCCGTAAAATATAATTAGCAAGAGTTTTATTTCAGATGTTTTTAAATAAGAATATCCATCTTGAAAAGAGTTTGCAGAAATAAAAAAACTTGTAATTTCCTCTTGATATTTTGAAATTATTAATATAAAATTTATATTAAAAGTATTACTTTTGATATCTAATTAAAGGAGAAAATATGAAAACAATAGCAATTGCAAACCAAAAAGGCGGAGTTGCCAAGACTACGACTACATACAACCTAGCAGCCGCAAAAGCCACTACGGGCAAGAGGGTATTAATGGTTGATCTTGATCCGCAGGCAAGTCTTACAATCAGCTGTGCAATGAATCCTGATTCAAATGAGTATGATGATGCAAATGTATGCAACCTTTTCGATGGGAAAACCAATCCTGCAGAATGTGCATTCAGTGTTGAGGCCAGTGGTATGGACAACCTATACATAATTCCGTCGAATATAGACCTGGCTGTGACGGAGACAAAGCTTGTAGTTGGAAGAAACAGCGATGTGCAGCTTCGGAAAGCCATTAAAAAATTTGAGCCGTTTTTTGATTACGTATTTATTGACTGCCCGCCCCAGCTTGGGACGCTTTTAATTAATGCCCTGGTTGCCGCAGATGAAGTTATTATTCCTGTAAAAACAGATTATCTCGCATATAGGGGATTAAAGGCGCTTTTGGATACGATCAGAGAAATACAAACCGGCGATGGAGACCGCTCATTGAATCCTGACCTGGTTTTTGACGGGATTATTGCGACATTTTATGAAAAGACAAATGATCAACAAGATGTACTTACACTTCTTGAAAAGATGGATGCGCCCTTGCTAGGGATTATTAAAAAGGCGGCAGATGTTCCCAGGGATGTTATTGATGGGAAACCGGTTGTCCTGAACCGGAAGGCGCCAACGGCGAAGGCATATATGGAAATAGCTGTTAAGATAGTATAATTATAATATTAAATGAATATTTCAATTATATAGTATAAATATTGAAAATATATAAAAAGTATTATTTTATATACCCGTGGAAGGAGTGCTTATGGGAAAACTTTTAGATAATGTTGAAGCGAAGGAAATATTGGAAAATAATATTCAGGAAAAAGTAAAGAAAAAATCTGTTGCTACGGATATTGCAAGTAATAATGGATCAAAGGATAAACAGATTTCTGCTAAAGTGAATGAGAGGATGTACGGATTGTTTACGCAGATTAATAAGGCGCAGGGTATCTCAAATAACAGCGCCTTGAATATGATTATAAGCAGATATGTCAGGGAAAATAAAGGTATACTAAAAGAAGAAGAGGAGATATAAAAAGTATTACTTTATATATTGTTAACATTTAAAAAGAATGTTGAAATTATATAGAAATAATATTTTTCAAAAACATTACAAGGGCAGAAACCCTGATAATTCAGGTCTGAGATGGCTGACTTTACATAACTATTTATCTTTTATAACATATAAATTGGGAAAATCTTCTGGTGGGCAGCAATACCAGTAACGTATTGCACGCTCCAGATCCAATAACTGCCACATAACAGTAACAGCCGACCTTTGCCGGAACACGTTTCCACCGTCTGGCAGATATCGACGCAGCTCCTCCGCTAAACCGTGCAGCCTCTGCTCCAATACATCCGCAGGCTGTCCCATGTCATCATCAGTACACAACGGCAAGCTTTCCCCCAGCCCGCAGGCGTCCATGTAATCGGAAAACGCCCACTGCAGATAATCATTCAGAAAGTCCTCCATATCATAAAATGCGTTGCTTCGGTCCTCACCCGTACCGTTAAATACCATGTCCGCAAGCCGCTCCACAATCTCCAGCGTGTAAAGTATACGCTCTGTGTCATCCGTGGGCATACGGGTTATTTCATCCTCATACCGCCGCTGGAAGTCCGCCGCGTACCATTTTGCCCTTGCCGCCAGTTCCTTACACTCCGGACATGCAAAGAACTCCTTCGCGCTCTGTATCAGCCTGTTGAGCTTTTCAAAATCCTTGTCCATAATACAAATCCTCCTTTAATTAACTCAAAAATAAGCTGGTTTTTCGATTTTTCAATCATACCGTGTATACAGTAACAAAGATTCCTTTAGCGCATCGTATATCTCCTCATGTCCAACTGCCTGCAAAACCTTACGGTCAAAAATTTCCCTGTCTGAATCCTTTAATTCGTCTTCTATATCCATAACATTTCGATTTTTAATTTTATCAAACAATTCCACTATCTCCAAAGCATCTGAATCTAATATAACCTGTGGGTTTATCATGTACATGTTCCTTAACTTTGTGCTGCTCACGCCTAATCCATCTGTTTCTCTGGCTGTCTCAATTACAAACATGCCAGATAAGGAATTTAACAATGCATGCACTAAATCTTTTGAAACATTTACATCTTTCACAATAATTTGTATAAACTGCTGATTTACAAATGTATTCTCCTCAGGCATGGATACAAATAAACGCTTGTCAGGATTAAGCGCCGTCACAAAGTCCGCTTTTGCCGTATCATCCAATTCATACCAGAATCCC
>CAJUKA010000105.1:0-5047 GCA_910586585.1 uncultured Lachnospiraceae bacterium
CTTCCTTTTGTTCAAGCAGAGTGTCGGTTGATATGTTAAAATATTTAGCGAGAATAGCAACTTCGTAGTCGGGAACAAAGCGGCTGCCCTGCTCGATGCGCAGGATGGTCAGGTCGCTGCACTCCATGCCGAGCAGCTGGAGCTGGCTTGCGAGCGCGGCTTGGGATAATCCTTTTTCCTGCCGGAGCTGTCTGATCTTGGAACCAATGATGTTTTTGGAGGTTCCGTTCCAGTAAATTTTCATAAATGCATTCCTTTCTAAAGATGAAGTGTATAGAATTGATTTTACCGAAACGGAGTGATAATACATGATTACAGGGTTCGCGAAGCGGTTCCTGTAATATACCTAAAGATGAAGTATAGAAAAATATCAGGGATCAGCAGTGGGTTGTTGGTACGAAATAATACTGATAATAAAGGAGAGGTATGGCATGAATGATGTATGGTTGAAAATGGCTGAGTTTTTGGGCAGGTTAAACGGAGAGAGCGTCAGCAGGGAAAGTTATGTACGCACTCCAGAATATGAAAAGGCGTTGGAGGCATGGAAAGAAAAAGAACAGGAGTGGGAGGATTTTCTGGAAACTCTTTCCACAGAACAGAGGGAAAAGCTGGAGGAAATCAAAGAATGCCAGGAGGACTTTTCTTCTGCCCAAGAGTTAAGGGCATATATTCAAGGCTATGTGGACTGTGTGCAGGCATTGTATCATATGGGATTATTGAATGAAAATAAGGAATTAAAAATTCATTAAAAACAAAAGATATATTGCCTTTTCAGAGAAAGACATATTATTATAAATAAGGGTAACCCGATATAAGATATGAAAATGGATGGAAAGGCAGTGAGGCAATGTATAATCCGCAACTGGAGACATTTATCCGCGTGGCAGATGCCGGAAGTTTTAACAAGGCGGCAGAACAGGCATATATTACACCTACGGCGGTTTTGAAACAGATCAATCTGCTGGAGGCAGATTTGGGGGTACAGCTCTTTGAAAGAACCCACAGGGGGCTTTCTCTGACGAAAGCAGGGAGCTCTCTGTATAAAGACACAAAATACATTATCCAGTATTGCAAGGATTCTGTGGTACGAGCGAAAAATGCCATGCAGGAAAACACAGACATCATCCGTATTGGGACATCACCGATGACACCTGCGCAGGTTCTTGTGGAACTTTGGCCACAAATTCATGCGTTGTGTCCAGAGATCAAGTTCCAGCTTGTCCCTTTTGAGAATACTCCGGAAAATGCAAGGGAAATATTGAAGAACCTTGGACAGAATATTGATGTGGTGGCAGGAATTTTTGATGAAACAATGCTGAACCTGCGCCAGTGCGCGGGCTTTGAACTTTTCGAGCAGCCATTATGCTGTGCGGTATCCATTCACCATCGTCTTGCGGATAAGATAAAACTGACGGTTCAGGATTTATATGGGGAGAACCTGCTACTGATGCATCGTGACTGGAGCCATTATGTGGACAGACTTCGGGATGACCTTTGGCAGAACCACAGTAAGATCAGCATCGTGGATTTTGATTTTTACAGTGTGGATGTATTTAACCGCTGTGAGAATGGAAATGATGTGCTGATGGCGGTGCCGGTATGGGATAATGTCCATCCCTTATTAAAGGTAATCCCTGTAGATTGGAGTTATTCTATTCCCTATGGCCTGCTGCATTCCCCGGAACCTTCCGTAACGGTAAAGAAATTCCTCTCGGCATTGCAGAAAGTATTGTAACAGGGTAACAACAGAGTTGTAACCTCAAAGTATAAACTGATTAACCAATCGAGACTTCTTTTGAAGCCTCGATTTTTTTATACTATGAAATAAGCAGTACATATGTCTTCTGTGCGGTACATAATATTGTCCCCTCCTATTCGTAAAGCGTACCGCACTACTACTTTTTTTTCATATTTTAGGTACATGGCAGTTTTATGTTTTTCTCCTTTTTTCGTGAGGGACTGCCGTGTACCGCACAGAGGACATATGTATAACCCAAAAAAGTATCAACTGACGAGCAAAACGAGAGTTCTTTGCACGTTGTGCTTTGCTTATACTGCAGACCGCCGGAATTTGCAGTAATGCTTTCAGGGAAGTGACTGGCTGATGGTCTGCAGTCGGGTTGTACTGTAAATTTAACTGGTGCGCAGTATATATTAAAGAAAAGTAAAAAAACAGGTAGGAGGATTTCACAATGAAGAAAAAACGTATCATGGCTCTTTTATTAACAGGTTTTATGGCAGCTTCCATACTGGCGGGGACTGATGGCAGCCTTGCGTCTGCGGCGCCGGATACGGCCGCTGAGGGGGCGTCTGCACCGGAAACGGCGGCGCCGGATATTCTGATGATTGCAAGACAGGGAATGTTTTCTTCGGGAGGAACCGTGACAGCGCCGGTAGAAGGCGCTTATGACGCGACAACAAACTGGCTTGACGCGACGCGTGCGGGCAATACGGCTCATGTGGACCATGCAAACGTGTTTTATCAGATTCCCGTCAATGACAACGGAAATCCGATTGTGTATCTGCACGGGTACGGTCAGTCGCGCATGGGCTGGATGACGACGCCCGACGGACGCGAGGGCTGGTCGGACCTGTTCCTGAAAAAAGGCTATCCTGCATTTTTGGTGGACCAGCCAAGGCGTGGTGAGGCAGGCGCAACCGTACAGATGACAACGGACGGATTTTTGGATGCGTGGAGTGCGGAATCAAAGGCGTACAAACCGGGCGATCAGGCGTGGTATACGCATTTTCGGATTGGACGCACGGCGCCGGAGCGCTACGAAGGCTCCCAGTTTCCGGAGGGGGCAGAGGCGCAGGATCAGTTTTTCCGCCAGATGACGCCGAATACCGGGGATTATGATCAGGAAATTGACGCAGCAGCGCTTAGCGAGGTGATGAAAGACGTTTATACGATGACAGGGGATAAATCCGTTTTTGTTACGCATTCGCAAGGCGGCGCAGTCGGCTGGGACGTTGACATGGATTACGTGTCGGCGATTGTGGCAGTCGAGCCGGGTGGGACACCGGAAATCGGTTCGGAGCAGTATCAGAAGCTGTTGGACGCAAAAATTCCCGTTATGATTTTATTTGGGGACTATATTGATAACGGTCCGTCTGACATTCGGTCCACGGATTTCTGGAAGTCCGTGCGCGACGGCGCAGTCGGATTTGCGGAAAGCTACAATGCGGCGGGAGGAGACTGCATGGTCGTAAATCTGCCTGACATCGGCGTTACCGGAAACAGCCATTTTCTGTTTCAGGAGGAAAATAACGGTCTGATTGCGGACTATGTTGCGGCATGGCTTGAGAGCAAGGGATTGAACTAAAATGAAAAAAATATTATACGTTCTGCTTGGGATGTTTATCGCATTTTATGCATTTGCTGTCGTGTGTATGCTGAACCCTGAACTTTCGGAAACAATCGGCAGACTGTTAAATGCTGATTCGGATATCGGATCGGACGAGGTCATGACAGCAAGAAGAACGCCTGACAGAACGGAACCTGATGTCCCAACGTCTGATTCTGAACCGGATTTGGATGGAAATGGGGATAACGGGAAGTATCCCGATGGGGAACATGCGGCGGAGGAATCCGCCGTCGAAGCCCCGGATGACAGCCAGGGCGTGGAGGAAGGCATTTCCTCTGGATATATCCCTCCGGAGCAGTCCCAAATCGTCATACCGGAGGCTGTTTCGGGCAGAAACGGTTACCGTCAGGTTCAGGATGAACAGGAGCAGGTTGACGAGACCGAGGCAGAGAGGCTCCGAACCCAACTGGATACAGGGCATACGGGTGACGGGCTGGAGTTTGATGCGCGTTATTATCCCTATTATGCAATGCTGAACGAAAAGGGGCAACATCTGTATCGGCAGATTTATGCGAACGGGCAGGAGCGCTACAGGGCATTTGCCCCGGTTGAGGATGTGACGGCAGGGGAGCTGCGGAATATTTTTTCGGCAGTGTATAATGACCACCCGGAACTTTTTTGGATGGAAACAGCATATTCCGGCAAATATGTACGAAACGGGCAATGCGTTGAAATTGATTTGCAGTTTAATGAAACGGCGCGGGATTTGGACAGTGCAAAAAGACTGTTTGATGAAAATGCAGAGCAGATTCTGCGTGGCGTAAGGAGCCTGCCGGACAATTATGAAAAGGAAAAGGCTGTGCATGATGCATTGCTTGAACGGATTTCCTACAATATGGGCGCAGGGATGAACCAGAGCGCTTATAGTGCGCTGGTGAATGGACAGACGGTATGCGCGGGGTACGCGCGGGCTTTTCAGTACCTGCTGCAGGAGTTGGAAATTCCCTGTTATTATTGTACCGGATTTGCAGGGGAAAGCCATGCGTGGAATATTGTCATGCTTGACGACGGATTTTACAACGTGGACACTACATGGGATGATACCGGAAACGGCACCTATGATTATTTTAACAAGACAGATGCAGATTATGCAAGCAGCCACATCAGGCGGGAGCTGTCGGTTTATCTGCCGCCGTGCAACGGGCAGGCGTACCGGAACTTAGAGCCGGAGGAAGAACCTGAAACGGATACGGAAGACCGCATGCTTAGAAGCCTTGCAGATACCGGCCTGACGCAGGAACAAGTGTTTACGGATATGCAGGGGTATTATGCGGACTGTTATGGACAGATGATTTCAAACGGCAGAGGCAGATATGTCTTTTACAGTGTATTGGAAGGCGAAGAACTGTTTGACGAATGGTATCGGGGCTATCAGGGAAATGATTACCGGCAGGCATATATGGAAAACGCCATGACGGAAATGGGGGCGGCCGCCTGTGAGATTACACTGGAAGCGGAGCCATTGCAGGATGAAAGATATTTAATCAGGCATGAATTATATGTGCGTTAGAACTTGGGAGGTGTAACATGAATCTGAAACGTAAGAGCGTTCTAATCATTGCGGGCAGTCCCCGTAAGGGCGGCAATTCGGATCTTTTATGTGATGAATTTATGCACGGCGCAATCGGTGCAGGAAACGCGGCGGAAAAAATTTACCTGCAGGAGAAAACGGTCGGCGG
>CAJUKA010000105.1:5147-13466 GCA_910586585.1 uncultured Lachnospiraceae bacterium
ACATGGCAGAAATCCTGAAAAAAATAATGCGTGCAGACGTGATTGTTTTGGCGACACCGGTGTATTTTTACGCCATGAGCGGACAGATGAATACCATGATTGACCGTACGCTGCCCTGCTACAGGGAGATTATTGATAAGGAATTTTACTTTATTGTCACTGCCGCCGACAAAAAAGCGTCCATGGAGCGTGCAATGGACGGACTCTACGGTTTTACGGACTGCCTCCCCGGAGCAAAGGTAATGGGTGCGATTTATGGGGAGGGCGTTTACGAAAAGGGAGAAGTCACTTCCACACGCGCAATGAAGGATGCGTATGAAATGGGAAAGAGAGTAGCCGGAGCAGTTGAGGAGGAACGGGTTCATGAACAACTTTATTTTTGAGAACACCACGAAAACAATTTTTGGCGAAGGCTGCGTGAAGGAATATCTTACCTGTCTTTTGCGGCATTACGGGGAGAATGTAATGCTTGCCTATGGGGGCGGTTCTATTCGGGACAATGGCATTTACAATCAGGTCATGGAAAGCCTTGCAAAAGCGGGCAAAAAGGTAACGGAGTTTTCAGGCATCATGCCGAATCCTACCTATAAAAAGGTGCTGGAGGGCGCAAGGACGGCAAGAGAAAATAAGATTGACTTTATTCTCGGAGTAGGCGGCGGCAGCGTCATGGACTGCTGCAAGGCAATCGCTATGGCGGCGGTTTACGGGGGCGATATCTGGGAGGAGTTTTTCGCAAGACCGGGCATTATGGAATTTGACCCCATTCCGATCGGCGTGGTTGTCACTGCGGCGGGAACGGGCAGCGAAATGAACGGCGCCGCAGTCATAACCAATGAAAAGCTGAAAATAAAAACAGGGCGTGACTATCCGAAATGCAATCCCAAATTTGCCCTGATGGATCCGGTTTACACGTACAGTGTGCCCAAAAGGCGGATGGTGTCGGGCGGATTTGACACGCTTTCGCATATCATGGAAATTTATTTCAGCAGACCAAACGAGGACAATGTGTCGGATGACATGGCGGAGGCGCTGATGCGCGGCGTGATACGCGACCTGCGGGCGGCGGTACAAAATCCGCAGGACTACACTGCAAGGAGCAACCTGATGTGGGAAGCGACAATGGCGGAGAACCGTATTCTCAAATTGGGCAAGCAGACTGATTTTATGTGCAATCAGATGGAACATCAGCTTGGGGCGTATATGGACTGTATTCATGGGGAAGGGGTTGCTGTTTTGCAGCCGGTCTACTGCAGGCATATCTGTAGGGACGACCTTTCCAAGTTTCAGCGGTTTGCGGTGAATGTGTGGAAGCTTCCCGCGAATGGGAAATCGGAGGAAGAACTGGCACTGGAAGGCGTGGATACATTGGCGGATTTTATTCGGGAAATTGGTCTTCCCGCGACCCTGAGAGAGATAGGGGCGGACGAGGATACGGATTTGCGGCAGATTGCGGAGTCCTGCAATATCTCCGCAGGAGGCGGCAGGCAGATGGCGCATAGGGAAATTTTTGAGATTTTTCGGGAATGTTACTAAAGGACGGAAGGGAAGGTTGAAAATTAAAATTTTCAACCCGCAAATTTGTGCATAGGCACAAATTCGCACACTGAGAAGGAAGCAGGATTGTAGTTATGAAAAAGTCGATGAAAAGAATAAACAAACGGATTGTTTCGATTGCATTGTCGGTTGTCATGGTTTTGTCGGGAATGACAGCTTATGCGAGTGAATATTCTGACGCAGACTGGCAGCCGCAGACGGTTGAAGCAGCGGAGAAAGCAGGGACGGAATTGGAGGCGGAAGCATCGCTTCTAATGCAGGAACCCGAGGAAACGGAACTTGAAACGGAGCAGTTTACGGAAACCGAAATGGACGGCAGCACTGATGATTTTGATAATTCGGCAGATGAAAAAGGTACACGGCAGGATGAGGATGACAATGCCATAGAGAACAACAGTTCCGAAACTGATGTATTGGAAAATAACGACGATTTTCAAAAGGAAACACAGGAAAGTTCTGTAGAGGAAGAACGTTTTACAGAAGAAAAACTTGAAACGCAGGAAAGCTTCACAGATGGAGAAGAACTTGAAACGCGGGAAAGCTTTGAAGGAGAGGAAAATCTTAACGCGGAAGAATCCTTCGAAAGCGTAGAAAGCCTTACAGAGGAAGAACCGCTTGAAAGCGCAGAAAGCCTTACAGCAGAAGAACCGCTTGAAAGCGTGGAAAATTTCAATGCGGAGGACTCCCTTGAGAGCGTGGAAGGACTTGAAGCGGGCGAAAGCCCCACAGAGGAAGAAGGTCTTGTGATTGAGTTTGCGGACACAAGCAGCTATGAGTATACAGGGACGGCAATCAGACCCGAAATCAGAGTAAGAAACAACGGAAAAGACCTGACAGAGGGCAGCGACTATTCGGTTCGGTATACCAACAATATCAATGTATCCACAGGCGCGGCGGCAAACAAACAGCCCAGAGTAACCGTAACAGGCAAAGGCGCATTCAGCGGAAGCGCTTCTGCAACCTTTCGGATTGCGCGCAAGGACATCAATGCCGAGGACGTTATCAAAAGCAAAATAATTGTGGTACGGGGCAAAAAAGCGCCGATGCCTGCAATTTATTACGGAAGTACCAAACTGGCGGCAAAGGATTTTTCCTACAACAAAGCGACCGTATTTAACACCGTCGGCAGCACAACGCTTGCAGTTACGGGAGCAGGCAATTTCAGCGGAAATACGGTTATAGATGTTACCGTTGTGGAAAATGCGGCAGCGCAGAAGGAGCTTGCTAAAAAATTCAGCGTGACAATCGACAAAGCAAAAGCAAGCCAACTGATTTACACAGGCGAATCACTGGAGGAGGCTCTCAGAAGCTGCATTCAGGTCAATGCAAAGGACGCCGCAAAGACAGACCTTACGGCAAATGCCGCGCAAAGCTACAGGATTGTTTTTCCGAAAAACGTTACGGATGCGGGAACCGTCAAATTTACGGTTGTTGGAATCGGCGATTACAGCGGGTGCAATGTCACAAAAACCTGCAAAATCCTTCCAAAGACCATTCAAAGCAGCGACATTCTGTTAAATGAGAACGCAGCCCAAGGGGCTGTTGCGGGAAAAGTGGTTATCGGCGGAACAAAAAGCACAGCGGCATATACAAGCGTCGGCGCAGTCTTTTCCGATTTGCAGCTCCAATACGGAAACAACGACCTAAAGGAAGGCAGGGATTACAGGGTTTCCTACAGCGGAAACAGGCGCGCGGCGGACGGCAAGGCAAGCTTCACAATATCCTTTATGGGAAATTACAAAGGAAAGTATACCAGTCCCAAATTTACGGTTGCAAAAGCAGAACTCAGCGAGCGGACGGTGGACAGTGTTGTTTTACCCGATCAGGTATGCAACGGGGCGGATGGCGTATACAAGTCCAATGCTTATGTCAGCATCGGCGGCGTAACGCTGAACGGGTCGGAATACGAAACCCGTTATTATACGGACGCGCAGCGCACGCAGGAGATGAGCCGCGACAACCCGTTAAGGCTTTCCAACGGGACGGCAACGGTTTACGTAAAAATCATTCCGACGGCAAAGGGAAACTATACCCTTTCCAATGAACAGGACGCCGCGAAGGGCTCCTATACTGTATGGACAAAGGGAGATCAGACAAAAGACCTTTCCAGGGCAAAAGTGGCATTTTATGATGCGTCTGACAAAAAAATCACAAAGATGGACTATACGGGAAGACCGGTAAGACCTGCAAAGATTGTCGTCACAGTCGGCGGAACGGATTTTGCGAGTGATGCCGCAAACGCGCCCTATACAGTTGAAATTGTAAACAATATAAATAAAGGCAAAGCATCGGTCATTATCAACGCAAAAGCAGACAGCGGTTACACAGGCGCAAAGACGGCAGCCTTTAGCATCGTATCGCACAGCATCAAAAATTTGCTTTTCCGACAAAAGCCGAAGGATCCGACGGGCGAAGGGAAAATCCTGATTGCATATTTTTCATGGTCAAACAATACGGAGCGGATGGCGGAGTATATCCAAAGCCAGACAGGAGGCGATCTGTACGAAATCGTTCCGGTTACGCCGTATCCGACGGAATATACGCCGACAACAGAGGTAGCAAAGGAAGAAGTGGACAACAACGCCCGTCCCGCAATTAAGGATTTGCCGGAGTCAATAGCGGAATACGACCGAATCCTAATCGGCTATCCGATATGGTGGCATACCGCGCCGATGATTATCGGAACGTTTTTGGAGGCATACGATTTGAGCGGAGTAGACATCTATCCGTTTACCCAGTCCGCGTCAATGGATGCGGGGCAGTTTAACCAGTCGATGCAGTTTGTGCGGCAGTGCGCGCCCGGTGCAGCGGTTCATGACGGACTGTTTGCGCGTGCGACAGATACGGCGGCAATTACAGCATACTTGACGGAAAACGGACTGCTAAAAGGAACCGAAGAAAAGCCGGAAGAACCGACGGAACCAGAGCAGCCGACAGAGCCGGAAGAACCGACGGAACCAGAGCAGCCGACAGAACCGGAAGAACCGACGGAGCCGGAGCAGCCGACAGAACAAGGCAAAACACTGATTGCATATTTTTCATGGTCGAATAATACAAGGACAATGGCGGAATATATCCAAAGTCAGACAGGAGGCGATTTGTACGAAATCGTTCCGGTTACGCCGTATCCGACGGAATATACGCCGACAACAGAGGTAGCAAAGGAAGAAGTGGACAACAACGCCCGTCCCGCAATTAAGGATTTGCCGGAGTCAATAGCGGAATACGACCGAATCCTAATCGGCTATCCGATATGGTGGCATACCGCGCCGATGATTATCGGAACGTTTTTGGAAGCATACGATTTGAGCGGAGTAGACATTTATCCGTTTACCCAGTCGGCGTCCATGAATGAAGGGCAATTCGAACAGTCGATGCAGTTTGTGCGGGAATGCGCGCCCGGTGCAGCGGTTCATGACGGACTGTTTACGCGTGCGACGAATACGGAAGCAATTACGGCATATTTAACGCAGAACGGACTGATAAAGGAAGCAGCGCAATAAGACAGATTGTTAATAAGATGACAGGAGGAAACAGCGATGAAGAAAAGAAAACAGTTTTTGGCAGTTTTGATGACCGGCGTGATGGTTGCCGCGCTGTCGGCGTGCGGACTGACGGGGCAGGTACAGGCGGCGGAGCAGAACGCACAGGAAGAGACGGGAACGTCTTATGACACGACGGCGGACGGGATTGTGCAGACAACCTCGGGACAGGTTCAGGGAACCAATCAGAACGGAATTTTCCGCTATCTCGGCGTTCCCTATGCGCAGGCGCCTGAACGTTTTGTCCCTGCGCAGGAGGTTGCGTGGGAAGGCGTGTATTTTGCGGACAGCTACGGCGCAATGTCGCCGCAGGGGTCGATTTCGGGCGTTGGAGGCGCGAGCGACCAGACGGGTACGGACAATAATTGTCAAAATTTAAACATATGGACGCCGCAGACAGGGGCGAGTGAAAAGAAGCCTGTCATGGTATGGCTGCACGGCGGCGGCTTTTCTACGGGCACTGCCAATGAGGAAGGATACGACGGCGAGGCGTTAAGCCGCAGCGGCGACGTGGTGGTTGTATCGGTAAACCACCGTCTGAATGTATTCGGACACTTGGATTTGTCCGCGTATGGTGAAAAATACAAGTATTCCGCAAACGTGGGAATAACGGACATTGTGGACGCGCTCGAATGGATACAGGACAACATCGCGGCGTTTGGCGGAGATCCGGACAACGTGACGGTTTTTGGTCAGTCGGGCGGCGGCGCAAAGGTTCTTGCCCTGATGACATCTCCCTATGCAAAGGGACTGTTTGACAAGGGAATCGTGCAGAGCGGCGCGACGGAGACAATGGGCGTACAGTTTAACACACAGGTTTCCAGCACAAGACTTGCGCAAAACGTGTTAAGCCTGTTGGGCATTTCGGCGGACAACATTGAGGACATTCAGAAGGTATCCGCGGAAGACCTGCAGGCGGCGTCATCACAGGCTTTACAGCAGACAGGGGAGGAGCTTCAAATCCCTGCTGCGTTGGGAGACGCTTATTCCATGGACTGGGAGCCTGTTGTGGACGGCGATTTCCTTCCGACCAATCCCGTGACGGAGGCGTCCTTTGCGGAGGCAGGCGCGGATATTCCGCTGTTAATCGGAAGCAATCTGAATGAATGGTCGGGATTTTTCCATGCGGAACCGATTACGGCGACGAAGGAGCTGACAGACGCCATCGCGTCCGCTTACCCCGATAAGGACGGTCTGACGGCGGACCAAATTGATACGGAAACAATCCGTCTGCCATTGTTAAAAATCATGACGCATAAGGCGGCACAGAACGGCGCACCCGTATACGCATATATGTTCACATACGGCAATTCGTATCATGGCGCGGAAATTCCTTATGTATTCAATCACGCAGATGACAATGCACAGGAGCGCGCGCTCGCGGAACAGATTTCGCAGGCATGGGTGAATTTTGCAAAGACAGGAATGCCTCAGGCACAGGGGCTGCCGACATGGGAGCCATACACACTGGAAGGCGGCGCGACCATGATTTTGGATACGCAGTCTAAGCTGATGCACCACCATGACCGCACATTGCTCACCCTGCTTGCACCGGATTATGACCTTTGGGAAAACAGTACGGACATCACGTTTCCGCTCGGGCAGCAGATTCAGTCCGACGCATTTATCGGAACGGTGTATATCTCGCCCATGATTACAAATGATGACATCTATCATTTCCCCGCGACCAACAACATCACCTTCGCACCGGGGGCCAGGAGCAGCTGGCACAGTCATGGCGGTATGGTTATTTTGGTGACAGGCGGCGTCGGGTATTATCAGGAAGAGGGAAAGCCTGCGCAGATTATCCGCAAGGGCGATGTGGTTCAATGTCCCGAGGGCGTTCGCCACTGGCACGGCGCGACACCGGACAGCTGGTTTTCACAGATGGTGGTGTTCGATTCGGGCTATGTGCCAAAGGACGGCGCGGCACAGGCGGAGGAGCCGGTAACGGACGCATATTATGCAAGCTTGG
Source organism: uncultured Lachnospiraceae bacterium (assembly GCA_910586585.1). Taxonomy (GTDB): domain Bacteria; phylum Bacillota; class Clostridia; order Lachnospirales; family Lachnospiraceae; genus COE1. Next base: position 12,219 of record CAJUKA010000105.1, read on the forward strand.
AAACACAGGAATATCAGGGACGCACGGTAACGCAGGATAATCCGTTTATGTTCCAGCGCGCGGCGGCAGCGATGAATGTTGATACGTTCAGCGGTCCTGCATATGTATCGTCACTGCTTGAGGAAGGGAACGTGGCAGGCGCTCCGGGACTGCACTACGTTGTGTTTGAGCCGGGTGTGATTAACAACTGGCATACGCATGAGGGCGGACAGATTTTAATCGCGACGGACGGAATCGGCTATCATCAAATCGAAGGGCAGCCGGTGGAGGTTCTGCACCCGGGCGACGTGGCATTCTGCCCTCCCGGCGTAAAGCACTGGCATGGCGGAAGCGCAGACACGACATTTGCGCACATCGCAGTCAATACCAATCCGCAATTGACAGGCTTGGAGTGGTTTGACCGCATTTCTCAGGAAGCGTACGCAAAGCTTGCGGCAGAATGAAAAATAAAATTTGAGAATATCTAAGGAAAGGGAGATTAAGTTATGAAAAAGAAAACATTAAAAAAAGTTGCAGCAGTATTAACAGGAATGCTCTTGGCTGTCAGCCTTTCGGCGTGCGGCAGCCAAGGCGGCAGCAGGAACAATGCTTCGCAGGCTCGCGGGGAACAGCAGGACGCCGCGCCAAAGACCACGCAGGAGGCGGTTGTCTCACCAAAGGAAACACAGACCGCACAGGAAACGCAGCCCGAGACTACGCAGGAAACACAGCTTCCGACGGAAGCCGATACGCAGCTTCAAACAGAGACGGTTGACCAAACGCCTGCAGAAGAACCCTCTGCAGAGGAACCCTCCGCGGAGGGCGGAAGAACGCTCGTCGTTTATTATTCGGCAACAGGAAATACGGAAAACGTGGCAGGGTATATTGCAGCGGCGACAGACGCCGACATTTTCGTGCTGGAACCGGTAGAACCGTACAGCAGTGATGATTTGGACTGGACAAACGCGGACAGCCGCGTGAGCAGGGAGCACGAAAATGAGAGTGAAAGAGACGTGGAACTGGTGTCAACTACGGTTGATAACTGGGAGTCCTACGACACCGTATTTATCGGCTATCCAATATGGTGGCATATTGCGGCATGGCCTGTAGATGGCTTTGTAGAGGCGAATGATTTTACGGGAAAAACAGTCATTCCGTTCTGCACATCCTCAAGCTCTGACCTGGGCGACAGCGGAAAGTTGCTGGCAGAGGCGGCCGGAACAGGGAACTGGCTGGAGGGAGAACGGTTTTCGTCCAGTGCCTCCGAGG
>CAJUKA010000106.1 GCA_910586585.1 uncultured Lachnospiraceae bacterium
ACTCACCAAATAATTGGATGGCAGTTAGAGAGTATCTGTTCATGCGTTTATTCTGGTGCGTGTGCTTTTTCCTATTGATTAATCGTGTAAAGCATTTATAATGATTATTATATATCAGAGATAAAGGAGTCATAGATGAAACAGAAATTTTTCCAAGCCCACAAATATCTTTTGTATTCTGCAATCTTTTGGGCCTATGCTGCCGTGCACCTATATGTCATGTTTCAGGGCAACCGGATTGCCTTCAACTGCACTGACGGTCAAATGCAGTTTTTTCCAACAATGCAGTATATCAGACAGCTTGTCATCGATTTTTTTACAAGACCTGCCCAAGATAAGAGCTTCTCCTTTCCTCTCATTGAATGGACACTGGCAATGGGTGAGGACACGATAGCCACATTAAATTATTATGGACTGGGACACCCGCTCTATCTCTTTTCCGCCTTAGTCAGGGAAGACCTGCTTCCTTATTTTTTTAATTTCTTACTATATTTCCAAATTTATCTTGGCGGAATCGCGTTTATCGCATTTGCACAGCCACATGAACACGACAAAAGCCCTTTTGCGTATGTTGTCGGCGCATTGTTATATTCCTTTTCTGGTTTTACCTATCAGTGTGAGCTGTATTACAATTTTGCCCATGCGATGCCCTTTATCCCACTTATGCTTCTTGGTACGCACCGATCGATTATGGGAAAAAGGAAAGGCGTTCTGGGTGCAAGCGTTTTTCTCTTTGCACTATGTGGGTTTTTTTATTTATATATAGGTTCTTTGTCAATTGCAGTATATACAATCTATATACTTGTGCAGGAAAAAACAAAATTGAAAAGCGCTGTGCAGACAATAAAAGGGCTGCTGACAGAGTATGCAGCCGGACTTTGCCTGTCTGCTTTTCTATTTGTCCCCGCTGTTATTGGCTATCTGCGCTGCAACCGCATTCCACAGCTTCATACAAATTTCTTTGCGTCCTTACCAGAGATAAAAAATTTTTTCATAAATCTCCTATATCCGCCATATAGCAATCTCAATCAGGTGATGTCTGTCAGTACGATAGGTGTATTTATGCTTCTATGGCTATTGCTTGCAAAAGGCGTGTTACGCGAAAAGAGAAATATTATTATCATGTTTTTCTTATGCCTGTTTCCGCCAGCCAGCCTCCTTATGACCGGTGGGGGAGGCTATAACCGGTGGCACATCGTATTTATACTATATACAGCATACCTAACTGTAAAATTCTGGGATACAGTACCCACGTTATTAAATCCTGTATCGAAAATTTGTTCTGTCCTGTTTCTGATGACTTTAGGAATATGTGGAAAAAAGCTGTCTATCTTAGAGCATGAACGTTTCCGCATCATAATATCCAGCTGCATTATTATCGTTGGATTTGCTGTTTTTGTCCTGCCCCTTTTATGCAGATTGAAAAAAGAAAAAGCTGGTATGATCGCCTTATTTGCCGCGGCATCATTAACAATGATATGCAGCTGGCGTGTCATGGCATCCGACATGACACTTTCTGATATATATGAAAGAAAAACTGTATCCGAGCTGTCCTGTGATATGGAAGGAGACTTTTACAGAATAGACTACCAGCGAACCGCCCAATCCCCCTTTACGGCCATGAATACAGGCTTCAGTCAAGGATATCACGGCGTATCTGGTTACTTTAGCATACTGAACGCTAATTATACAAAGTCACTCAGGGCCTGGAATGTCAACGAAAGCGACGATTACCACACGTATGGGCTCCGCAACCGAATCGTACTGGAATCTTTATGCGCTGTCAAATACCTCATACTGGAAAACAATGCAGACTGGCAAATTCCACATGGCTGTGTTCCTGTCCAGAAAACCGCCGACGGTGCATGGATTCTATATGAAAACCAATATGCACTGCCCCTGGTTTACACGTACCAGACAGTTTTTGATGAAAACATCTACTCCAATATGACTGGCTTTGAAAAGCAGCAAGTCATGCTTCATGCAGCCGCTATAGAAGATTATCAGGGGACTTTTGCGAAAACTGCCAATTATGATAACCAGCAGAAAAACATTCCTTATACAATAACAGCGATGGACAATGCGGTTCTTTCCGGCGAAACGATTACCATACAGGGCGGCGGCACAATCAAATTGTCTGCCCGGCTTCAGGATAATTGCGAGAATTATCTGATAACCCGGTCGGGAAATTGCAGCTTTAATGTTTCCCTGGATGACAACCATTCCTCGCATGATATAATCATCACACAATATGATAACGGAATGACTGGTGTCGATTTAGGACAGACGGCCTGGAATGGTCCCGTAGATATAACATTGTCCTTTTCCAAGGAAGCTGTCTTAAATATACAGGATCTGGAATTATATTATTATGACTTTACAGGATACAAAGATTATATCGCTGACCGTAAAAAAGACATAATCGACACACAGGTATCCGTAAATACAATTATGAGCGAGGTTCGTTTTAGCGAAGACCGCATTGTATGTATCGCTGTTCCATACAGCAGGGGATGGCGCGCGACAGTAGACGGAGAACCAGCAAAAATATACAAAATGAACGATCTGTTCATGGGTGTTGAAGTCAGCAAGGGAACACATTCCTTAACACTCAAATACTGCACAGAGGGACTGAAATGTGGAGTATTCATATCACTGTTTACTTTGCTTTTAATGATTGTGATATTCCTTAGGAACTGTTCAGAAATCACTCATTACAACAGGGGGTAAAAAATGATTGTTAATTTTCATGGCATGCAGTGTAGATATGGAACATACCGGACGCAGGGCATAGACAAGCCAATACTGACACTGATAAATTCAGCGGACTGGGAAAAATCCCTGCAATATGATTTTACAGAACCGCAACCTGGTCTATGGTGCCACTTTCTGACAGACTCAGAACAATCGGTCTACGAATTCAGAAATTAAACCAGACAGGATCTCGATTTTAAATACAAAAAATTTTCATAAAGCCTGTAACCTATCTCCCCTTTGAGTTGTGTTATTAGTGAAAGGTCTTTCAAACACTGAAATTTCATTGCAGATACAAAAGGAGCACTCATGAGACAAGCCTTACACGAACCGGCCGCACTATACCAGGATAACCTCTTTGCTGTGGCATTCAATATATGCCAAAATGCACAGGATGCGGAAGATGTTATCCAGGATACATTCGTCCAGTATTACACAACAAAAAAAGAATATGAGAATGAGCAGCACATACGCGCATGGCTGATCCGGGTGACTGTCAACAAGGCCAAAAACGTTACCCGCGCATTTTGGCGGCGTAACAGGGTTTCCATAGAGGGCTATATGGAAACGCTTGTTTTCGAGACACCGGAATCGGAAAATCTGTTTGAGATGGTAATGAAGCTTCCAGAGAGATACCGCATTGTAATTCATCTGTACTATTATGAAGATTACTCCGTCAATGAGATTGCGGATATCCTGAAACTTAGCGAAAGCAACGTAAAGACACGCCTATCGCGCGGCCGTGCCATGCTCAAAAATGTATTGAAGGAGGAATGGGACAATGACAAATAAAGAGCGATATCAACAGGCCTTTTCGGTGCTTCACTCCTCCGGTCAATTCACCTTGGAGGTAGAAGATATGGAACAGATTCAAAAAAACACAGAAAAAATATGGCAGTAGCGGCAGCGATCGTAAGCGCTGTCATCATCGGCACCGGGGGGACAGTCTATGCGGCAGACATCGGCGGCATTCAGCAGAAAATTACAATGTGGCTTCACGGTGCGCAGACGGAGGCTGATGTGACCAGTAACGGTGATAACGGGTATGGCGGTTACACATTCTCGTTCACCCAGGATGGAGAGACAGAAAAGATTAGCGGCGGCGGGGTAAGCATTGGCGCAGACGGCAGCGAAACCTGGCTGTCTGCTGACGAGGTTGCCGCCGAGATGAGCCGTTCGGCGGGCATTGATGTGGATGAGAACGGCCAGGTATGGATTTACTATTACGACCAGAAAATTGACATCACGGATTGCTTTGACGAGAACGGCGTATACAATCTCACATTATCACACGAAGACGAGACGATTTCTTTAGAAATTACCAAGGACAGCGACGGAGGATATTCTTTCACACAGACAACAATCCCTGCTGATACCAATGAAAATCAAAGCCAAAGTGGAAAAGAATATCTTCTCACAGCCGATGCAGAACCATACCCCGAAACAGGTGAAGAAGCCCCGTCAGAAAAGGCCGACGAATCCGACACAAGCGCGATAACAAAAACTTATATCGGCATCACGGACGGCAATTAAATTTTTTTACGTAAAAAACTTTCTTATATGTATGGTTTTTCACATTGGTGTTCGTGTGCATAATCGTTGGTTTATCGCCTCCTTCTGGAGGCGATAAATAATAAGATTCCAGAAACGGCGCCGAAAAACAGATGAGACTGCAGCATCGGCACAAAGTTATAGGCTGCGCCAGTCCATATGGTAAAAAAGTCCCTGTTAAAATAAGTGACTGGCAAAAGCTTTGCCGCTGCCTGCATCGCGCCGGGCATATTTTCATATGATATTCCCATCATACCGCCTAAAATCATACATGCAAAATATACCATCATCACGACGCAGTACGTAAGGCCAAACCGCCTAATCAGCGCCGCAATCGCGTGTCCAAGCATAAAACACATGATACTGAAAAACAGCATACAGACAATATACAAGACGATTCCGGAAACAGCCGGCGTCTCCAGATCCATGAAAAAAAATACCAGCAAGGAAATAGAGTGCAAACGCCGCCGCAAGAAAGATTAATTCCGAGACAGCCCTGTTACAGAGCGTCACATGGCTTTTGTGCCAAACAGCTGCATACGCTCAGGAATCTTCTCAAAATCCTGCGCCTGCCTGATTGCATAGCCCATCAGTACAGTAGCCATTGATATCATCGCGCCGATCCCCAAAAAGACGGATGTCGAGACCATTCTCATAATGGAATCATCTGGTCTCTCCGAAATTGCAATACGCGTGATGATGAGCGCCATCATGATTGGCATACCGATTCCAAATATGTGCACAAACGGATTGCCCGTGATATTGCGAAGCTCATAGAGCACCATATATTTTGTGATTGTCTTTTTATTTTTCCCACTCATCGTTCTCCTCCTCTCTGCCGGTTCTTTGCACACATCTTGGCGTTCGTGTAGATCATTTCGATGTCAGTGGTGCTTCTCGTATAATCCACGTTGTGTGCGAGCAGCAGACTGGTAATTTCCCGCTCTTTTTCCTGTGTCTCACAGGAAAGTACGAGCAAGTGCGCAGGTGATGCCAGTTTGTCATAAGCTTTTAGGAGCGCCTCCGTCTCTGCCGTATATTTCAGTATGATAACCGCCCTGCCACAGTATTTGTGAAACAGCGCCTCCTTTCTACCATAATCGACCACCCGCCCATGATCGAGAATCAAGAGTTTGTTGGCAAGCTGCTCGAGCTCCTCATAATAATGCGATACGATACAGAGGCTAGAATCCTTGTCCTGATACCAGGAAACCATCTTCTCTACCAACTTTTGCCTGGTCTCAAAGTCCAGCCCCGAAGTGACCTCATCATAAAAAGTCAGCGGCGCGTCCTGCATCATCACCAGAATAATTGTAAAGCGTTGCGCTTCTGCCCGCCTGACAGCTTGCTGTATTTTTTCCGCAGGCAGTCCTCAAGCTCAAAATATTCGACCAGCTCCTGCAGTTTCTGGTTGTGGGCAAGCCTTGTCTGCAAAATCGCTTCCATAATGTGCCTTGTCGCCATAGCGTCTGTGTATTCGTTAAACTGCATGTGCGTTGCAATCTGTTCCAACGTAAGCTTGGTGCTGATATTTCCCTGATAATTCACAGGCCCTAAAATGCTTCGAATCAGCGTACTCTTGCCGGCGCCGTTAGAACCGATGATGCCAACCCTGTCTCCCTCCTCGATCAAAATGGGGGCTTCAATCTGCAGGGCGGCTTCCTTTCCATAACGCACTGTCAGGTTTTCAATTGATAACAGTACTTCCCTTTCCATAGTCCTCCTCGCTTTCCCTGAAAATAATCCTCGTGACCACACCATCTGCCTGGTTTGAAATATTAAGTCTCATGCCAAGTTTCCTGGCATAGTAAGCCGCAATATACAGACCAAGCCCATGATGATTGATATTGGTATCTGTCTGGTCATGGTTTCCGCTGACAAATGGGTCAAAGATATGGGGTAAAATATCCACGTCTATCTGCGTTCCTGTGTTTTTTATCCACAATTCCTGCGCTGTCAGCATGATTTGTACACTTTTCCCCTGCGGCGTATAATGCACGACATTCGAAAAAATATTGTCTATTATCTGCGCAAACAGTGTCTCATCTGTGTCGATGACAACATGTTTTTCTCCTTCTACATGAACTGTAAGCTGTCTGTCAGCGATGGCAATACGATACCCCGCAAGCTGTGTCTCTAACACCTTTTGCAGCGCCACTTCCTGTATGTCAAGATTTTCACCACAATGGTTTAAGTACAAAATATCCTCCACCATCTTTTTCATGGACAGAAGCTGTTCCTTCACCTTGGGCAGATAGGCTTCTGTGTCCTGGTATCGACCGATTTTATTTGTCATGCCATCCACAAGCAGAAGCGCCGCAGCAATCGGTGTCTTGAGCTGGTGGGAGGACGCCCCATAAGCGCGAACTTAACTACTTTGAAAGCGCACCTGTTACCACCACCAGCAACAGAACGGGGCTTACCATACTGGAAAGGCTAAAGGCAATGCCAGTCACCCCTGCCAAAGAAACCGGAAGGGTAAAACAATAACCGATCATCAATAAAAGAGGGGCACAGGGCGTCATGCCATAAGTCAGCCCTGCAGCAAGCATTGGCACAAAACCGGATTTTTCAACTGTTTTTTTGCACTCCTTACAGCCGCCGCACTTTTTCTGCTTTTTCAGCTCCAAAAACCAGCGGACTGCCAGGACTACCCCAATCACACTTATAGCTGCCTGTGAAAACAGCCGCAGATTAAAGGAACCGATATAACCGCTGTCACTGATAAACTGTCTGCTGAACAGTGCCGCAATCATACACAGCATGGAAACACTGAACATTTTTCCAAAAAAGAAACTTACAAATGACAAAACGCCTTTTTTTACACCGCCTGAGTGGGACACCACATAAGTAGAAAGAAAGGTACTCATAATCGGACTGCAACATGTTCCACACCCAAGTCCGACAGAAACAGCAGTTGTAAGCGCCATCACAAACATATCCATAATCCTACCTCCATTCCAAAACACTGAAGAACGCTGTCCTTGCGTTCTTCGGTGTGAGACTTAGATTTTCTTAGTCCGCGTATTTTGCGGGCTTAGAAAATCTTCTCACACTTTTCGCTGGCAATCAAAGCTGCGCCGACTGCACCGTTAAACTGCGGATATTTTGCCACATAAACGTCCTTCATCAGTTCTTCCTCAAAAGCCCTGTGTATGCCGGTATTCAACTTAAACAGGTTAAACCTTTTGAAAAGCCCCATCAGATACCCCATCGGGCAGATAATGCACCAGAACCGCCTGATAAAAAAACTGCCCACCAAAATTACTACGGCAAAAAAGCCGCCAAGATACAGATTCGTCCAATAACCGCCCTGCGCAGTTGTAAAACCTTTCAACGGGCAGATATCGCAAAAATCCCCGCCTGTGAAAGCAAACCCTAAAAATAAAACAATCCATAGCCATTTCACTGGCTGCAGGAACCGGTTCATCCTGTCTGTAACAACAATCGGACGGATATGCAGCGCCTGCCGCAGCTTATCCATCAAATCCTGCAGCAAGCCTGCCGGACATAAGAATCCGCAAAGGATACGCCCAAGGAATATAAAACAGAAAAGCGTTGTTATGATAAACATGGCCGCATATGCCATGTTGCGTACAGGAAAATCTGTGCCGAACCGTCCAAATAAAGCAGGAAGATGTGATAAATAATAGCAGGGAACTTCTGCCACCTGATCCAGGTTAAACGGGCAACTAAACACAGGAATTGAAATCTCATTCAATGTCTGCCCCTGATGGATCAGTTTTCCAGCATATGTCCATAAGAACATCCCGGCAAACAGACATAACCAGCGGACCAATAAAAACTTTGATTCTGTTTTCTGATGCAGCGTACCCGGATAAATCCCCATCCGTTCCCTGGCATATACCGCATAAGCTGGATCATTCCTGTGCATCCGATTCCGTATCAGGTAAACTGCTGTAATTCCAACCACAGTCAGAGCAAAAATAACCAGCAGCGGTATATGTGCCGCAAAAAAATGCGGCGAAAAATATGAGTAATCTTCCAGTGCATAGTGCATACGGTACACAGTATTCCCGTCCGGAGAATAGGAGGCGGTAAATCCTTCCCGTATATCCCTGTTTGCAAGCCCTTCAATCCACCCATGTTCATCTGTCCTATAAGCCTTCCGTTCCCCGTCATAGGAAGTCACAAGAATTTCTGCATCGGTAAGGATTTCATTTTCATAATACACCATGATATATTTGCGTTCCGCAAAGACCAGTTCAAATGGAATCTCCTGTGTTAAAAACCTCTGCGGGGCAGGATTAAACGCATTAAGCCCTAAATCAGCACGGGCATAGTCATGGACTTTTTCCAGTGTCCCATCTCCATCAATATCCTGGTTCTTCGCCGGAAGTGCGGCGATGAAATGCCCCAGGGAATTTTGCTGAATAGGTGTTTCATTTCCCCTGACGACAGCAACCTCTCCAGTCTGTGTAAGGGCATAAACCGTCAAACTGTCCAATTCCGTCCCCTCATCCAGACCATATTGGAGCAGCCTTCCCGAAGAACCATAAGCAAACCACACAGATGTATCTGCTGACTGTGGTTTTTCACCCTCCATCGCAGAATAGCTGTAATCCGTAACATTCATATGAAAATCATACAACACAAAATCTTTTGCAAAAAAGGCAGATACCAATAAAAACGTGCACACGGCACACACGATTGCCGTACCTACTTTTCTTTCCTTCAAATTGCAGCAGCCCCCTTTCCGTATTTTCTCTGATCCAGAACTTCTGAAAATGCCTCCAGCCGGATGCGGAGCTGTTCCACATCCTGATAATTGTAATCCGTTTCCAGCCGGAACACCGGAATATCCATCCCTTCAAATATTTTCTCAAAACGCCCCAATTCAAAATCATACTCAATCTGGCCTTTCAGAACATGGTAAACAATTCCATCTATTCCTTTTTCCGAAATTAGTTTTACAATCTGTTCATATAATGAATCATTTTTGACATATGCCGGAGAAGCATCACTTGTAAAAAAATCTGCTATAGAATCTGCTTTTTGCGTCCGAGCCAAGCCGCAGCCATTTTGAAGAGGAAGCGTAGTATAATCCGCCTGCAGACAGACCTCAACTCCAGTTTCCTCAATCAGAAACGGCACCTTAAAATTAGGGAAATAAACAGGGGATCCAAGCAGCAGGACTTTGCTTTTCCCGCTTTTACCTGCCGCCTTTTCCTTTCGAAGCCTTGCTGTCAGACATTCTAACCTCCGGCTCCATTCCAAAAGATTTTCAGCGCAGTAATAACTGCCTAAAATAAACATCCTACAGGTTCCATTTATAACGCCTTCGGATATTTCAAGATAAATCATGGATACTGGTTTTTGCCCGTCTTATCTGTTCCTTAGACTTTTGCAGGGCGCGCTTTGTCAATGGCTTTTTCAAATGAAACGCTATCGCAGACCTGCAGGCTTCATACTGCCGGTTCCACTCTTCTATTGAATCTGCATTTTTTACTGGCGGGAAATGAACCGTATGTACTTTAAACCCCTCTGATTTTAGAATATATGCCAGTTTTCTTGCGCTATCGTTTACCAAAGGAACTAAAATCAATGTCCTTTCTGTAAAGCAGGATTTCAAATAACCAAGACTTGACCTGCTGACTGGATCTGTGTCCCGTGGCACTGCATCATCTGCCCACATGGAGCTTACCCTGCTGCCGCCCAAAATCCAGTATGGCCTTTTCCCTGATGCAAGAACTAATTCCTCCGGAATACCAGAACCAATCACGGCAATATCCGGCCCGCCTTTTTCAAAATTTGCTAAATAGTAATCCCTGACACATTTCACGAAAAAAACAAATTCTTTATAAGCAGGCATCCCTTTTACCAGTTTCTGCAATGTATCTATAATCTCTTTCCGATATGAACCTGACTTTATTCCATTGATATGATCAGACATATTGAATCACCTCCACTGGAATCATTATAAATCCGCTTTCTCAGAATATCAAATACATATACAGAATGCGGCTGCATACTTGAAAGGTATGTGTTTTTCTGTTATAATAGAAAAACACCATAAAAGCGAGGAGAATTTTCATTTGGATATTCGAGTATTACAATATTTTCTTGCAGTAGCAAGGGAAGAAAGCATAACAAAAGCGGCAGAAGCGCTCCGCATGACTCAGCCACCGCTTTCCAGACAATTAAAGGATTTAGAGGATGAATTGGGAAAACAGCTGCTTATCCGGGGGAGTAAAAAAGTCACGCTGACGGAAGACGGTATGCTGCTGCGCAAACGTGCGGAAGAATTAGTCGATCTAATGGAAAAGACAAAAGCGGAGCTGGCTTCTTCCAACGAAAACATCAATGGGGAAATTCATATTGGCTGCGGGGAAACAGAAGCAATTTCTTTTCTCGCACAGGCAGCCCAGAATTTACAAAAAAAACATCCGTTGATCCATTACCATATTTACAGTGGTGACGCAGAACGTGTCATGGAAAAGCTGGATAAAGGTCTGATTGATTTCGGGCTTTTGGTAGGCCCGACAGATATAAGCAAGTACGATTATATCCGGCTTCCAATGAAAGACCTGTGGGGCGTGCTTATGCGAAAAGACAGCCCGCTGTCAGAAAAAGAAACAATTTCGGCAGAAGATTTATGGGATAAGCCGCTGATCATCTCACATCAGGCTTCCATCAATAGCGAGATGTTCTCCTGGTTGAAAACAGACCTTTCAAAATTAAATATTGTCGCCACATATGATCTGGTCTATAATGCCGCCCAATTTGTAAAAAAAGGATTTGGATATGTGATTGCATTAGATAAGCTCATCAATACAACCGGTAACAGCAACCTGTGTTTTAAACCGCTTTTTCCTACTCTGGAAGCAGAACTTTGCATTGTATGGAAAAAATACCAGGTTCTTTCAAAAGCCTCCAATACTTTTCTCCAACAATTGCAGCAAGAACTGGAAAATCTGTAGCCACTTTATACATTTTGATTTTGCCTTGAGGGGGTTCAAATCTAATCACATCCTCACTCACGGCCTGTTACAATCCGAAAAAATAAAGCGCCTTCGGTCATACTCAACGTGCCGAAAGCCCTTTATTTCTGCGGTTTTTCCGATATTCTGTTTTTCCCTTTGTATCAATTAAGCGCATTTTATTTCAATTTTTCCGTCTTCGCAAGCCTCAATCATTGCCTGAAATTCCTCCCTGCCCTTTACCTTGGTGCCGATGGCGGCTTCATCCGCGTACATTCCGGCAAATTCCCATAGCGGGTTGTTCCCTATCTTCTCTGTAAAATAGGCTATATCATCAAAGATGAGGCTGTTCCTGTTGCTTGATTAGGTGTTGTGTCTATATTTATTTTTTAGCTACCAAAAGATGGCTTGTTTGCTATACCCTTTATTTCTTGGCTGGCCTCTACTTATTTGTTTCAAACTTTACCTCACCTCCTTTCCGCATTTTTCAATCTTTTTTCTTCAAATTCTGCCCAAAACCGTTTATCGCCCGTGATCGTCGTTAGACAAGCACTTGCATCTATAAAAAGGCAAAAAAATAGGGCAAAAATTGGTTGGATCTTTCGCCAATTTTCGCCCAAGTCAAACTTGTTTGACTTTAACCACTAAGATGTTGTGGTTTTTAGTGCCAAATTCTTCATTTTTCCACAAGCTGCATCATTATTACACACTCCACATACCGTGAGTGGGGAATAAAGATGCACTTGCCTTGGCCTGATTGGTAAATATAATCTATAAAATAGCGCTTTAATTCCTCCCAAAATCTATAATGAGTAGCACATATTTACCTCTATGTTTGTCCTCAAATTAAGAATTGTTTTTTAGACGAGCCAATGATTAACTTCATCGTGATTAGAAACCTGCTTTTTGCTATAGTACATACTTTACCTGTTATTTACTATTCTATAGCTTTCCACTTTTAAATTGATATTATTTAATGAAAAAATGGACAGAAGAAAGCCTGCAAATCTTATAGTGATTTGCAGGTATTATTCCAACCATTATACTTCAAACTCTTTCATCTCTTGCTGCGACAACGGTCTCCCAAGTTGTTTAGATAGCAGTATCGCTTCTCTCAAACGATACACTTTTCCGTCTGAAGGTGCTGTTAACCTTCCATCTGGCATTCTTTCGCCAAATCTATCGAATTTATCTATAATAGTTTTTTGCTTCCTCTCTGCTACGATCATGTCATTCACCCTTCCTTACAATATTTTCTAATTAGCACAATCGAACCATTATTTATCTATAACAAATATAACATAAATACTTGTATTCGGATAGCCTCCATCGAAATGAATGTGAACAAAAGAAAACCTCCAAATTTTGTTTAACTTGGAAGTTTTCTTCTGATCACTTTCTTCTAAAGATATTTTACTTATCTGTCCATCAATTTATAGCTTATTTCCCTTACAGCTCCTAACTGTTTTTCAAACATAATATCCCATAAATCCAAACACTTTCCAGCAATCTGTTTATGTATTCTCCCTTCAGAATTAGCTGTTTCATCATATAAAGCCATAATTAATTTTGATATTTCATTCTCAATCCCCCATTGATCTCTCAATTTATCTTTTTCCATCTGCAACACATTTTCACATAGTGCAATAATGATATCTGCATAATCAACAACAGAAACTGCACTTTCTTCCAAAAAATGTGTAAATGCATATGTGGTTCTTCGTCCTGCATTTGACTTCATCAGTTCCTGTAGAAATTCCTTATCACGTTCTGCATCAATATTTTCACTTTTAAAAATCAAAGATAACGGACAGCCCTCGTCAATATCAAACTTTCTATATTCCAAAATAATTTCTTTAGCAAGTTCCCGATATTTGTCAATTATCAAATACATCACTGCCCTATGTAATATCGCTCTTAACTGTTCCTTGCTTTTCATTCCAACGTCAGATATGATATCCTCAAACTCATGATACCTTATATAAAAATCACAAACTGCATGACCTCCTAACTCCATCAACTCTTTATCTGCAGATTTCATACATTGTTTTACTACTTTCAGTATTCTTTTTCCATACTTAGAATACAACCTGATTAGCATAACTTTTGAGTCAGGAAAATTTACCATTCTGATATCAGATTCATACAGGGACAAGATCAGATTAAACGCATGAATGAAAAAGACATACATTTTTTGTGTTTTTTTGTTAT
>CAJUKA010000107.1 GCA_910586585.1 uncultured Lachnospiraceae bacterium
ACGCCCCACCGCCACCGGGTAATCAAGACACGCTTGACCGAGGAAGAATACGCCGGGTTTTCCGAGCGTGTCACCCTCTGCAAAATGAGCCAAGCCGAGTTTATCCGGCAAGCCCTTATTAAGTCAAGCATACGCCCGGTTATCACCGTTTCCCCGGTCAATGATGAACTGCTTTCTGCCGTTGGGAAACTCACAGCCGAATACGGGAAAATCGGCGGCAACTTGAACCAGATTGCCCGCTGTCTGAATGAGTATGGCGCACCTTATAACGCCCTCTCCCAAGAAGTGCGAGCCGCCACAGCGGAGCTTGCCGCCTTGAAGTTTGAAGTCTTGCAGAAAGTAGGTGAAGCCGTTGGCAACATTCAAACATATCAGCTCTAAAAATGCCGATTACGGAGCTGCCGAGCAGTACCTAACCTTTGAGCATGACGAGTTTACCATGAAGCCCACACTGGACGGAAACGGGCAGCTTGTTATCCGTGACGATTACCGCATTTCCTCTTTGAATTGCGGTGATGAAGATTTTGCAATCGCCTGTATGCGTTCCAATCTCCGATACGGCAAGAACCAAAAACGGGAGGACGTAAAGAGCCACCATAGCAGTGCAGTGGTTGGCAATGGGCTTGGTGTATCAGGGCGTCTGTGTGCTGTACAAATTAACGAAAATAGCTTTGGGCAGACAAAACTGCGTGTGGTGAATTCATCTGGCAGTATTGCAGCTATAGACCTGGGGACTGAACTGGCAGCAGGCGGAACTGATCTGTATGGCATAGAAAACAAAAAAATAATTTCTAAATTAAAAGAAATTTTAAACTTAAGTTTTACGCCTGTAATTGTATATAACCCGGATGCCCAGACTATTGCTCAGATTTTTTCATCGGATACTAATGTAATGTTGCCGTTTATGATATCGGAGCGAAGGGACAATCCAATATGTTTTTCGGTGACGCATTTTTGGTTAGAAACACCAATATAAGAGGATAAAAATGACAGGAGGTAAAGAGTTATGAAAGGAATCGACATCGCAAAATGGAACAAGGTTACAGACTACAGAGCAGTCAAAAATGCAGGCGCAGAGTTTGCTATTTTAAAAGTAATAAATGCGCAAAACAAGCCCGACAGCCGCTTTTACGAACATGTGGCGGGGTGCAACAGTGTAGGATTGCCAATTATTGCAGGATATACATACAGCTATGCCAATACAGAGGACAAGGCTGAAAAAGCGTCTGATGCATTTGTGGAGGTAGGCGCGCCCAAGGGCATTGAAACTATGGTGCTGGATTTGGAAGACGCATCTATGATGCACCTTGGTAGCAAAACCCTAAAGATTATTGACATCTACAGGAAAACGGCGCAGTCGGCAGGAATGGATTTCTTGATATACACAGGAGGACATTTTTATAATCCCTGCCTAAAACCATACGCAAAAGAAATTAAAGATATACCTATTTGGTGGGCGCGGTATCCATCTACAAAGGACAGGACAATCACGGCAGATGTACCTGATACAAAGTATCTGCCAACAGGGATTGAGTTATGCGGTTGGCAGTACAGCAGCAAAGGCATAATCCCTGGGATACAGGGATACACGGACCTTAATGTATGGTATCGCGACGAAACAATAGAAAATACAGACTATGAGATTACAACGGCATACAATCCATTTACAGAGCCGGCATTCAATGTAAAGATTGGCAAAACTGGCAATGATGCAAATTGGGTACAGTGGTATTTGTGGAGATTCGGGCTGTTGCAGAAAGAGGAGATTGATGGCATTGTGGGTAAAGCGTCACGGGCGCTGTGGAAAAAGATATGTTGAGGAGGAGAAGCAGTATGATGAGAGTAAAAAATACAGATAAAGCACAGGCATGGATAATAGTTGCGGTATCGGCAGTCATGGACTTTCTGGGGATTCTCGCAATCCCCGTGTTCTTAATGGTGGGCTGTAACTTGATTGATTACATAACGGGGCTGATTGCATCTAAGTACAGACAGGAGCAGATAAACAGTTACAAGGGAATGCGCGGCATCGTCAAAAAAGTATGCATGTGGCTGTTGGTTGTTGTAGGTGCTATGGTGGACGTGCTTATTAAGTATGCAACGCAGACCATGGGATTTAACATACAGATACCTTTTATTGTTGCGACGCTGGTAGCGGTGTGGATAGTGGTTAATGAGATAATATCCATACTGGAAAACCTTGTTGATATCGGATTGCCCTTCCACCATTTTTAATGCCTATTGTAAAACGGATAAAAAAAGAAGTGGAAGAACTTGGGGAAAGTGAGGAAAAAGAGCTGTGATTATTGGGTATTTTTCTTAAAATGTTATTGCATATTTATTAATAAGATTGTAATATATCTATAGCGATTTTTGGATTATAGCAAAATTATAGCAGTTTGAATAAAAACCTTGTAAAATAAAGCTCTACACGCAATTAACTATCTGATTCGTAATCAGTAGGTCGAGGGTTCGAGTCCCTTTGGAAGCTTTCAGAGATTGGGTGCATTGTCGCTTAATTTTTTCAATTACAGAAGAAAAGCGCGAGAGCAGAAATAGAAATATTCACTGCTTAATGAATAGGAGATTGGTTTTAATGAAGATTCTGTATGGAACGGGAAATCCAGCAAAACTTTCTGCAATGAAACGGCATTTGGAACCATTAGATATAGAAATTATTGGGTTGAATGATTTAGGTATGAAAATCCCCGAAGTCTTGGAAGACGGAAATACGCCTTTAGAGAATGCGCGTCAAAAAGCGAAAGCGTACTATAAGGCGTTTCATATCCCTGTTTTTTCGTGCGATTCCGGGTTATATTTTGAGAATGTTCCAAATGAAATCCAGCCAGGAGTTCATGTAAGAACGGTGAATGGAAAATATTTAACAGATGATGAAATGCGTTTGTATTATTCTGGATTGGCACAAAAATATGGTGACATAACAGCGTACTATAAAAATGCCATTTGTTTTGTTCTGGATGATACGCGAATCTTTGAAGCGATGGAACCAGAGATGGAAAGCGAAAAATTCATTATCACCACAAAACCTCATTCTGCAATACGAAAAAAGGGATTTCCACTGGATAGCTTATCAATAGATATTAAGACTGGAACTTATTTCTATGATTTACCAGAACAAAAGCTGGATCAGGTTGTTGTGAAGGAAGGCTTTTTGACATTTTTTCAAAATGCCCTTATTGCTTTAAAAGATTAAAGAAATCAAAAATACTTTCCGATATATTATATAAAATCAGAAGCGGGGAGATAAAATTTGGGGGTACCCTCGAATTTTATGGGTTTATCAGAAAGGAAGGATTTTATGATTTCAAATGTGGCAGGTATGTCGGAACAAGAACTATTAAGCTGTATCAGCAGCAGAAAACAGGAAATTGCTGATAAGATAAAAAATGGTGAGACAGAGCAAAAATTTGCAATTGGGGGGTCATCGTTTTCAAACAGTGAATGGGAACGGCTTTTGAAAAAAGTAGATACAAATCTCGAAGCTGTAAAAGAGCAGCAAGAGGAAGAAAAAGAAGAAAAACTGAAATTGCTCTATGAAGAAGGTTCTACCAAGTGCAATTACTTTTTTGAAAAAATGAATGGCACCTATCGAGAAACTGTCCCATATGGTTATCTTGCAAAGGATGGTGTCATTCAATATAAAGGAGTTCTTTTCGTTTGTGACGAAAAGCGAAATGCATTGTGTCTTGGTGATATGAGCAACACCAAAAATGTAATGAGAATCAATCTGTCAGGCGGGGGATGTCTGTTGGTAAATCGAGACAATTTAGGTGATTTAGCACATGCAATCTCTATGTTTTCCCCAGAAGACATTAACTTAATCATGCGTGCAATCGCAGATGATAACAAAGCGCAAGAAGCATTGCAGACAATTGATGAAGAAACAAATAGTATTGGTGAGGATGCTGAAAGCAATGTTCTAAGCAAAGAACAGTTAGAACAATTAATTTCTTAAAATTATTTTAATAAACGAGATGGTCTGTATTTATATTTTGAATATAAGAATAGGCTGTCTCATTTTTTGTCGAAAAATCATAGTTGTAAACAAGAAGAAGTTTGTTTATACTGTTAAAGACAAGGCAGCTATCTTGAAAATAACTGTCTGAAAAATGTAGGAAGTGAGGTATTAAAATGAATATTACAATAACAGGAAATCTTGGAAGCGGTAAGTCTAGTGTTGCAAAAATAATTGTGAAAAAGGGATATGAATTTGTTTCTACAGGAAATATATTCCGCCAGCTTGCCATGCAAAAAGGCGTTTCTGTAGAGGAATTTAATAAGCAAGTGAATGAAGCAGCAAGCCAGGGTGATCATTCTGTAGATAGAATGATTGACGCTACTACAGTAAAAATCGGAAAAGAGCAAGATCATGTTGTGATAGATTCACGCCTTGCATGGCATTTTGCGCCAAACAGCTTTAAGGTTTTTATTATCACAGATATTGATGAAGCGAGCCGTAGAGTATTTCATGATAGTCTTCGTGCAAATTCCGAGTCCTATGAATCACAAGAGACATGCAAAAGGGCGCTAATTCATCGGCAAAAGCTTGAAACTGTCAGATACAAAGAAGTTTATGGTATTGATTATTATGATATGAGTAATTATAATTTGGTGATCGAAAGCACAAATGCATCACCAGAGGAAATAGCACAGGAAATTTTAGAAAAGATGGAAGAATATCAAAAAGGACATTTTGAAAGACTTATGGAATTAAATCCTTCTTCCATTCATGCTATGAATGCCATCGATGATGAGCAGATCTCAGTCCTGGAAAAAGGAGGCGTATTTTATTTGAGCAAAGGAAAAAATCAGCTTGATAAAGCAGTCAAAGAAGGGAATAAGTTTGTGACAGTAAAAGTTTCGGATTCCGAGCCAGGCGGAGAGGACAGCTTCATGAATTTTTCAAATATGAAATAAAAACTGTCCTCGCTTTGACTCATTCTTTACTTAATAATTTCCATGAAAGCATAATCCTTGAGAACTTTATTCCATATTCTATAGGCATTATTGTTTTCATGCACATAGTTGTCAGAGCAGTACTCTGGACGTATTGCACCATTGGCACTCATCAAGTGTTCTGAAATATTGATGAATCCCCAGCCATTTATGGTGCAGGCATTTTGAAGAAGAATATTTGTGGTTTGTATGGAACTATTGGAGAGCCATCCTTTGTTTACACCTGCCGTAATACATGGAATGGATATTACATAAACTTGCAATTCAGGATTTTTTGCAAGTATATTTGTAATCAAGGTCTGTATATCAGCAACGCATTGTTCGGGCGTACTGCCTGTCAGATCATTCATTCCATAACAGATAAACATTTTTGATACATTTGGGAGTTGTGAGATAGAATCTTCGATATATTGAATTTTACCATTGTATATCGGCATGATATTAGCATGCTTTGAGAGTGCGTTTTTAGATATGGCTGCCTTGGCAGAGCTGCTAACTCTGGCCAGAAAATAAGTTGAATCAGAGGCAATCGAATCATGGGTTTTACAATATTGTTCAAACCCTACAGTGAGAGAATCGCCAACAAATACCGAATTTGCAAAAAATGCGTTTTCGGAAATCATCCCGCCTGACAGAATTTCATTATATTTCTGCACATCAATGTCTCCAGCAGTGAAACTGTCCGTAAGATAGATATTTAAGCGTGCTGTAAGACTTTCGGGAAGGTTCTCGTTTGACAGTGCAACACCAGTTATGGGTTGTATGACAGAGAACGAAGGAATTATAACCAAATCCTCTGCATATACTGTAGATGGAGTCATAATCAGCATACATACAAATAGTGCAAGTATGGAATGCGCATATTTTTTCATGTTAATAAAGCTCCTTTCATGAAAGATTCATCTATTCCTCTCCCAATAAATACTCTCTAGGCTATTATAAAGGAAGAGTATCAATTGCACAATACCATTCATAAAAAATAATTATGTGTACATTCTGAAAAAATGCATTAGATATACTTATTGTATGGAATATTTTGGAGGAAGGAGATCAAAAACACGAAATGGAACCTTTAAAAATATGTTTCTGCAAAGACTGCAAAACACTTGATTATGCGGGCAAAAAGTGCCTAAAATGCGGGAGTTTGAGAGTTGTTGAAGCAAGTATGGATTTTTTGTCTTTTCGAAACATAACACATTTAGAACAACATTTTTATGTCAGAGATATAACAAAGTTTTCAGAAAACGTTGACTATTGTGCAAATTAGATATAAAATTATAGGTATAATGCATTACATGCATATTTGTAATGTGCAAGATAGAAAATTGAAAAATACTATTTGATGTGGAAGGGGTGCCTGCATGGCTGAAGAATTTAATTTAGATGGAATGGTGGATATCTACATATATGAGAATGGCCAGCTTTTGGAGAAACTGGAAGAAATCGTACTTGAAACAAAAGATGACGATGCTTTTGATGAGAACAGTATCAATGAGATATTTAGAATCATGCATACCATCAAAGGGTCTTCAGGAGTCATGATGTATGATAATATCATGAAAGTGTCGCATAAACTGGAGGATATATTCTATCTTTTGAGAGAGAATATTGGTGTCAAAGAACCTCATATGGAGCTTACGGATATTGTATTCCAGGTTTTGGATTTTATCAATGGTGAGATGGACAAAATAAAAGATGGAAATGATCCAGATGGAGACAATTCCAAGTTGATAACAATGATGGAAGAGTTTTTGAAGAAACTCAAAGGTATCGTTGGAGGAGAAACCATAGAGGAAAGCCCTAAAGCGGCAGAACCTGCAAAGCCTGTCAAAACAGAAAAGACGTCTTCTAATATGAACCTTGGTCCAAATCAGTTTTATATTGCACCACAGGCATCAGGAACCGCAAAATGTTTTCGGATTCGAATTACATACCATGAAGGAACTCAGATGAGCAACCTGCGCGCCTATTCAGCAACCTATGCGTTAAAGGAATTTACAGAGGATGTTCATTATTCTCCAGAAGATATTCTTACCAATGAAAATTCTGCCGAAATTATTATGGCAGAAGGATTTTTGATGCTCGTTCGAGGTGATTTTACAGCCGATAGGCTCAATCAGCTTCTTGATACGACTTCTGAGATTAACAGCATCGAAATCACAGAATGCACCAATGAAGAATTTGTACGTGGATTTTCTGATGAGCCATTGCCAGAGCCTACAGAGACTGCGGCAGTTTCCGGAGATCATAAAGCAGAATCCGAACCGCAGCCTGGCGATTATGTCATCCAAAAAGAAGCCGGAAGAGCAAAGCAGATCACAAAGACGAAAAAGAAGAAAGAACACAAACAGTCGTTCATGAGCGTGAATATTGAAAAGATGAATATGCTGATGAATCTGATGGGAGAGATGGTTATTGCTGAATCAGTAGTGCTTCAGAATTCTGATCTCCAGGTTCCTAATCTGGATCTTTCGAACTTTCAAAAAGCTGCTGCACAGTTGTCAAAAATAACAACGGAAATGCAGGAGCTGATAATGTCTATGAGAATGATGCCGCTTACCAACACATTCCAGAAGATGAACAGAACGGTATTTGATATGTCAAGAAAGCTTGGCAAAAATATAGAGTTTGATATGATTGGAGATACGACAGAAGTAGACAAAAATATTATAGAAAATATTTCCGATCCATTGATGCACTTGGTTCGAAATTCTGTAGATCATGGTATTGAGACGCCAGAAGAGCGAGCAGCAGCAGGCAAAAAAGAGGCTGCTAAAGTGACACTTGAAGCCAAAAACGAGGGTGGAAAAGTTTGGATTTCTGTCAAGGATAATGGAAAGGGATTAAATCGAAATAAACTATATAAAAAAGCTTGGGAAAATGGTATTCTTCCTGATAATCGGATAGAAAGTGATTACACAGACAAAGAAATCTTCCAGTTTATCACATATCCGGGATTCTCTACAAAGGATAGTGTTACAGAATTTTCCGGCCGTGGTGTTGGAATGGACGTTGTGGTAAAAAATATCCAAAAAATTGGTGGTGTGCTTGATATTGAATCTGTTGAGGGTGAAGGCACTACTATGACAATGAAAATTCCTTTGACGATGGCAATTATAAATGGTATCGTTATGAGGAATGGAAATACAAAATTTGTTATGGAGAATTCTGCGATTAAACAGTTTGTACGTGTAACAAATGATAAATTGATACATGAACCAAATGGCGAAGAATATATTATGATACGTGGTGAATGCTATCCAATACTTCGACTTGATCAGAAGTACAATTTAGATGGCGCTGTCACTGATGTTGAAGATGGCGTAATGCTTCTCTTGGAATACGAAGGAAAATCCCTCTGTGTATTGATTGATGAGCTGATTGGCGCCCAGGAAATCGTCGTAAAACCAATACCATCTTATGTAAAGAAAGTTCATGGTATTTCCGGGTGTACACAGCTTGGAGATGGAAGTATCGCACTGATCCTAGATGCAAGCGGACTTATGCAGGATTAATGGAGGTAAATGACATGGAGGCAGCACAAAAGGAACTTTTGGAACAAAAGGGTTTTGATGTTGACGGAACAATGAGACGTTTTTTGAACAATGAAGCATTATATATGAAATGTTTAAAAAAGTTCCTAAATGATACAAGTTTTGAAAAACTGAAAGAAGCATATGAACAAGGAAACTGTGAAGAGGCCTTTAAATGTGCGCATACAATGAAAGGATTTGTATCAAATCTTGGTATTAACGAATTGTACCATCTATTGATACCAATGGTAGAAAAACTTCGAGCTGAGGATATTAATATTCAGGAAGAGTTGAAGCAGCTAGAGTCATTGTATCAGGATACTTACAAGACAATAGAAAACTTGTAAGCAGTCTATAGGATATCGTGAAAGGCAGGGATGCCATATGGCAGATAAAACAGATTGGATTGTGGACGGCTTTCAATTTGGAACACAAACAGATGCAGAACTTGCAAAAAGTGAATTAAAGCGTATTGAACGCCTGAAAGAAAAACTGGAATATAGCAATCCAAACATGGTAAACGCAGTGTACAAAAAGGCGATAGACAATCGTATATTTAAAACACCTGTTGGTTATGGATTCCTGAAAAAGCTTCAATCCGTTTTAAAGGAAAACGCTACGCCTGAAGAGGAGATTGCCAATATTCCTGTGTATGGCGTATATAGCCTGAGAGAGAGCGCAAACCCGGCAGTTGAAAAAGTTAAAGCAAGCCAGAAGAAAGCGAAAGAGAAAACCAAACAAGAGTTTTTTAGCAGACGAACGTCCATCATGGTAAACATTGGGCTTTTCGTATTGGTAATTATAATGTTTTTCATATCTTATACCAGTAAAAGTCCAACTGTTTTAAACTATGAAAAGACAATTCAGAACCGATATTCTGCATGGGAACAGGAATTGATGGAAAGAGAGCAGGTTATTCGAGAGAAAGAAAAAGAGTTTTTAATTTCGGATTAAATTTTTTTATCATTTTTGAAGCCGCCTTTAAAATAAGGTGTGGAAGGATATTATTTTTATTATGAATAAACTCAAGATACTTGCAGTAGATGATGAAAGCAGAATGAGGAAGCTTGTAAAAGATTTCCTTGTAAAACAAAACTATGAGGTGCTTGAAGCAGGTGATGGAAGCGAAGCCCTTGATATCTTTTTCGAAAATCAGGATATTGCACTAATTATTCTTGATATTATGATGCCTAAGATGGATGGATGGCAGGTTTGCCGTGAAATACGCAATTATTCCAAAGTTCCTATCATCATGCTAACTGCCCGCACAGACGAAAGAGATGAACTTCAAGGTTTCCAGCTTGGTGTAGATGAATATATCTCCAAGCCCTTCAGTCCCAAAATCTTAGTTGCTCGTGTTGAAGCAATCCTACGCAGAACAGCGCAAGTATCCGAAAATACATTGCTTGAATGTGGAGGAATTTCTATTGATAAAGCGGCGCATGTTGTGGCAATTGATGGTAGTCCCATTGAGCTAAGTTTCAAAGAATTTGAACTTCTGACATACTTTGTGGAAAATAAGGGGATTGCGTTGTCACGAGAAAAGATACTGAACAGCGTTTGGAATTATGATTATTTTGGCGATGCGCGGACCATTGATACTCATGTGAAAAAACTAAGAAGCAAGATGGGCGACAAAGGCGACTTGATCAAAACAGTCTGGGGCATGGGCTATAAACTCGAAGTGTAAAGGTAGGGCTTGGTGAAAAAGAATGTAGCATTTACAAGGGTTTGAGGGCTGTTGGTGGTACATGGAAAAGAGAAAAAACTACCAAAAGGAATTTGGGGAGATTTGGGAACATTTTTTTCAATGGTGACAGCCAGTAACAAGGCAAAACACAAAACAGGGATAGATTTCATTAAACAGAAAGGGGGAGAAGCATTATTCTTACGCAAAATAGCTGAAATATGTTGAGTTAGTAATGCGGCGCCCTATGCTCATTTTAAGTCTAAAGATGAATTTATAGTTGCAATTCAGAGATATATTATGGATTTATTTGCCGCTACATTAGAAAAAACAGTTATGGAATATAAAGATAGTCCTTCATTACTTCCTATGCTCGGAAAAACATATGTAATGTTTTTTTATCAAAATCCATTTTACTTTGAGTATTTATTTTCATGCAAAAACATTAGGTTCTGTATTTGTGAAAACTGTGCTTTGGATAAAGTCGTTTTACACACTTTGTATGTTATTATTTCATTTCTTTTGATAAAAGGCATTAAATATTCAATCAGCAATTCAGATGTACTATTACCCATTTTGGGACTTCCATTTATTATACAAATTTTCATATTGTTGTTACCTCTTTGCACAATTCATCTAATGAATTTGAGAAGGAATTTACATTTCCGCTGTATATTGACAGTATCAATTCATCATTGTTGAATTTACAGGGCATAACGCTAAAGGAAGAAAACGCCTTAGAATGGATACAATACTTAAATAACATAAGGGCGTGTGCGAGAGATTGTGAACGAGGAAATCATATACGCATAATAGAATGGCGATGGAGTATAAGAAACTCTATCGCCTTTTTATAACTAAGGTTAATGCAAATTGTATGACATATCTATTGACTAAACGAATCTAATGAAGATAGTTTTAATTTATCAATAGATATTCTGATTGAGGGGATGAAGAAATTAGAGGAAAAATGATAGCATATAATTTGCTTTTTCAGTTAGGTATATAAGATATTTTATAGGACGCATTGGAGGATGAAAATGGAAAAGTTTGAATGGATACATTGCACCATTTGTGGGAATAAAACTCGAAACAGGATAAAAGAAGATACAGAACTGAAGAATTTCCCCTTCTATTTCCCAAAATGCAAACAGGAAAGTTTGATAGGGGTAAAGAATTTACAGATAACCGTTACCAAGAAATTGAATACAAAATGTCTAAGTTGAGAAATAAAAACAGAAGAATTTATGGGTATTTCGAATAAACAAATTAGCATGGAATAATACTGATAAATGAGCCAGACGCACAGACGCAGAGCCGATGAACTTGTGAAATAAAACCACAGTTTGTTGGCTCTGTTTTTGCTTACACAGACAGTCAAGATTTTTCATTTGACTGCTTTATCTTACAATACATAGAAAGTCTGCGATATACCGAATGCAGATAAGACATCTACCGAAATAAGGTAAATGACAGCAACTGCTAATTGCTTTTTGGCACTTTTCAAGCTCTTTATTTTTCTATAAGGTCATTTTATAATAGAAAAAAGGAGGGAATTTTTATGAATACAAACATCATTTCAAAATATTTGCAATTACTGCGAAAAAAACATAACTACACACAAGACGAATTAGCAAAAAGGTTGGATATATCCAGACAAGCTGTTTCAAAATGGGAAACGGGAGCAGCTATTCCAGATTTAGAGGTTCTGTTAAAAATATCTAAGCTTTACGGAATTACTATAAATGATATTTTAGAGCCAAATATACCGACTAAAAAGATAACTGATTTTGAGCAATTATCAGAAGTTCCAGAAAACGAATTAAGAGAAATACTAAAACAATATGATATGACATCTCTTGTGATAGCTTCAATGGGGGCATCTCCAGAAATAAATAATTTGCTGGAAAAATTATTTCCAGATGTAGATTATAAAATGGAAAGAAACTGTATTGGCAGAGTTAGAATTGATGAAGTTGAAAGAATACAACAGGAAATAGTTTCTATCATAAATTTACGAGCTTTAGATAGTGAACTTTTATAAAATTATAAGTCAAGAAATGAAGTAATATGACAAAAGGTAAATGAGCAATCTTGAAAAGCAAGAAATTGAAATAGTGGTTATTAAAGAGCCAGACACATAGATGCAGAGCCGATAAACATGTGGGCTAATATCATCATAGTCTGTCGGCTCTCCTTCAGGCGAAAGCCCACCAAATAAAAAAACGGCGTGTAGCGGGCGATTTTGCTATGCCAAAAAACTTAACAGACACTCTCCAGACCTGTTTTAGAGTACTTTCGGAAACTCACAGTCCTTGAAAACACTGTGTTTCCAAAGTACCCTTTTTTTCTTCACCTCCACTTTTCAGTGGGATTTTTTACATCTTTTCTATTTTATTTCAGAAAATTTACCTTTATTATTTTTATGATGATATTACCGAATATACAAACGATGAGCCTTGACATTCTGGAACTGGTGAAGATAGCTTTTATTGAAAAACGAAAACATACCCGACAGCAGCTTCTTTGCTTTTTGCAAAGTTAGTGCGTATAATGGTGAACCCCGCTTTTTCATGTTTTTGAACGCCGCTGATAGGGTGGCGATAGGGGATAAAATCGTACTATCAGGCAAAAGTATACTATCACGCAAAAGTCCAGGGTTTCCGTGATAGTATAAAGCGAAAGGTGTAGTATATTGTTGGTTTTGGCTGAAAGATGTATTAGCTTGACGGAAAATGCTGCTGAAAAACGGGGGATATGATACAAACACGGAAACTGCATGGAGTTTTCGTGTTTGTATGAAGTTTCGCTTGTTTGTTTAAAGAATTTGCAACTTTTTTCGTCCAATAAATTGATTTTACGTCCAAAAAGACTTATAATTGGATGAAAAAGAATGACATTGGACGAAGGGAGAT
>CAJUKA010000108.1 GCA_910586585.1 uncultured Lachnospiraceae bacterium
AATGATTTATTAGATTCCATTGACGAACTCACCAAATAATTGGATGGCAATTAGAAAATATCTGTTCATGCGTTTATTCTGGTGGTGAATTCAATTTTTCTTGCATATATTTTTGTACTGTGGCATAATATAGGTAAGAAAATCTTACTTGAAAGGAGCATAAGCAAATGAGTACACAAATATTAACAGTTTCCTCCAAAGGACAGATTTCTTTGCCTGTGAGCATCCGAAAACTCCTGTCGATTGATACAGGTGATAAATTGGTGGCATATACTTCAGGAGATGTTATCATGCTCAAGACTTTAAAACTTCCTTCTGCTGAAGAATTTGAAGCCTCACTGGACGAAGCGCAAAAATGGGCAAAGTCTGTTGGGTATAATGAAGACGATGTTAATGATATAGTCAAATCGGTTAGAAAGAAGAAACGAGTATGAGAATTGTGATAGATACAAATGTTTTGATTTCTGGTGTGTTTTTGGGCGGATTTCCGAGAGAAATTCTTCGTGCTGTTGTTGATCAGAAGATAATAGCCTGCGCTACGACAGAAATTATTAACGAATACGAGGAAATCGTGCAGGAAATGATTGACAGAAAACAAGGGCATATTAATAGAACCATCTTAAGCCCGTTAATTAAAGCTATGGAAATTATCGAACCTGTTACTCATGTTGAAATATGCCGTGACCCCGATGATAACAAATTTCTGGAATGTGCAAAAGATTCTCATGCCTTATATATTGTCAGCGGAGATAAGGATCTCCTTGTAATAGAACAGTTTGGAAATATTCAAATCGTGACCGCAAAAGATTTTTATGGGAAATATTTATAAATTGAGATATATTAACAGTTTACAAGATTTTCAAACAGTATAAATATACTTATTACTATGAGTCCACTTTATAACAACATCAAAAAGCGATGCCCTATTTCCACGCACCGCTTTTTAACGTTTTACAGTTACTTACAACTTAGTGTTTTGCCGCTTTATGATCCGCTAACGTTTTACCTGCTTTGCTTTTTGCACTTTTGCTCGTCGTTTTAGATGCTAATGTCTTACCAGCCTTACCAACTTTTCCACCATGATGAACTGCCATGTTTTCACCCCCCTTAAACTCTTGGCAATCTAAGTAAATTGTCCCTTGGTGTATCATTTGACTCGGAACGAACATACTTTTCGCCTTTGGAACTTACTGCGGGAATCAAATCTGGATATGGAGAAATATAAACTTTAATGCTTCCAGGATTCTTCTTTAAATAGTCATGAAGATCAGCCTTTTTAAAAAAGCCAGGATTATTACATCCGTCCACATAAATCTCCGCAATTTCCTGTACGTTATTGGAATTGCTACATCCATACTGCATCTTAATTTTTTTTGCGTACATCATAACTGTACCTCCTTGTAAAAATATTTTTATCTATATTTTCACAGGAAAGAAAAACAAATTTCATTGTGTACTGGCATTACACGTATAAATATGTAGAACATATTTGTGAAATTTGATGAAAATCAAAAATCAATCTTGTTTTCTTTGTGACTCTATGCTAAAATCGTCTTGGCAAGCGAAAAGAAATAGAGTCAAGAATTTTTCTTTTCATGACACTGGGTGTGGCAACTCAGTGTCTTTTTCTATCCTATGTTATATTAAAAAAACTTTCTGGATTACATCCCAACGCTCCTTCCAATATTTTGTTGGTTAAATTAACTTTTGTTCTGGAAAAGCTTTCGTCACTCAATCTTTGTAAAATGCTTTTTCCAAATTTATCCTTACTTAAAATCCAAACTTGGTCTCTTTTAACATTTTCACTAATCAATAATGGTTGATGCGTTGTACAAATCAACTGAGCATGAAAAGGATTACTTTCATCATTGGTAAAAAGGGAAATCATTTCCTTAACTAATGAAGGATGTAATCCATTCTCGATTTCATCTAAAAATAATATCCCTCCCTCTTCCAATACATCAAATAGGTGTGGCAATGTTGTAAATAGTTTTATTGTTCCTAATGATTCGTCTCTAAAAAAATCTATTTGTTCAGTTCCTGTTTCAATTTCTATTCCATCGTTGTATAAAGCATGTTTTGACTTAACTCCAACAGTCGTTTTTGTTTGTATTATCTCCCTATTCTCAAAATCATCTGAATCTACCTTCTGTCTGGCAATTTCCTCTTCTTCGTATTCAACTTGTATATTTCGTATAGTTGGATCTGCTTTTCGTAAAATTTTTACATACCTTTGAATCCGTTCATCCGAAAATGATGCCGATTCACCTGGATTCAGCCTCGGTGAAGTCATATTAAAGATATTAATATTTTTTATAGCATCTACTATCATATTTGCAAATTCATTATTTAGCATTGCAGCCATTGCTAGACATAAAGCATCTTCTTTTACAACTTTTTTTGTATCTTCAAAAGCTTTTAGCTCTGACCTTAACAGTATATCTTGAAAATTAGGCGATGTCCTTTCTAAAACCTTTTCAGTGCGTCTATATTTTTTTGTCAATAATTCGTGAACAACCTTCTGATCCAACATAGAAAACTCATAATGATAAGTTACATTGTCAACAATCAAATCAATGCCTAATGTTGTTGGTACATCCCTATACTTTACGTCAAAAGCAAATCCTGGTACTTGTTTGGTTAAACCTTCATTCTGAAGCATTGCCTTTATCTGAGAATTTTTCATCATAGATAACGGAGATAATGCTATCATTTTTTGAATTTCCCGCAATATCTTACAAAAATAAGTTTTACCAGAACCGTTTGCCCCATAAACATAAGAAACCTTATTGATTGTTTCGTCTCCTGCTTTAAAGGTATTCAGCTGATGCTCTTTTTTGCTTTCGTCTGCTATACAAGTAAACTTTATTCTTTCTGCAAATGATGCAAAGTTTTCAGCCATGATGCTTTTAAAAACTGTTGTTCCCATTTCCCTGCCTCCATTTTCGTATTATACACTAATCCTGCTAATATTGCAATAGTTATTTTAATTTTTTATGCAACTATGCTTGTTTTTTTAGAATAACTAATTTTTCTTGCATTCTCGCTCTCATTTAGCATTTAACTCACATGTATTCAAAAGATTCCATGTGAGTTAATCATACTATTCAAATATGAAATTATATGGATATCTCACCAACAAAGTTATATACAATCTTCACTTCTTGGCATTTATGCCCATCCATTTTCCTAACTTCACCCACCAGAATCTTACTAATAAGCCGGTTCAACACAGCTTCGTCCAGTTCCTGAATTGCAACATATCTGCGGATTTCCTGCATAAACGTCCGAACATCACTTTCCTGCTCGTCTGTACGGCGCATCACCAGAGCCAGCTCCTGAATCCGCTTCCGGTTGGCTTCCTGTTCCTGCTCCAGAGTGGCAGTCAGCTTCAGAAAACGCTGTTCCGTCAGGATGCCTTTCGTCTTATCTGTATAAAGGCTCATAAACATGCTGTCTATCTCCTGATTCCTTGCTTCCAGCCGGTCACACTCTTTCTGCATTTCGGAAGCATCCGCCATATACTGCCGTTCCATGCGGCTAGACAGCCTCTGATAAAATACATCCGCATCTTTCAAAGCCATCGCCGCCAGATCCTGTATATCTTTCAGCACAAGATTATACAAATCCCTTGCTTCGATCTTGTGGCTTGTGCAGGCGTTCTTCCCCAGCCGGTTATAAGTCTGGCATTCCTCCCACAAGACTCCACTGGCGCTGCATATAAGATTTGAGATTTTCCATACTTTGCCGATATGCTCCACAAGCCATTGACGGATTATCAAAATGCTCCATGATTGCGCAGGCAGCACAATGCCCGCTCTCCATCCCGGCTGATATCCCACTTTCCTATTACTTCGGCAAAATATTGTTCCCGCTAAAGTAAAAATCCCCATTGATTATACCACAGAAAATTTGCTGTTTTTAATCAGATGGCATGAAACGACTATTTTCCGGGAATGAAAAGCATAAAACAACCAAAATTGAAAATACTTTTTTCATAAATGTACTTTTTCTGTAATTAAGAGACCCCTCCCTGCTCCATGAAATTTTTCCGCATCAGAATAATGTTATCTTCTATCCCCTATCTGATTTAGCATCTTTACCAATGTTTGAGGAAGCGGCACTCCAAGCTGGTTTATATTCTTTAAAATGGCAAGCCCCTCATTGGAGATGTAAAACAAAATAACCGTTGTCCGAATTGCGCAATTACTTTCTATGATTGTACCTATTATATTTGAAACAATCACTGGAATAAATATCGCTACTTTCTTAAACATATTCTTTAGCAAAAACACATTGGATTGCTTCTCCTCCCCTACAATCACAAGAAGTATTTCTGCTATGTAACTTATCACCATAAATACAATCAGTGCAGATAGGAATTTATCAATCCCTCCCAATAATCGAATAATGTAGTTTACCATATCCATTCCATCCTTTCCATAATAATTAAATATCATCTACATGGTTTGTCCCATGTACTGTTCATAAACATAAAATAGCCAGAACAAATTATCTGGCAGAGTCTATGCCCTGTCCCAATAATCTGCTCTGGCTATTAGTGGCTGTCCTATATGACGCCCTGTTGCTCAGTCAGCAAACGCTATCTTATGCATTTACAACCATTTTGTAAACTTCTTTTTCCCGCGAGGTTGGTTCTGCGGTCATTTTATCATAATCTACCAGTAAAAAGGCATGGCATTTACCACATTCAATAGAGGATTTTCCTGCAGCGTCTTCATACGCAACAATCTTTCCCTTTCTACAACAAGGGCATTTGATTACCCCTTTGGTTTTTATTCCTTCCATTCATAACACCTCCCTCAATTAAACGGCAGTTCTTCGTCAATGCCATCTGGTATATTCATAAAACCATCTGACGCATTATTCTTTTTAGGGTTTAAATACCTATCAATCAAACTTTTCGCCGTTTCAGATATTACAAAATCTGATTCATGTAATTTGACAGATTTAAAAAGCTCATCGCATTTTCCTTTTAATGTATTGCTTTTATCATCAAAGGTTGAACAGATTAAATCCAAGTCTGTTGAATCATAATTTGGACTATAACCCTCTCCACCTGTATAACGATACAGTTCATATCCCTTTTCATCAAATTGATTTTCAAGTGGCAAAAGGTAAAGTTCGCCTATACTGGTTTCTGCGGAAAAAATATCATCCGTAAGCCTTACCGCCTTTGTACTATTTGCAAATCCATCCGGAGCATACTGATACCGCTTTGTCCCATCCAGTCCGCCTTCCTCCAATTCCTTGAAAAATATTCCTACAAAGTTTTCTTTTTTATTACCTTGATTGTTCCAATGAATTGTTGCTTCATCAGTCTCCTGTTTTAATTTCTTAAAAAAGTCAATAACATCACGCAACGATTGAGTCGGCACCTGAAAATCAATGTTTAAAAGATCGTCAACGTTAACTTGAAAAATCACTGATATTTTCCAAACGATATCCACAGACAGTCTTTTCTTCGAATCTGGATTAACAGTCCTGGAAACATACCCTGCACTCACGCCTAACAGTTCTTCAAGGTCAGAAATACGCAGACTATGCATCTTTAGCAAATAATCCAGATTACCGCTTAAAAACTTAGAATCGTAGTTTGCCTGTGCATTAATAAAATCATAAATCTGTTTTTTCTGCTCCTCTATTTTTTGGTTTAGTTCCACAATTCCGCTCTCCAGTTTAGGTGTTTCTTCATCATCCAATTCCAAATCCAACTGTAACGAACTGATTTTTTTTGTCAGTTCCTCAAAATTACGTTTTGCCAGACCATAGTCTTTAAAAGATTGAATCGGATGAACTTTAATTTCTTCACTCATACTTATTCCTCCGTCTTGTCCAACTGACTATAAATTATCACAGTCCATTGTCATTGTCAATAGTTCAAATGTATTTTTATTTTTGAATTATAGATTTTCTGCTTTCCCCATCACGACCATTCATTTCAATAGTCATATAAATTCATTTTTGCACTTATTTACACGGTATCATCACTGCCGACTTCCATAGATTTCAAATTGGTCAAAAAACAAACAAGGGATTCCAGCAACAACCAATATGCCAGAATCCCTTGTTTCAACGATTTTCCCAATATTCTGTTTACACCCTTTGTATTAATTAAGCGGTTTGTATTTCCCTCGTCTTATCATTTTCCCATATTCTTTTTATCATTTTACTCATACAGAACAGAGGTTCACCCACTCCCGAATGTAAAAATGCCCCTTAAAACACAAAAAAATGATGTATCTTTCAGACCTATGTAGTGCCAAGAATGCCGTATTTTCGGGCCTTGTGAGGTTTCCGCAACTTTATCCACCAAGAACTAAGACACCTTTGAATGCCAATGTTATCGCTTCCGGAATTTTACAAACAAATACATCAGAATTCTTCATCTTCCGGCTCAAAATACTCCAGCAGAGAAAGATACAATTCTTCCGGGCGCTCCGGCAGGTAATCTTCATAACTGGAAATATCCTGCACGGTATGGTTGCTGTACTCCACCTGTGCCCGCCAGGACGGTCTGCCCTCTGGTTCCGTTGGCATATCCTCCCCGCTTTCCTCCAGATCATCCCCGTATAAATCTTCATCAAAAAGAATATCCGTGAAATAATCATCCTCATCAGGTTTCAGGCAGTAATCCTGCTCCCACATAAAGATTTCCAGTGTATGTACGATATACCGTAGCAGCTTCGCCATCTGCCCGCCCTCCAGCGTGACAGACTGCTCCCCGTCCTCTGCCTGGAAATCTGTCATTGTCAGCACACGGCTTTTCCGGTCAATGGTAAAACGGCAGTCAGCCATTTCCATATCGCCATACCCATCGTAAACCTCTGTATGTACTTCAAAAGACAATGTATTGATAACAAGCTGCTTTTTCATGGCATTGCGCTCTGCATGGGGAAAACAGACATTGAAAACCTCCCGTGCCGTGTCAGCCACCTCCGGGCATTGATCGTGCATTTTGGCTTTCAGCCATTTCTTCTCGCTGTCCGTAAGCCGCCGCATGGGGAAGTCCATCAGGCGGTTCATATCCATTGCCGCCGCTTTTTCCGCAGCGCTTAAACGGGAACAGGCTTTGCAGATGTGGGCTGCATGGCCCTTCCCGGAAAACTTTTCATTTGCCTTATGCTCACCGCATATTTTACAGTAATGCCCGTGCGGGCGGTTTTTCTTTTTTGACATCTTAAGTTCCTCCATTCCCTGCACCTATTATACAGTGAACCGTCAAAACTTCAAAGATAGCAGTGGGCTGTTTTTTTAATTCTTTATGCGGGTATGTTTCCCCGGCTGGCGCAAAAAAAACAGGCTTCCCCTGCCCAAATGGAAACCGGGCAGGGAAAACCTGTTCTGCTGTGATTCACTCCGCTTCTGTCAGTTCAAGCTGTCCAAATTCTTCATCCGTCATATCCCGCAGTTTTCCGATCACCCTGCCGGACAGCGCCGCCATATCCGTATCTTCCAGATACGGCAGCGCCCTTTCAATATCCTCTATGGCCTCGTTCCTGCTCTCTCCTGCAAATATACAGATCAAATTGCTTCCTTCCACGGTAAACATTGTATCCATATCCTTACATCTCCCTCTGCTTATTTTTTATGTTTTCTTCATGCCCCTGTCCTGCCGCCTGCGCTTTTTTCTCCGCAAGGCGGGCTTTTAAGGACGGCTTTGCGGCTGGCTTCTCCTGTACCTTTTTGTTTTCCTCTTTCTGCGCTTTCTCCCCTGCGCCGTTATTCAGCACATTATCCACCATGTTGTAATTCTGTTCTTCCATTTCCTCAATCTTCGCAAGGGGCTTGTATTCTGCCAGCTTTTCGAGCAGCTCCATAGCCCTCTTTCTTTCCTCCGGCGCCGTTCCGTCCGCAGCTATATCGGCAAGCCACAATGCAATATCGT
Organism: uncultured Lachnospiraceae bacterium; assembly: GCA_910586585.1. Lineage (GTDB taxonomy): Bacteria > Bacillota > Clostridia > Lachnospirales > Lachnospiraceae > COE1. The sequence continues at coordinate 7,910 of CAJUKA010000108.1, forward strand.
GGGTATCCCTCTGCTTTAAGGCTTCCGCAATCTCCGACACGTTCTCCGTCATGCTCTGGCTGCTGTCACGGTAAAGGGCGGTATCATAATCATATGTAAAGCGGTCAAGCTCCACCGCAAGCTGTTCTGCAGGTGTCAGATCGGGCATACGCTTCTCCCATACCTTCGCTTCAAATTCCTCGCTCATACGTCCGTCTATTTCCATTTCCGGCAGCTTTGCCGCAAGCTCCGCAATCACTTCCATTGCCTGCGGGTTGCCCTTTATATCCGGGATATACTCTAAAATATCAAGGTCAATCCGTTTCCCGGTTAAAATGTCAATCCCCACATCCTCAAACGCCTCCGTTCCCGGTGTATGGATATTGACGCCGATTTCAGAGCCGTCCTCATGGAGCAGGCACACAGGCAGGTCACGGTCAAAAAGCTCTAATGCCCTCCCCTGTGTCAATGGCAGCATTTCATTCCATGTATAGCCGTATTCCTCCATCTCCCATAAAAGTCAAGCCTTACCACCCGGACACTGCCGCTTGTCTGCCAGCCCTGATGCAGACACTCTGTTTTGATGTACCCGGACTTGATATCGTAAATCTGGCTGAAATGATTCCTTGTGTCCTCAGATATGCCGAGAATGTAGATCAACGCCTTGTGGTAGCAGTCCTGATACCTCGCCTGTCCCAGTTTCTCAAAATAAAACTTCTCATGTTCCTCGTTTGCAAAAACCATGTGTGTGTTGTTGGCGCTCTGCGCCCCTGCTCTTAACGCTGTGTTGTTCATGTGTGAACCTCCTTTGATTATTTTGTTTGTGTATATAAAAAGGACTCTATCCTTTGTTTGGGATAGAATCCTTTGAAAAAACCACGAAAAAAGGGGAAAACTCTCAAATGAATTTTCCCCTAATCGTTAAAGATAGATTTTACAAACGAAATCCTCAAAGCGGTTCGCCTTTGTGTACTCCGGACGATGTGCCATGAAATCATTCACATCAGCTCTGGTTATCAGATACTCCGTAAAGTACATATATTTGTAATCTACTTTCCTACATTGTTTATCGCCGCCTGTGCCGCTGTTAGATTATGATGACTTTTACCCCATTTACCCCACCCAATTCGACATTCAACAAACGGGATTCGACAAATTGCGCTCTTACCGACAAAATCCATAATTCTCAGTGCGGCGCAATCACATTAGAGCAGCCTTAAAAGCTGTACCAGTTCATGCGCCTCGTCCGTATCTGATGCAGTCTGCCTGGTATCGAACTGCGAAAAGCGGTTGTCACGGTAAAATGATAACAGCTTTTCCTCATTTTCAGCTTCTAAGAATGTTACCATGCCGCCAAACATATACTGTGCTTTTTCAATCATCATCCAAGCCAGTTCAATAAGCGCCTTTCCAGAGATTTCCTTATCCCTGCCGCCCGCGTAATTTTTTCCAAGCTGTGCAATCAGATATGCAGACATAGTATAAGTATCTGTTTTTTCATCCCATTCACTGATGCGCAACAACTTTCTCTTTACAGTATTGCTTACTGTTTCTCCCCTTACTGTTAAAGGTTTTAATGCAAGGGTAAAATAACCCAGCATTTCTCCATTATCTTTGGAAAAAACAAGATATGTAACTGACTGGTTCTTTTTTGTGAACTCTATTGCACTTTTTTTCAAAAACCGTTCCAAATCCGGATTCTTTGGACAGGAAAACCCGGAGAGCAGCTTAACAAGCGCAGGCTCCCCGGCTTCTTGGTCATCTCCTAATGCCAAATACTTGCGGATATTGATTGCAAAAAATTTATCCGTTGCTGGCATTTAATTTCTCCTTTGCTTTCTTTTCCCTGAACCTCATAAATTCTCGCAGTTCATCCTCAGTTTCAATGAACTCTACATTTACCGGAGTACGCACAGGACGGTTCTTGGCAGATTCTTCAATCGCATTGATGAACATCTCCACCTGTTCCTTGCCGGAAATGACAAAATTCTTTGTGATACTTGAAGTTGCCATAATAAACACCTCCTTTGTTAGTATGGTTCTTCCGTTTCAATTCATACTTTTCTATCTCTATTTTATTATTTTATATCGGTTAACGCAACAAATCTTTTATGAATTTTTTATAACTTATTTTTCCGCTTGCAATCCCGCCAAAACAGAGGTAAGCTACGACACCACGGAAGGAGGGATTGGATTGGAAAAGGATTCTGCATTGGGGATATTAAAATTTTAACCATGGTTATCGTAATACACTACCTAAAATTCAAGGAAAACAGGGTATTTCATATACACACAAAGAAGTATTTACACGGATTTTACACGGATTGTTTTCGTGTTCATAAATAAATGTAGGAGGTAAAGGCGCATGGTAAAGGCAACGAATAGAAGTAAAGATGGAGTATTCATCACGAAAGAAATGGCGATAGAGCGATATAATTTAGGGCGTGACAGGGTAATGGATTTAGCAAACGAAGCCGGGGCAGTTATCCGCTATGGGCGGCGTGTACTGATAGATAGGTAATTGATAGCCATATTCCTCTATCAGACACCTGAGCTGATTGATAAAATTATCATCAACATTCTCCATTTTAATGAGTATCACATTTCCAATTTTACATCACTTCTTTCCTTAATTATCCTCAACCTGTTTCTATTTTACAATTATTGTTCCACTACTGCTGCTAATCTCTAATTTGTTATTGCCTTGCCCGATATTTCCCTGTTTACAGCCTGATGTGTCTTTTGTAAAATCTATATTGCTTAGCTGCATTGTTATATCATTAGAATCAGTTGTAACATCTAATTGCAAATCCGTTGGACTTTCCTTATGTGATACGGATACATCGCCTGAATCAGTCTGTACTTTCAATGCTGAATAAACGCCTGCTCCTCCTACACCGACTTCACCGGAACTGGTGACAATCGCCAAAGAATCAAAATTTACATCCTTTAATGTCACATATCCTGATTTGCTTACAATTTCCACATCAGGTATCGTACTGTTTTCAAACGTTACATCTCCTGATGTTGTGACTATTTTAGCATTACTCACAGTCACATTAGACAATACCACATATCCTGATGTATTGACTAATGACAGCTCCTGAACAGAAATGTTATCAATCTGCATATTTCCACTTCCATTGTTAATTTTAAATGGGATTTCTATTCCTTCAGGCAAATATACCGTAATTTCACCGGGCTTTCCAGCCGAAAATTGCTCTGACATATTTTGCTGCTTATCTGATTGCAGGATATTCAAGGCATCATCTTTCTGCGTTATTGCGATATTCGACTTTTCTTTTTCAATCGTTCCACTATAGCTAACATGAATGTTTTCATCGGAAGATGCATCCACTTTCAATTCCCATGACTCAATATTTACATTAATCTCGGAAATACCGTCAACCTTAAAATCCTGTTTATCATTAACCTTGTTCCCTTTGCCGCATCCGGTAAGGCAGATGCCGCAACACATTACAATAATGAAGAAATCTATTATTTTTTTCAATTTATTATCTCCTTTACAACAAATCCCTTGTTTCCGCATTGAAAACGGACAGCACCGCAAACGTAAATGATACGACCGTCAAAATAGCGGGAAATACCAAGTTACCAGCTAACGAAAAATCTCCGATATTTGCCTGTGTGAGAAAAATCAGTATAAAAGAAGCTATAATTGTTGCTTTCGATGACTTCATTATCATTCCGATAAAAAGCGCAATAAAGCTCATACTCACAATCACAACTGACTTTAACAAAAGCTGGATATAAAAGGACAGGCTTCCCATATTGAAGTCAATCGCAAATGATGATTCCATGCTTAGTGAACCGATAGAAACACAGGCATAAATCAACAGTTTCGTTACCACCAGCGCAGCAAAATTAAACAGCCAGACCGCTATCATCTGAGATGCTAAGATTTTCTGCCTTTTAATCGGGTAAGAAAACATCAGGTTCATTGTTTTATTCTTATATGCACTTACGATAAAAGAAGCCAGCATAACACTTGTGAATATCAGGAAGGACATACTTGTAAACAGTTCAATCGGCGCAGAGATTGTACCCATTCCCTCTGCTGCATCCAGCGTACCGTCCGGATCGTTTGCAATCCCCAAAAATGCCAGTGCGAATACAAACAGACAGAGAAACGCCGCCAGAATGACCGCACCCCGCATATATTTTGCTATGTTATTCTTCTTCCATTCCAGTTTTATCAGTTTTATCATTTCCTTACACCCTCCCCTGTCAGCTTTAAGAAATAGTCCTCAAGACTTTCCGCTTTTTTACTGATAGAATTGATTTCCACCTCATTCATGGCTAATGCCTTTGATATGTCTTTTGTATCAATACAGGCATCATAGATGCGGATACACTTCTCATCAATTACCTTGAAGTTGCTTAGCTCCAGTTTGTCAGCCAGAACATAAGCCGCTTTTTTGGTATTCTCAACCGCAAGCTCTATATATGCCGTATTCATTTCCGAGATTTCTTTCATGGAAATTTCTTTCATCATGTTTCCATGATTGATAACGCCAATCGTATCTGCAATGCTTTCCACCTCTGAAAGCATATGGCTGGATATAATGATTGTAATTCCATATTCACTGCACAGCATCCTGAATAAATCCCTGATCTGTTTCATTCCGGCTGGATCAAGCCCGTTTGTAGGCTCGTCAAGTATCAGCAGTTCCGGTTTGCAGAGGATTGCGCGGGCAATTCCTAAACGCTGTTTCATTCCCAATGAATAGCTTTTTACCTGCTTTTCGGACGCATCTGCTAATCCCAGCATTTCAAGCGCATCCTCCACACATCCGGGAGTATGATACCCCATGTACTCAGAGTGAAGCTGCAAATTGTCCTTTCCACTCATATGGTCATAAAAACATGGAAATTCAATAATGCTTCCCATCCTTTTCAGCACCTCATAAGATGCAGGCGTAAGCTTTTCTCCGAACAGCCAGACCTCTCCTGAGGTTGGTTTCCAGAGATTTGTGAGCATTTTCATAACTGTTGTTTTTCCGGCTCCGTTCGGGGCAAGTATTTATAGACAACCACCGCAACACCGCATAAATCAAG
>CAJUKA010000109.1 GCA_910586585.1 uncultured Lachnospiraceae bacterium
TAATAGTGTTCACCAGCTTCAAAATATCTTTCTCCGAGCGGATATACCGGAACGGATTGTAATGCATACTTTTGTTGAAATTGATGGTATTTAAAACCTTGATCTTATACGGTTCATAAACAACTTTTCCATTCTTATCCCGTACCGCTTTCCCGTCTTTCATTTTCGGTGTGCCACGCCTCAGCATCTCCCCACATTCGACCAGGATTGTGCCTTTCGGATCAGTGACACAATAGCTGACATTCGGCGTCATCTGCATGAGCTGCGGCTTCACATAGAACCGTGTCTTGCCGCTTCCACTTCCTCCAATAATAATTACATTTTTATTCCTGGCATACTTTGGCTGTTTCGGCCTGCTGTTCATGGTAAGGCGTTCCGTCTGCGTCAGGAGAATATTATTCTCAAATACCGGGTCTATGTATGGGGCAATATCTTTCGGCGTTCCCCACCTTGCAGATCCATACTCCACTCCCTGCCGGTATTTCTTCGCATTTTTGCCTTTCAGATATACCATGAGTTTCACAGCCACAGCCCCGGCCACTCCGGCCAGCAGATCACCCCCATGAATACTCGGAATCGGATTTTCAAACGCCAGTTGGAAATTTAAGAACAGCGCCATCGACTTTTCTATCATGGAATCCCCTACACAATGGCGGTACAGCCACGCTAATTTATCCACTAGATAAAACACAATCACATAGGGGATATTCAGCATTGCCAGACGCTTCACATCTACGGGAGGCATTTTCTCCCGGATCATGCTTTTTAATTTTCCAGACAACGGCACGGATTTTTTCTCTGCTGCAGGTTTCTTTTTTGGTTTCCCACTCAATGCTCCGGCCTCCGTTCCTTCTGTTTCGTCTTTTCCCGCTCCCTGTGCTTTGCAACCCGCTCCTTCACCAGTTCCAGCTTCCTGCGGACGGATGGTTTCTTGCTTTTATTCAGCGACTTCCCGGTATATTCCTTAAATGCCGCCGTCATGACATCCACATCCTTTGCCTTGAAAAATACAAAATAACGGGGCGGGGAGATGGATGTGTCTTTTTTCAAGCTGAAATCAATGCTGTATTTCCGGGCACATTTCTCAAAGGATTTGATATTGCCGTCTGTCACTTCAATATTGGAAAGCTGGCATCCTTGATTCATCAGCTTCTCCATGCTCTGTTTCCCGTGGCTTTTAGCAGCTCCTTTCTCCGCTTTCTGCACTGCCTGTTTCTCCATTTTTTTCTGCTTCCCGTTCCGCTTCTCCTGTTCCATCTTTGCCAGCGCTTTCAGCATGGCGGCTTTCAGAATCCTTGCGGAGATCTTGCCGCCATTGACGCACAGCGATACGGTTTTCTCATTTACCTCGTCCTGCAAGTCGTTCCCCCTCCTTTCCTGCGGATTGTTTTTTCTCCCCCATCTCCTGTAAAATTTTTTTCAGACAGTAACCGATGCATGGGGAATGCCTGCCGTATGGACATCCTTGACAGCCGCCACCGCCATTTCCGCTAAATTCCTGCGGCAGAGGATTTTCGGAAACATCCACTGATGCCGGACTCTCCTTCGGGAGAAGGTAATAACATTCCTCCTGGCTGCAGCCTTTCCGCTTTCCTTTCCAGAAATAACAGTGTTTACAGTCACCCGGCCTGTCCGCCGCATATCTCCTGTTATCCCTCGCCCGGTTCCGGCTGTCTGTCCTTCCTGCCTGCATCCCATTCCCCTCTCTGCCTCATTTCCTCCATCCGCTGGTCCTCCTGCGCCCCTGCCCGGATGCACGAGTACAGCGTGACCGCCACAAATACGCCTGCGGCGGCAATGATTCCTTTCATTCTGCTTCACCCCTTTCCATATGGGGCACTGCCATACATCAATTTCTGAGTGGATACATTCCCATTTAAAACCTGTAATGGACAGTTCCCCATATACAAGCATAAAAAAACGCTTACAGATTCTTTCTGCAAACGCCCATATGTCTTATTAAATTATTATTGTGTTGCAATGAGCGTTTTCTTGGATTGCTCCAAACGCTGTCAGTCCTCCTTCCTTTTTCTGCAGAATATAATCACAGAGCTTGCTATCCCGCAGACTGCAATCCCGGCCAAGGCAAGCCATAACCAGAACGGCCTGTCATCCCCTGTTTTCGGAGTCTCAGCAGACGGCGTTTTCGGTTTCGGTGTTTCCTTCGGCTGATCCGGTTCGCCCGGCTCCGCTTCATCCTTCATCGAAACCTTCTGGATCTCCCCGGTATCCTTAACTTCAAACTTCACATCTTCTGCCACAAGATAGCCGTCCGGCGCACTTTCCTCATGCAGTGTGTATTCCCCGATTGGCAGCATTTCCATATAATGCGGCTTATTCCCGGAAGTCCAGCTTTCTACTTCTTTCCCGTCTTTATCCAGAATGGAAAGTTTTGCCCCTGGCAGTTCCTTCCCGGCTATGTCTGTCTTGGAAATCTCCACCTTTGTCACATCATCCTTCATATCCACCTTCTGCACTTCTCCTGTATTCTCCACAACAAACTCAATGCTCTCCGCAGTCACATAGCCGTCTGCAGGCTGTGTCTCTGTCATGGTATATTTCTTACCAACTACTAATTCTTTGATGATATGCGGCTCCTTGCCGGAAACCCACTCATCCACAAGATTGCCGTCTTCATCCGTTACCTTAAGCTTCGCACCCTCTACCTCTTTTCCATCTGTAAGGGATGTTTTGGTAAACTCAAATACCGTAGGAACATTTTCAAAGGCAAATTCATAGGAAATGCTTTCTTGCTCCGCATCTTCATAGGTGAAGTCAAATTCCTTTGTTTCACCTTCGCTGGTAAATCCCGGAGCAGGGGCCGTTTCTTTCACATAATAAGGGAACCCAATCGGGAGGGCAGCCGCAAATGACAGCTTCCCATCTTCGTCCGTGGCTTTTTCCTCAATCACCGTATCCGCCTCCATGATCACTTCGCCATCTTTATTGGTGATGTCCTCTTTCGCACAAAGGGCGAATACCGTCCCTTCCACTGCACGGTCAGAATCTTTCTCCGTCTTTATTACATTGACTTCTGCTTTCTGGCGGTTATTCTGCCAGTCCGTAGAGAACGTGACAACCGCTGTGTCCTGATCACGGTAAGTCAGGTCAATCTCCCGGATTTCCCCGTCAAGAACATAACCCTCTGCTGTTTCTTTCTCCTTCACATAATATTTCCCAAGAGGGAGATTGTCCAGTTTTGCAATCCCGCTATCGTCCGTGGTGATGACAGCTATCAGCTCATCCTTTTTATAATAATCCTCACTCTCCCCATCTGCCGCTTTTATATCCTCCAGGGCATACACTTCAAAGACAACATCTTTCAGTGAGCCGGTGACATACTCAAACAGATGCGTGATCCAGCCGCCAATGCTGTCCAGCAACGATACATTTTCTAAAAACTCCCCTTCTTTGTTGATCAGGAGCGTACCTGTCGGCACATCGTCCTTCATCTCCACTTTTTGGATTTCAGCCGTATCTTCCACGGTAAACGTGATTTCTTCTGCCTTTAAATACCCATAAGGCGCTAATTCCTCCCGGAGCGTATAAGTTTCTCCGACGGTCAGCCGCTTAATGATATGTTCCTCTCCTTTGACGGATTTCCATGTATCTACGATATCCCCGTCTTTATCAAGGACAGTCAATGCTGCCCCTTCCAGTTCCACGCCTGTTGCAAGGTCTGTCTTTTTAATGGAAACGGTTGTCGGTTCATTTTTAAATTCAGACACATATTCTGCAACTTCTACATCCTGCCCCTGGTATGCTGCAGATACTTCAATGGTTTCATCGGAAGATACATAGCCTGCAGGAGCCTGTTCCTCCCGGATGTAATATTCCCCGAAAGGCAGATCCAGGTCAAAGACTGCCCTGCCATCTTCCCCTGTCATGGCTTCACCAAGCAGCATATCCGCTTTAACAATCACTTCCCCATGTGCGAAAATATCAGCCTTCGCATACAGTCCAAAGACTGCCCCCGCTACCACAGATTCATTCTCTGCATCTTTCTTCACCACTGCAATCGCCACCTTCTGGCGGTCATTCTCAAATGTGGCTGTCTGTTCAATGATTGGCGTGTTCTGGTCTGTGTAAGCAAAGGTAATGGTCTGCGCCTCTCCATTCAGCACAAACCCTTCCGGGGCTTTTGTTTCTTCTACCCGGTATGTGCCAAGCGGAAGGTTTTCAATCGACGCTTTCCCGTCTTTATCTGTCACCAGCGTATCCACCAATACGCCAGAAGCATATTCAAGAATCCGGTTCCCGTTTTCATCCTTCTGGAAATCAGCGGTGTAAATATCCTCTGCCGCATAAACTTTGAACTCTGCACCCTCTAATGTTTCCACCTCATACCGGAAATCCTTATCATCGTACCGGTTCAGCACTTCACCTTTCTTCACGATATGCAGCTCCCCCTTTACCGGATGGTTTTCATAGACAACATCAATGATAACATCCCCTGACACATCGTCCATCTGGTACAACGTATCTGAATCCACGGACACTTCATAATAATTCTCATTCAGCGTATAGCCAGACGGGGCATTGACTTCCTCTATCCGATAATGACCGATTTTCAGGTTCTGCGGCAAAATCAGATAACCTTCGCTGTCCGTGAAATAGGATTTATGTGTTACCACGGTCGGGTAAGTCGTCACCTGCTCCACATATTTCTCGTTGTCCAGGTCATACACCTTGAACTCTGTATTTTCTGCAAGCACAGCTTTCTTCGTTTCATCGTCCTGCTTCACGATTTTCAGCTTCGCTTCAAATTCATCGTCCAGAAGCACCCGCCATACCTGCGGCGTCGTCGGCTTATGCTCTGTGACATGCACAAGGAAGTCCTTGACCGGCGTATAATTATGCGGCGTGCTCGTTTCTTTCACAATGTACGTCCCAAACGGGAGCGGGATGCTGCAGGCATAGCCCCTTTCATCAGTGAAGATTTCCGTTGCCCCGTTCTCCCCGATTGCCACCGGTTCAGCGGAATCAAAATCATACCCGCCATTTTCTTTCTTATCCAGGGAAGATACCAGCCATGCGGTAAACCCTGCGCCGGATAATAAATCCGCATCGGTTTTCCCATTATCTGCCGCCTTGATGATCTGGAACGGCTGCTTTTTCACCTGTTCCGGGGATGTGCAGTCACGCTCTACCGTAGCAACTAAATCTCCCTCATAGTTACAAACTAAGTCATACTCCGTTTCATCTGCCAGATAACCCGCAGGCGGCGTGACCTCCTTCACAAAATACTCCCCAAGGTATAAATCTGTGATCTCCGCCTTGCCCTCTTTATCCGTAGTCAGCGTTCCCACCTGTTCCCCGGCTTTATAAAGGACGCCTGTCTTTTTATCTGGGTGCAGGATGTCATTCCTTGCATACAGTCCGTAAACGGCGTGTTCCAGTGTTCCGTCCCCCTGCGGGATATTTTTGTTGGTTTCCTTATCCTTCTTCTGCAGCCGGATTGTGGCGTTGACACGCTCATTAGCAAAAGTATGGGAGAATGTCACTTTCGCTTCCTGGTCATTGGTGTAACTAAACCGGAAAGAATACACATCTTCCGTATTCCTAAGATACCCCTCTGGAGCCTGGATTTCTTTTGCCTCATACCCAAACCCAACCGGAAGGTCTGCCAAAAATGCTGCATTGCCATCACCATCCGTTGTTGCTTTGTCTATCAGTGCGCCTTTGGATACAACAACATTCCCGTCTGCATTGGTGATATTTTCTGAAGCATACAGTCCGAAAATTCCCCCTGCAAGTCCATTTCCCGTATCCTTATCGTTCTTTACCACACGCACATCCGCTTTCTGCCTGTCATTTAAAAATGTAGCATTGGCAAACGCCGCCTCCGCCATCTGCCCGGCATAGGCAATCGCCACATCCTTTGTTTCCCCTTTGTTATAGAAGTTCTTCGGAGCCTGCATTTCCTTTACCCGGTATGTGCCAAGATGCAGGTTTTTCAGCATCACAGAGCCATTGTCCCCGGTCACAAGGTTTTCCGCCACCAGCTCCCCGGCTTTATAGACTACCGAGCCATACGGCGTGGTAATATCCTTTGCCGCATAGACATTAAATACAGCGCCCTTCTGTCTACGGCTTTCATAACGGAATGCTGTGCCGTTCTCATTGGAATCCGCACCTGTCAGAACCTCGCCTTCCTTGTAAATCGTCAGATTTCCAAGCTGCTCCACATCCGGGACAGTCGTGGAAGCTGTCTGGTTCGCTTCCAAAGCCACACGGTAAGCAGTCGCATTATACCGGTATCCTGCCGGAGCCGTAATCTCTTTCAGATACACCGTATTCTGTGTCATGACAATTTCCGCTTCCGACGCACCATTACTGTCCGTTGCAGACATCCTGGTAATCAAGTCCGTACAGTCCTTATCCCGGTAAATGCCGAATACAGCGCCGGAAAGGTTTGCGTTGGCAATGGAATCCACCTTGATTACCTTCACTTTTGCACGTTCCAGCCAGTCCACGGATAGGCTCACGGAATTGCCGCCTTCTTCCTCATAATAACTCCCAATATCCTGCGTGGCGCTCCCTGTCGGAACGACAAGCGCCTTCCATATCACCCGGATGCTGCCTTTCATTGCTCCGGTATTCCAGTCCCCATTGACCGTCACCGGGGCAGTAAAATAAAAACTTGTCCCACCGGAAACACGGACATTTCCCCCTGTCTGCTTGCTCCCGTCTGTCTTATTATGGAATGTCACATCCTTTGGAAGCTTAATGGTAATGGAATTTCTGGAATCACCGTTCAGCTTCGTTGTCCCCGTCACCTGCTTCGAGCCATCATAGGTTGCTTTCAAAGCGGTCTTGCTCAAACTGATCTGTGGATCGGGCGGCGCAGGCAGGCTTTCCAGATAATTGATCCAACCAAGCACCCCGCACTCCCGCAAATCATCCATCGTGCATCCGGCAAACCCATCCATGCCGCAGTAAAAATAACTGGCCGCGATATGGGTGAACACATACTTTAAATCCTCTCCAAAGGACGGCATATAGCTTGCAGTCACATCCCCTGTGCCGCCATAGCCATAATAAAGCGCTTTCTGCAGGTTCGGATTCCCGTCTATGATCTGGGCGGCGTAGCTCCCGGTATCCGGGGAACCCTTTGCAGACTCCAGGCAATATGCGATCTTCCCATTTACCGTGAAATAACAGGTAGAGTAATTTCCCAGGTTGCCGGGATAATAAATCTTCCTTCCCTTTACCATTGTTGCGGAATCAGAAGCCCTTGCCGTCTGCCTTGCTTCTGCAAACAGAAGGATGCCTTCTTCCTCTGCAATCATTTCCGCATCCTGTCTTGTATCTTCTGCCTGTTCCATGCCCTCTATGACCGCTTCCATCTCGGATTCCGTCATGGATTCCTTTGGGATTTCTTCCCCATCTGCCGTCTGCCCTGGCAAATCTCCTTCCCCATCTGCTTCCGTTCCTTCTGAATCATCGGAATGGCTGTTTTCGCTTCCTTCTCCATCTGCCGTCCGCTTTTCAGAAGATGATACAGACATTTTTTCCTTTACAATAATGTTCCTGCTGATATGGTAAGATGGATTCTTACTGGCCGGCTCTACAAAATAAACCGCTTTGTAAGTCCCTGCCTTCCTGATATCAATCTTTTTCCCACCTTTGTCCGTTGCTTCATAGAATGTGATTTTTACTTTATCCGGCGAAAACTCTATGCCGGAAAAATCATGTTCCACGTCAAAGCCACTGTCAATCTCCACGATATGATCTTTTGCAGCCACAATTTCATCCGCATCCAGTTTTTCTTTCACCTTCTCAAAAGCCGGGTACTCCGCTTCATAAGCCACAGTCTCCGGCACTGCCGCATAAACTCCCACCGGCTGTAAGAAGGCTGACAAGACCGTGACCGCCGACAGCAGGCCGGATACAATCCTCTTTACATTTCCTTTCAATATATTTTGTCCCTCGCTTTCTTCATTGTGCAGTCCCATAACTGCCATCATCCTGTCTTTTCCGCTTATTTCCTATCTTCCCATATATCTGTCTCCCTTCGTTTTATTTGCACTGCCAGCCGATAACAGCACATCAATACAGGAAAGCCCTCTGGTCCCGGCATATTCAAACACACCGGAACAAAAAGGCTTCCCTGCATGGCATCTGCTGTTATCCAATCCGGTTTCCCGGACTGGCTTTATTTTATATTGAGCGTTTTCCTGTGTTCCTCCCAGACCCGTTCCCTGCCCCGGCTTCTCTTTCCTGGGGCGTTTTCTCCGGCAAGGTACGCTAAGATGCACACTCAATGCCGGGTATCAATCTGGGCAGGATATGAAATTTTCAAGGTACGCTGAAAGGGAAAATTTTTGAATTGTGATAGTGGAAATTTTTCAGAAATGTTACCCTTTCACTAATAGCAGGCTGGAAAGGGTAAAATACAAGCAGATTTGCAAATTTCTTTGATTTTTTAATATAAGATAAAATTGGAATGGAAAAAACATTTAGATATGATAGAATAACTATTAAGCAGTCAGAATTTTACCCGTTAATAGTTTATTGAAAAAGGAGTGATGAAAATGCATGACTTTAAAATTAGAACCGACCTGGCGCTCTTTTCCATGCTTAATGTTAAACAATTTAGTTTTGAGAGTTTGAATGGCGAAAAAAAAGAAAAGAACCAAGAACTGTTTCAACAGGCGGCAATGCACATACCCATAACTGAATTGGATAATGGAATTTATTATAGAGCAAGAATCATTGATCCAGCTGATGGAGAAAATACAGGGATTATTAAAGAAAACGGCATACCAATAAGCGGATATGATGATCTGCATTCTGGTGTAGCGCCTGCATCAGCAATAAAGATAACTGGAAGGGTAAATCATGCCGGCGAACAAGTCCTTTATTTGGCAGAAGATATAAAGACTTCCTGTAAAGAACAAAAAGCTGCTGAAAACGATTATATCTCTGTTGCTGAATGCACTATAAAAAACAGAATTAGCGTAATGGATTTTACAATCATGGCTTCCGATGGGCTTGACAGCCTGTTTTCAGATGAAACAGTACAGTTTTTCGCCAGCCATTATTCCGTTGATATTAGGGCGTTCTATATCTTCATAAAAGATTATTTAACATCTCCAGCTTATGCAGAACAAAATTATGCCGTACCATTGGATTTTTTAGACATTTTAAAAAATAGGAAGGATATTTCCGGCATAAAATATAATTCTTCTTATACCGATAAACATAATATTGCCTTATGGGATGAAAATAAAAATAACAGATGTACAAATAGCAAAGTTGTAAAAGGAAAACAACAGGCTCCCCCGTCTTCTGCGGGCCAGAATTAAAAACGGATTTAGCTCAATCGAAGAATAGATACACAATCCTGAAAATAATAAAAGGCTATGGTACATGACTTATCCCATAGCCTTTCATTCCCCATATTTTCTTCTATTATCTGTAATCCCCAATATATAATCGACACTGACATCATACCGTTCCGCCAGTTTCATCAATGCCCATAGCGGTATCTCACGTGAACCATTTTCGTATCTTCTGTACACTCCTTCATGGCACCCTAAAAATTCAGCCACATCTATCTGTCTTAAATCATGGTCTGTCCTTAAATCCCTGATCCTCTTGTAATGCATACTACACCTCACCGTTCGGTTTGATCTATATTTCAATCTTATCATCAGATAGGATATTCTAATCAAAACCGTACTATTCGGTTAGGTAAATAGAAGATGGCCAATATTTGAAAATGCTCAAAGTATTAGATATAAAACATCCTGCAGGAGAGCATGATGCAAAAAGAGTTATGGCATGAGAAATTAATGTGCCATAACCCTATTCACCATATTTTCTTCTATTATCTGTAATCCCAAGCATATAATCAACACTGACATCATACCGTTCTGCCAGCTTCAACAATGCCCATAGCGGTATCTCCCGCACCCCATTCTCATACCTTCTGTATACACCTTCATGGCAGCCCAAAAATTCAGCCACATCTATCTGCCGTAAATCATGGTCTGTCCTCAAATCCCTGATCCGCCTGTAATACATATCGCACCTCACCGTTTGGTTAGTTTTACTCTTTCAAATTTTATCACCAGATGTTATACTTTATTCAAAACCAAACCATTTGATTAGGTAATTGGAGGTGACGGGAAATGAAAAAAACAGGACTCTTAATTTTATTATCATGCGGAATGATATGTGGGTGTTCCAAAGAATATATTGAAATGGACATTCTCTCTTCCAATAACACAACATCCGGTAACTGGTATGAGCTGGATATTGATGTCATTGCCGATAAAGATGACGTATCGGATAAAGAAGCATGTTCCAGGGAAATCATACAGCATATCCTTGACAATGATTTCCACAGTACACGCTTTTCGTTTGATATAAACGGATATCCTAACAATGTATCCGTAGATGTATTCACTTCTGAAAAAAATGCACAAAAAGGTAAGGAAGCTTATTCTTTTGAATACGTTACAGAATTTAATACAGAAAACCCTGATGTACAAAATAATATCAAAGACAATCCAGGAGAATTTGAAATACAATACGAATAAAATATACCTGATGGCAGGACTCCGCTTTGCGACACGATGTCGCAAAGTGGAAAACCATGTGCTTTCAGAAATATCCCCCTTGAATTCCCTGATCTTTCATTTTCCGGCATAACTCTTCTAATATCCGTTTCCGGTGGTTCTGTATCGTTTTCCGGCTGCAGCCAAAGAGCTTTGCCGTATCTGTTACCGTAGCTTCCGCAAAATACAGCAGTTCAATCAGCCTGGCGTCCTCTGCAGGCAGTTTTTCCAGAACTTCCCTCACTTTATCCCGGCAGATATTTCGCAAAACCGTCTCCTCCACCCCCTCTGCCACATCCTGGAAATGCCCTGAACCATTCCCCCGGACCTCTAAGCTGTCCAGACTGCATATGCCATGTTTCCGGTTCCGCTCCTTCTGATACCGCTCCCTGCGCCGTGACCGATACCATTCTAAATAAACCTCCCTGGTCACATCCACTAATGTACCGTCCGCCATCCGCAGCACATAATGATCCCGTTCCTTCGGCTGTTTCCCTCTCATGCCCGGCCCTCCCCGCAACATATCCTGTAATCAGGGCAATTCTGGGAAGCCTGATAATTTTTACGGATGCTGCGGACTGCCTGGGAAATCATTGCGGATACCGCCTGCTGGCTGATGCCTAATTCCTTTGAAATCTGCTCCTGTGTTTCTTCCTGCAGGTAATATTTTTGAATGACATATTTCTGCCTTGCCGATAAAATCCCCAATATTTCTGCCACCGTCTCTTGCCTTGTCAAATGCTCTAACATGGATTCTGTCAGGTTTTCCATTGCCAGCCAATCTTCGGATACAGCGCTGTAAGAAACATTCCAGCTCCGTTCCTTTTCTTCATGGTTCCGGTTCAGCCGGTCTTCGCCTTCCAGTACAAGCCGCAGATACCATTCCCTGTTTTCAAAAAATTGTTCCGGCAGGATAACCGTCTTTCCATCTGCCAGATACAGATAATCCCTGCATGAGTGAAGTAAAAACACTGTGAAATATTTTTCCACCTGATAAAGCACATAGCCACTCTGATAAGCGGATATTTCCGAATCCAAGCCAAGCCTTTCCTGTGCGATTACCGATCTGGATGTCCTTAGCTGCTTTGCCGTTGGAAGTTTTACTCCAAAACCCGGCACATCCACAATTCGTTTCAATTCCTGCAATGTCAGCATATATAGCCGCCTTTCTGCCCGAAGGCTGCGGGCGGCCTGGAAAACTGGCATCACAGGGATTGTCCGATACAGCAGGAAGGCAGTAAAATAACGCTCCCGGCTCACCCGTTTTTTTTAACGGGAGCCAAGAACCCCTTTTACCGCCTTTACCAGTCCATAACTTTATCCTTATATTTTTCTGATAATCCTGGTCTTTTTATCTGCCTTTCTGCTATCCCCCTTCCATCATCGTTTTCTCCTGTGGCTGTTTTCCTCTGATGTATCCAGTTTAACAGCCGGCCCTTCCGTTTACCCCAACATATATGTGGAGATTCCTGGAAAGGGCAACATATTTGTGGAACTTCAAGAACTGTGGTAAATCACATCACCTGCATTGCCGCAGTCCATCGACCAATGCCTCCATCGTCTGTAAAACCACCATCTGCTCACTCTGCTTCAGATGCCGGATGCGGCAGAACATCTTCCGGCACTGCCCATCCTCCTTCGTCTGGCCGCTTACGCCAAGAAGCTCGTTCGCATCCACGCCGAGTATCTGCACCATTTTTATAAATATCTCTATGGACATCGCAGACTGCCCGCCCTCAATGCGGCTGACGGTGTTGGCGCTGATCCCTGCCTGTTCCGCAACCTTCTCCTGTGACATGCTGATCTCATTCCTCCGGTCACGGATACGGTTGCCCAATTCAATCAAGTCCTGCGACCCTGCACGATTGCCCAATATGCACCTCCTTCCTGGTCTGAATTTTCTCCCGGAACTTTCCGTCATCGTGTCGTAAAGTGCGCAGCCCGCTTTACATCCGCCATTCCGTCAAGCCCTGTCCCCTGACTTTGCGACACCGTGCCGTAAAGTTGGACAACAAAAAAACAGCCGTGTATCAAGCTGTTTTTACGGATTGTTATTCAATTTATGCCTGTATTGCCTGTCCTTTCTGTTTCTTTCTATTTCTTTCAAACGCCAATCACGCCCTGCAAGGCTTCTTTACAAATTCACTTATTTTCATACCTTCCTCCAATCTGTACCTGCATCCAGTATATCACGCCTGGCACACCGAAACAATTTTATCGCCAATATTCCCCGTGCTTTTTCATCCGCTCCCATATAGGTCATGGTTCACTTCCGCTGTGTAATAATTGCTTATGGTCATCGGGGCATTATACAGCGTTGTCAGAAGATATGCCT
>CAJUKA010000110.1 GCA_910586585.1 uncultured Lachnospiraceae bacterium
GTCTGGCTCTCTGATGACTGTTATTTTTAAATTTTTCGCTTCAATCAATGTTTCCTGCTTGCATTTCGGGCAGTACAATGGATAATTTATCAATACCGTATCTTCCCTAATCCTGTCACGGGTCTTATTAGAACAAATCGGGCAGCGCACCCATTCTTTTGCTATCATCAGAACATTACCTCCCTCTGTGCTTTGCTTTTTTCTTTTCCTGCCGCAGAGCGAATTGCCGCTCTTTCTCTGCTTCTTTCTGTTCTCTGGACTTCACTTTCCGTTCCAGTTTTCCCTGTTCATGTTGGAACTTTAAGACTTGTTGGGCTTTTGTGCCAATGCCCTTGTTTTCCAACTGGCTGTTGATTTCCCTCTGCATACGCTTGGGATTGATTTTTCGTTCTTCGGTTTTTTCTGTTTTAACTGGCGGGCTGAATTTCAGCTTATGCCAGTTTTTGAGCAGAAAATCATACACTTCATAATCTTTCGGCTCTGCGCCGAACGTAATCTTGCAGACCTCATATTTGTCGCCGTCTATGCGCTCAAACAATCCAATCCAAAAGGGATTTTCAAACAGAATTGTCAAGCTGCTTTTCATTGCCATACCATCAACTCCCTTTAAACTGGCTTTCAAATTTATCAAGCCATTCTAACAGGGATTGGTATAACAAACGCTGCTGTTCAAAAATCGCTTTCCCACCCAATGGAATATCTGGATAGCTGGCGGCATATTCGTCAATGGATTTTGCTGAAGCCGTAAAATTGTCCCACAGCTTCTTTATCAAATCCAGTGCTTTTTCCCTTTCCATTTTGTTTAAGTTTGTAATGACAACATTGAAGTCAAACAGCAATCGGATTTTCTGGCTTACGTAAGTTTCCATTAGCTGCCCAAAATACGCCCGCCCCTTATCCGTGATGGAATACACCGCTTTATCAGCGAATTTATCCCCTTTCACAATACTGCTCTCTAAATAGCCCTGCTCATTCATTTGAAGCACTTTCCGATAAATGGACGGGATGCTAATCTTTGTCCATCTTGAAAGATGATGGTATTCCACATCTTTCTGGATGTCGTATGCGCTCTGCGGTTTCTCCATAACAATTCCGAGAATTACCAAATCTATGGATGACATATTCTCACCTCCGTTTTTACTATCATCAATATTACTATTATTGATAGCAAAAATCAAGAGGCTATCACAATTTATTTAAAAATGTTCTGTTCAGTTATATAACTTCTTATAAGAGGAAATCAAACCTCTTATTACAAGAACTTTCACATCGCTTAAGTAGAACTTTCATCTCTGTACAATAGAAGTACCCAATATTAAATACAGGTGGTGAAAATATGACCAGTCATGATTTTGATTTTCTGGAATTAGGGCAGGCAATTCAAAACGCCCGTGAAAAACAGAGGATTACAAGAGAAGAATTAGCTGAAGAACTTGGCATTTCCGCAAGACATTTGCAGTCCATTGAAAAAGAGGGTCAATATCCCAGCTTTCCACTGTTCATTCAGCTTGTGACCATGTTCCACATATCCGTTGACCAGTACATACATTCAGAATCTCCGGTAGAAAAAACAACATTACGCCGACAATTGGATGCTCTCTTTGACACATTCGATGATTCGGATCTGACCATCATAGCAGGGACGGCGCAGGGAATATGTAAGGCAAAAGAGCCAGAGGAATAACCTCTGGTTTTCTCTTGCCACATTTCAATAAGCCGGAACACCATATCCGTATATAGAATCGCTGCCCATGCTGTAACTTCTCCTCGCACATATATCGCCGCTGTTCCCCTCTATGGTATTCACAACGCCATCTGTAACGCTCTCCACAATCCCCACATGGTCTATGGTTCCGTCATTTTCCCAATCAAAGAAAATGATGTCCCCCGCTGCCGGGACATAGCTTGCGTCCTGAAACTGCCCACGGGCATGGAACCAGTCCACGCCGTCCGAACATAAGGAAAATTTCGGTATCACGCCGCTTTCCAGATAGCCGCACTGCTCGGCGCACCATGACACGAAACAGGCACACCATTCCACCCGGCTGTCAAACCCGTACCAACTCCAGTAGGCGTCACCGCCGTTGCCCTCCTGCGTCAACGCCACCTGCACGATTGCCCCACTTCTGGTTCCGGTTGGGATTCTGCCGAAAATATAATACCGGAGTACATGGGGGACGTACTGCTTATCCCCATAGTTGCCCCAGCCCATCCGCTCCGCCATCATGTCAGAAAATTCTGCGGCATTGGCGGCGGTGTATCCCCCATAATTACTCTGCGCCCATGCGATATACCCGTTCCCGAAGTTATACCCCTGCAACGCCAGTTTGATATGCTCCATGTCCACCGGGTTCTCCACCCCTGCGCTTTGCAGGCAGTCCTTCAATGCCTGTACGCCGCACTCGATGGAATATTCCGGATCGGTGATTCCGTTCGGCTCTCTTGGGTATCTGGTGTTATAGCCGCTCTCGGAGCTTTGCATGGGGTCGCTGCCCTGCCCGCCGCTTTCCTGCATCATCACTGCCTTTATCAGCTCCACATATTCCTCAATGCCGTACTGCCTCGCATAAATGCGGATGACTGGCTCATAGGCTTCCACCTCCGCACTGACTGGGCTTACCGTGCTGGAATTGCCGCCGCCCACCATGCAGAGAAGCCCGCCGAACAGAAGGACGATAATCAAGATAAGGACGGCCACCCATCCCCCTGCAGCAATGGCGCTTACCAGTGCTTTTGTGCCTGCAATGATTGCCTTTACTGCGCTTGCCGTGGCTTTCGCTGCTGCCTTTGCCGCCTGTTCCGCCGCCCTCGCCGCCTGCCTTGCCATCTGCACCGTTTTTTCTGCGGTCTTTACGGACGCTCTTGCCGCCGCTTTTGCGGTTTTAGCCGCCTCCCTTGTGGTCTTTACGGTTTTCTCTGCGGTCTGCTCGGCGGTTTTTACGGACTTTGCGGCAGATTTGATTGTCCCTTTCCCGGTGTTCTTCACCGTCTGCCCCGTTCTCCCTGCGGTTCTGACCGTCTTTTCGCCCCGGTCTATGGTCTTGATGGTCTGCTTGGGAAGCTCCCTAAACTGCGCCGCCTGCTGTTCTGCTTTCTGCTGTGAGATTCTTTGCTGTGACGCCCTCTGCATGGCTCTCTGCCCTGCGGCTTTCTTCTGTGCCGCCTGTTTTGCCGCCTGCTCCTGCGCCTTTTTCCTCATCTGCTCTTTCGGCTGGTAAGGCTCTCCCCTGCCTGACGGGGCGGAAGGCGGGGGAGAGTTGGAAGGCTCCCCGTGGGCGGGACTGCTCCCGCCACGGGTTCCCTCATTGGCTGCTTTCGCTGCCTTGGTTTCTTTCGTTTCTTTAGAGGTTCTGTGTTTTTCCTTTGCCTTTTCCACAAGCCTGCTGCCCTGTTTTCTCGCCTGATGTGCGGCTTCATGGACGGCTCGGTCGGCTCCCCGCTCCGTCTTGTCCTCGGCATATTCCGTGGGGGAAGCATGCCTCGTTTCCTGCGGCTGTGCGTTTTCCACGGTTTCCTTTGTGCGGACATAGGCACGTTTCACTCGTTCCATGCCCGTCACGGTCTTGTCCAGTGCCTTTACATCCTTATGGACTTGGCGTGTCTTGATTTCTTTGCTCATCGCCCGCCCTCCTTTGGGGTAAACCTGCCGTTACTCCGCAATCTTTTTCGCCACTACCACAAGCCGCCCGTTTGTTCTGGAATACTTGCAGGTGGAGAGCGTAATCAGCTTGTCCCCGTACTCTGCGCTTACTTCTGTATCATAGAGGGACAACGCTTTGCACTGGTCTACATATTCCTGAAAATCTTCCTCGGTTTCCGCATTGGCGAACAGGTAATACTTGAATCCCGTATCGTCATACACCGTGGTCTTGAATACGGCGATCACCTCATAATCCGCTGTTTTCGTGAGCGTGTCAAAATGGATGGTTTTATGCCCCTCGTAAAATTTCCGGCTCTCGTAATCCATCAGTCCGGTGAACATTGTCCCGTTCTTCATGTGGTGTCCGTAAATAATCACGTTGTCGCTGGGCTCAAAGGGGCTGCAATGCTCCGCAATATACGGCACCCCGTATGCGCTGTACTCCTTTTCAAAGCTGCGCTTTAGGTAGAAGTCGGGACTGTCCGGCGTAAACATCACCGGGTAATTGATATTCGTCCCGTCAATGGAAATCCAACCCGCCATATCGTTGTTCTGGTTGAAAAGCTCCTGATATTTGGCAAGCGGGGACTGGTTCTCTCCCTCTGCCATATCCTCCGGTGTTTCCCCGGTTCCCCCGTTTTCTTCCGTTTCCCCCGCCTGCTCCACAATCTCTGCCAGCTCTGCAAATTCACTGGTTGATTTGCCTGCGCTAGCATAGTGGCTTATGACCTGAAACATGGAAATGCCAAAAAGCAGGGTACAGAGTGCTGCCCCTGCGGTGTAGATATAAAATTTTTTCTTCATTTAAAAATCCTCCATAAAGTCCCGGCAAAACGCTTTCCTTTGGCATTCTGCCGGGGATTTTCATAAAAATAGCAGGCATTGCGCCTGCGTGTCACTGGTTACCTTGCCTGCTCCCTGGCTGGCTGCATTTTCTGCCCTGCGCTCCTCCCGCTTTTTATCTGCCTAAGCTCCGCTTTCACCGATGGCTTTTTATCCCCGCCCCGGCAAAACTGCTCCATCCGTTTCTGTGCGTTGTCCGCCGCTTTTTCCATAGCGGCAAATGACCTACTGAAAGATAAAAATGCTTTCTGGACTTTCGCAAGGATTCCTTTATCCCCTTTCGGCTCTGCCGGCTCTTTGATGCGCCTGCCGATCAACGCCCGCCCCGCATTTTTCGTATGCTGCGCCGCCCTGTTCAGCTCGCCTCCCACAATGCCGATTTTCGCCGCATTCCGCTCCATGCTTTCCATGCCGCTGTGCAGGCTTTCTTTTAAGGCGGACAGGACAGTGGGGATTTTCATGGCGGACACTGCTTTCTTTAATGCCTCCACGCCTTTCTCCTTAAACTCCTGCACCGCATTTTTCGCAGAACGGACAAGGTTGGTTTTTACAAAGGCTATCTGAGTGCCAATCTCCTGCACCTTGCCCTCTGCGCTGTCCAGCAGGCGGGCGGCGGTCGCTTTTATGCCCCTGTCCTGAATCTGCTCTAACTGCCCCCGCACCTCTTTCAGCTCCTTTATGACCTCCCCGAACTGGCTTTCCATGCCCTCCAGATAATTCACAAGGCTTTCCACTTCCTGACGCTCTTTTTTCAGCCCGTTCCCCTCCAGAACCTCAAACAATTCCCGGATTTCCGGCTGTTCCCGTAACGCAACCGCTGTTTCCATGCTTAACGCCCTCCCCTTTCCGCATTGTCTGTCCTCGTCTTAACTGTGGGCAAATCCCGGCAATATTCGGGATACCGCATTTTTATGGCTTCGTAAAAATAGGGCGCATAGCCGCAGTCAAAGATTTCATAGGGCGTTGACATACGCTCGTCCCCCTGCTCCACATAGCCGTTCCAGAGGTTGAACGCAAGGCGGGTGAGCCGCACCGTCCCTCCCGTCTGCCACCCCTCATGCAGTCCCTCCGGCTTGATGCAGTCCTGCTTGAAGTCAAACATCCTGCCTACGTTATTCCTCGCCGTGTCGGAAATTCCCACGCAGTAGAAAAAGGCACGGTGGTAACAGTCCGTATTGCCGCATTTGTGCAGCATGGTAAAAAAGAAATTTTCATGCTCCTTTGAAGCAAACCTCATTTCTGACATTCTGATCCCTCCATAGAAAAAGGCGGCTTTTTAACAACTATTCCGCTGTTTACAAGCCGCCTGAATATTTTTATCTGCTCCGATTATAGACTTTTATCTGTCCCGGTTGTGAATGTTTACCTGCTCCGGTTCGCACTGTCCTCCCCCGGTTTTGTTGTCATCAGCCGATACAGGCGGGTATTCTTCGGGAATTTATTGATAAACGGCACAAGGGAACTTCCATACTTAATCAGGCCGCACCCTGCGTCCGCATTGGTGATATAGCTCATCTGCTCGTTGGAGATGTTCAGCAAATCCGCAAGTTTCTGGCGGTCGGACGCCGCCTGGTTCAGCATGACGATATATTCGCTGTTGGACAGCATCGTGCTGGCAAGGACAGAATCCAGCAGGTACTCCACGTTCTGCGTGATGGCGTTGGGGAACGCATTTCTTTTCCGGAACCGCCTCCATGCAGAATTGAAAAATGCCCCGGAATACTCGTTCTCAAACACCACATGAAATTCATCCAGAAAGATATGGGTACGTTTCCCCTTCTTCCAGTTTTCCGTGACACGGTTCAGCATGGCGTCCGTGATGACTAAAAGCCCCATTGTCTTAAGCTGCTTGCCTAAATCCATGATGTCATAGACAATCATGCGGCTGTTCACGTCCACGTTGCTCTCATGGGCAAATGCGTCAAGGCTGCCGCTGGTGAAAAGCTCCAACGCCAACGCAAGGTCTTTCGCCTCACGCTCCGGCTGCTCCAGCATTTTCTCCCGGAGCCTGCACAAAGTTGGCACATTCCCGCCGCTCTGGTAATCCTCGTAAACTGCGGCGGTACAGCGGTCGATGATAGATTTCTCCTTTGCGCTGACGCCCTTTTTGTCAAGCTGTTCAAACAGGGACAGCACAAACTCGGACTTGTCAATGACCGGGTTCCCGCCATCGCCATAGCCTTCCACCATGTCCATCGCATTGATGTGGTCACGGCTCCCCGCCGCTATGCGGATGACCTCGCCGCCCATCGCTTCAATCAAAGAGCCGTACTCACGTTCGGGATCGCATATCAAAATGTCGTCCCCGGTGGCAAGGGCAAGGAACACAATCAGCATTTTTGCGCTAAAGGACTTGCCGCTCCCCGGTACTCCCAACAAAAATGAATTTGGATTCATCAGCTTCGCTTTGTTGCACATGATAAGGTTGTGGGAGATTGCGTTCTCCCCGCAGTAAATGCCGCCCTCGTCCATGATTTCCTGCACCCGGAAAGGCATAAGAACCGCAAGGCTCTCCGTGGTGAGCGTCCTAAGCGCATTGATTTTCCGGTGTCCGATTGGCAGGGCGGTATTCAGCCCGTCCATCTGCTGGTATTTCAGGGTAGAAAACTGGCATAAATGCTTTCTCGCCACGGTTAAGATTGTGTCTGTATCTGCGTCAAGCTGCTCTTTCGTGTCGGCGGTATGCACCAGCGTCAATACCGCAAACATCATCCGCTGGTCACGGGTGGTCAGGTCGTCCAGAAATTCCTTGCTCTCCTTGCGCTGCTGCTCCATGTCATAGGGTACGACTGCGGAGAAATTGTTGTTGGCGTTCTGCTTCCTCTGCCAGTTGGTGATGTTGGTTTCCACGCCCAGCAGACGGTTCTCCACCTCCCGCACCGCCTCATCCGTGGGGATGGGTATCACGTCAATGCTCATCATCAGGTTGCGGCTCAAATCCGTAAGCTCCGCAATCATGTTGTCTTTGATATAAGACGCATATTCCCTTAAAAACAGCACCCTCCCGTAACGGTTCCCCATGCGGAAATGGTCTTTTTCAAACTCAAGGCTGTCCGGGCAGATAAAGTCCTTAAAACTATGCCCTTTCCGCATGGTTTCCGACAAATCGAACCGGAAGCTGGTTTCCTCCCCGGTACGGTAGAAGTCATGCAATGCCCGCAGTTTGTCCGTTGCGTCCATCTCCACGCATTTGGAGCCTAACCGTGAGAAATGGCTCACTAAGTCCGTGCCGATGCGGGCAAAATACGTCCTCGCCTCCTCAATGGATTTCTTATACACGGATACCGTCACATATTTTTCCTGCACAATGCTGTTGGCTCCCGTGGCTTTCTCTAAGAGCATGGCGTTGTACTCCTTCCGGTACAAATCAAGACCGTCCTCCTGCATGGGGATTAAGATTGCCTTCTCAAAGTCCTGTTTGTTCAGGCGGCGGTTGTTGATGGTGATTTTCGTGGTTGCGCCGCTGTCAAAGGAATTGAGAAGCTCGCTGTACTCAAGGAACATGGCCTCCTTGTCCTCCCGGCTCGCCACCGCATAGTTGATGTCCACAAATTTATAGGTTCTGGCAAACTTGTTCCGCCCGATCTGAAAAATGCCATCCGCCCATACCGCCTGTATGGGAATTGCCTGCTGTACCCCTTTGGGGATGACAAATTTCTCCTTGTCCTGCTTGAAAATATTGCTCAATGTCTTAATCATTCCGTTTCCGCTCCTCCCTTTCATGGTTCTCAATGCACGGCTTCACCGCTTCGTAATAAATATTCTCTGGGTTAAACAGCAGGCGTTTCGGGATAAGGAACTCCGATTTGATCCACGCCCACAAAAACTGCTCTGCGCTCATCCCGTGGTAGCGGATGAACCCCAGCGCCGCAAAGGGAGCCGCCCCTAAAATGCACATCCAGCTCACGGTTTCCGTCCCCACATGGGGGCTGAGTAAAAAATAAAGCCCGACGGCAACGCCGCAGGCTAAGACAGAAAAAACGAACTGCCGCATGGACAGCCCGAAAAACATGGATTCCGTGTAATTACGGATTTCCCGGTTTATTTTTACTTCCAAACTTCTCGCCTCCTATCGTTCCATCCCGCACGTCCGTTTCGGCGGTTTCTTTTGGGGCAGATAAGGTATAAATTCCTCCTCCCCCGTGATAATGCTGAACTCCGCCCGCAGGATGGGGTGTGTTTCCAGTTTCTGATACTCCCGGATCAACTCAAGCGCACTTTCCCTTGTGGCAGTGCTTGCCTGCTGTGTCCCGTCTTTAAAAATATAACACCGTTTCATTCTGTTCCCCCTTATAATCCCATCATCTCACGCACAACCCGGTCTGCCATCTTCACTGCCCCTACAAGCACGAGCATATTGAAAATCAGCTCCCCGATATAACTCCATACCATTGTGACTGCCGCCGCATCTGGATCGACTGCGGGCGGGGACGCCGCAAACAATGAAAATATGATGCAGGCAAGCACGATAATCGCCCCTTCTAAGCATACCGCCGCATAGGACTTGATAAAACTTTTCCCTACGTTCTGTGACGACTCCCCGGCAAAAGTCGATAAGGGAATGGGCGCAATCGCTGTGTAAAGGTACAGACGGAAAAACCGCCCGTACACGCTCATTATCATAATAAAGCTCAACACCGTGATAAACAGCCCGCCGATTAACGTCACCGCCCACAAGGGGATACTCTCGAAAAAGCCGCAGTCCTCCACCGCCTCCACAATCTCATTTGGCAATACGGTCTGCTGTGCGGCTCCAAAGCCTGCGGTTCGCATAATCGTGCTGACTATCCCCTGCACGATATTGAATAACGCCATCATCAGCTCCAGCCCGTGGGATATGACGCCTTTTGCTATGGCAAAGCGGACAAACAGCTTTAATGCGTGTTCTGGCTTTTTCACTTCCACAAAGCTGCCGCACGTCTTTACCACGCCGACAACAAAGAACAGCACCAAAAGGGCATAGGCTACCGCCTGCAACGCCCCGTGGATGTTCACAATCGCACTCCAGATTCCCCCTCCCTTAAACTGTTCCGGGGACTGCGTGAGAAGCTGCCATATCTCCGCCAGTTTCTCATTCCATGTTTCCAGTGCATTGACTAAGTTCTGCACTACCCAGTTATCTGAATCCACTCATTTCACCTCGCTTCTGGATTTTGCAGAGGGGCCTGCCAACGCCTGCCCCTCTGCCGTTGCTCTTTTTACATGGTTTTCTGGCAGCCTCCATCAGCCAGTGATAAGGGTTAAGATTTCCTTTGCAAAGGTAATGATGACACCGCCCGCAAGGGTTAAGAACCCGTTGGAACGCTGGCTCGGATCGTGGGACTGCAAGGACAGGCCAACCTGCACAATGCCCCAACCCAACAGAATCAATCCGACTGCACGGATTAAGCCGAAAATAAAATCGGAAAGGTTGTTGATGACCGTAAGCGGATCACCCGCCGCATACACCGTCGTTGCCCCGGCTGTCATCGTAAGCACCAGTGCGGCATACACTGCCATCGCCCTTTTTGTCTTTCTGCCCATCGGCTGTCTGCTGGTTTTCTTTCTGTTCTCGTTTTTCTTCATCATTGTTCTGTTTCCTCCTTGTTTTGAGATTGGTTTTTAATCAGTTGCGCCCCGGCGTAACTGGTGCCGATTTCACCGCTTGCGTTCCCCTGTGAAATCGTGCGCCTCTGCCAGAGGCTTGTTTCAGTGGCTTTCCGCCGCTGAAACAATAGCCTCTAAATCCTCCTCGGATAAAAGCTCATAGGAATCGGTTCCCGCCTGCTCCTGCGACACTTCGCCCTCCAGACTGTCCCCCAATGCAATGCTGCCCACCGCCTGCGTCACTTCCCCGTGGCGGTAGGACTTCCCTTTCCCGTCCGTGGACAGTGCCACGTTGGGGTGTTTTAAAATATCAAATTTTTCATCCATCACCGGGCGTTCCCCACGGATAAAAAGAAGCGCATAGCGGTTGTCCAGCATACGCACTTCATCCGGCGTCAAAAGCTCACGCCCCGATATTTGGTAGTTTGTGGAATAGTTGCCCGAATGCCCGGTTGACTTCCCGTAAGTGTTCATATCAATCGTGGCTTTTCCCAGCAGCTCGCTGACGTACTTATGGGTTCCCTGCTCGTTGCCGCCCAGATATAAAAACTGGTCGCAGTTGCCCACAATGCTTTCCCACTGCTTCTCAAACAACGCCTTTAGCTGCGCCATGTTTTGCAGGATGATGGACACGCTGACTTCCCTTGACCGCATGACGGACAGGATTTTGTCAAAATCATCAGGCAAACTGACGTTCGCAAATTCATCCATTAAAAAATGCACATGGACGGGGAGCCTGCCGCCGTGCTTGTGGTCGGCAAGGTAAAATAGCTGCTGGAATAACTGCGTGTATAGGATGGATACCAGAAAATTGTAGCTGGTATCGTTGTCCGGTATCAGCGCAAACAACGCCACTTTCTTTTCCCCCAGCGATGGAAGGTCTAAATCATCCGTTGCGGTGAGTGCCGCAAGGCTTGAGAGGTTGAATTTCTCCAATCTCGCCGCCAACGTAATCTGGATGGATTTCAACGTTTTCGCACTCCCCGAATGGTAGTCCTTGTAATATTTCACTGCGATATGCTCCGGCTCCCGCATTTCCAGACGCTCAAACAGTTCATCTAACGGGGACTGGTATTCATCGTTGTCCTCCCGGACTTCCCCCGCCCGCAAAAGCTCCATTACCATCGGGAAATTCTGCTCGTCTTTCGGTGCCTCGTATTTCAGGTAGAATATCAGTGCCAGCAATAACATGGATGCCGCCGTGTCCCAAAAAGGATCGTTTGACTGGCTCCCCTTCGGCGTGGTCGCTTTAAAGAGGTTCGTCACAAGCCGCTGCACGTCGTTGTCATCCTTTAAATACATGAATGGGTTATAACAGTGGCTCTTTTCCATGTTGATTAAGTCAAGCACTCTCACTTCATACCCCTTCTCTTCCAGAAGATGCCCGGTGTCCCGCAGGTTCTCCCCCTTCGGGTCAAGGACAACAAAAGACGTGTTCGCCTGCATAAGATTCGGTTTCGCATAAAACCTCGTCTTTCCGGCTCCGCTCCCGCCCACCACAATGGTGAGCAGGTTGCGGCGGTGCCTGCGGCTGTCATAGCTGATCCGCACGTTGGACGTCATAATCTTGTTGGCTCCAAAATCTTTCTCGCTGTATTTCTGGTTGACCGCCCGTGCGCTGCCCCATACAGCAGAGCCGTGTTCCTCGCCCCTCCGGTAATTCCTGCGTGTGGACGCATAAATGCCAATCCCCATGCCGTATATCAGCAGGAAAATGAGGACAGCCCTTAAGCTGTCCCCACATAACTGGATAGAAAACGGATGGTTGATGGCGTCCGGGAATCCCCGTATGATTTCGGGCAGCCCGCCCGCAAGGTACGGTGCCGTCAAAAGGGCAAGCCAGCCAACGGGAAGGATGCCGAAAGCCGCAAATATCCACGCCGCCTGCTTCTCACCGTTCCTCATGGCATCTGCGCCCCCTTTTCTCTTTCTCCGGCGGCTCCTCAATCAGCTCAATGACTTTCAAAAGCACATCGTCCACTGCGTCGCTCGGCCTGCCCTCCTTTATCATCTGGTTGCGCTCGTCTTTTAAGGCATGGAAGATTACGCCGTATTCGTATTTGTCCAGCTCAAGGGTTTTCTTTTCCCCGCTCAAATTCATCACCTCCGTCTACCGTTCCTGTTCCCTGCTTTTTACCTTATAATCCCGGATGGGCATTTCCCCGTATGCGTCAAGCAGGCGGTCAACTTTTTCGGATTCCGCAAAAGTGGTTCCACGGTACAGCGGGTAAACAACTCCTTTTACCTCCACTTTGCCGCCTGTCGGTTCAAGATTGATATGGGATAAGGATTCTTCCGGGAAAAGGTTGAAGTTATATCCTGCTTTCACTGCCCTCATCTTGCGTCCTCCCTGTTATGCTGCGCCTGCGGCTGCTGCCTCTGGCTCTGGTTCCGGTTCGGTTCCAGCACTTTCGCCATTCTGGAAGAAATGTCACCCGCTGCGTCACGGACTTTGGATAACTCCCCACGGACTTCCTGCGGCTCCATGCCCTCGAAATAATCTGGTGCGTTGGTAAAGTCAAACCCCTGCGTGTCCACGCCGTACTTTTTGCAGAGCAGGTAGGACGCACAATAGGCATGGAAGGCGTCCTCGTTGCGGTCGTAATTCTTATCCCCCTCCGCAAACCCGGCAAGTGCAAGCTCCTGCGTCACGCTCCGGAAGATTTCCTGTGCGCTCATGCCTTTTCGTACATAAATGCAGCCCTCCTCCGGCTCAAACAATGCACCCTTGTCCTCCGGCATCTGATCCGGCTCCGCCGCAACGTGTTGTTCTTCAGATTAAAAGAGCATTAGATTTGCAGATTATATTAGCAGGAAA
>CAJUKA010000111.1 GCA_910586585.1 uncultured Lachnospiraceae bacterium
ATAGACCATATGATAATATTATATTGGGATTGATGAATTATTAAAATTCCTGTTTATCTACTAACTGCCTTAACTTTCCTTAATTTTCAAGGCTTTGCGGTATGCCTGACCTCAAAATATGTATCCTTTTCCCTTGTTTTTGCCCTTATGAGCAGATTACAAGGGAAAGTTTTTGTTATTCAGTTTTCATTGATTAATTCATTCCCACAACCTTATCCAAGAGTTTAGCTGAATCCCGTTTTGCCTCCCTTGTAGCATGTGCATAGACATTCATGGTGGTGCTTACGTCTGAATGTCCTAAAAGTTCCTGCACATCTTTTGGCTGCGCCCCGTTTGATAACAGGTTTGTTGTGTATGTGTGTCTTAGTGTGTGGAAATGGAAACCCTCTAACTCTGGCACTTTCCTCGCCGCTGTCCGGCAGGCTGTTTCTACGGTGGCAGGAAGTTCAAGACAGCCATCTTCCCTCAAACATACAAAGGAAATTTCCGTATAGTCCTTTGGCACATCTTCTGTCATTCCCAAGCTGTAATACTCATAATGAACCCTGTTCTTTTCCGTAACTTCTTTGTAGAAATTGCTATGATAGAGTTCGCCATACTGCATACGGTTTTTAAGCTGCTGTTTTCTTGCTTTCTTCAAGATGTCAGCGAGGGCATTGCCAAAATCAACTATCCGCACTTTCTTCCTCTTTGTCGAGCCGATTTCGTGCTTATGGGTGGCGCCATTGTAGCGGACACTCCTGCGGACTGTCAGACATTGTTCCTCAAGGTTGATGTCCTGCCAAGTAAGTCCTGCAACTTCCCCAAGCCTAAGCCCTGTGAAATACGCTATCTGTACGGGCAGGATTGCGTCTTTACTCCGCTTTCCAAGCTGTGTAATCAACTTTTGGTACTGTTCATACGAAATAGGCTTGACCTTGCCTGTTTCAGTGTCCGTTTCCTCCGCAAACAAATCCATATCGTCCTTTTTGTGCCTCATTACCACATACTGCATGGGATTGAATGTGATGTACTGTTTCGGAAACACTGCAAAGCGGAAGGACTGCTGCAATACTGCGGAGAATGACCTTACATAATCTTTGGAATACCCTTTAGAAACAAAATCTTCGATAGTGCCCCCAAAAGACATGATATCCATGAATTGCTGTAAATGCCCCGAAGTGACCGTTTTTAGCTTTCGTCTGCTTACAGGATGCTGTTTAATGCGGTTGATTGCCTGTAAATAAGTACCGACAGTGCCATTGCTTAATGTGCCTGTCTTTAATTCTTCCTCCGCCCATGTGTCAAGCAACTGTCCGAGGGTGATATTGTCCGCCTTTGCAATGAATTTCTTGCTTTCGTAATCTTCCATTGCCTGCCTTAGCAGCTTTTCCGTTTCGCTTTTGTTTTCTGTTCCTGCACACTCTTTCTGTACCAAGTTTCCGCTTGCGTCCTCCACATAAAAGCGGTAGTACCATTTCTTTCCTTTCTTCCGTACTGATCCTTTTGCCATAATCGTTTCTCCTTTCAATGAACGCATTTCTGCGTATGTAATCATTGAACAGATATGGCAGTCGGAACTGATGGAATGCTTTCTGAAAATAAGGATAGCATAAAATCTGCTGTCCCGCTATACCGAATCGGAATCTTCCCCTGATAAAAGACCGGAAAGCCTTGCAGCGGCGGCATCAGGGTTTTTGGAGTAGAGCCTCACTATGTCGCCCATATCATTAAGGGCATTTACAGTGTGGGTAATCTCCCGCAGGAACATGATTTCATTATATTCCCTGTCTGATTCAAATCCCATTGTTTTTGCAAGCTGTGCGCTTTCCTTGTTGCCCTTAAACTTCCTGCACGCAAGGCGGAACGATTCCACAAACAGCTCATATTCCTGCAACATCAGCAGCAGCAGGTCTTTTGAAAAGTCTGATTCGGAAGTTTCCATGTCATAGGGCAGCTTTGAAAGAATGGAGGACATGGCATCACGGATTAACATTTCCTTTTTATCCGTAATGTCAGATTCATATTCCTCCGTTTCGCCTTTTAACCACTCTACGGAAACATGGAGTGCGTCTGCCAGACCGTCAAGGACAAGTTTCTTGGTGTTGTCAATCGTTCCTGCCTCATACCTCTGAATGGTGGATGCGGTAACGCCCATTTTTTCAGCAACATAAGGCTGGTTGACGCCTAATTCCAATCTACGCTGTTTTGCCCTGATGCCGATTACCTTGCGCAGCTCTTTGTCTTTCATGTTGGTTTTCCTCCTTTATCGGTATGGTTAAAGTATACCATACCAAAACCATTATTGCAATATGCAAGTTAAAAATAATTTTTAAAATAACATAACGCTTGACAAGGAAATATAAATGATGTATAGTAAGCATACTATAAAAATTGCATATTGCAATTTAAGAGGAGGAGAATGAATGACAGAAATGAAGATTGCCCTTTCGATTGAGGAGGCGGCAGACTACACGGGTGTTGGTCGGAACACACTAAGGAAACTGGTAGAGTGGAATAAGCTCCCTGTATTGAAAGTGGGGAGAAAGGTACTTATCAAAAAGGACATTCTGGAAATGTTTATGACTGTCAATGAGGGAAGGGATTTGAGGGACAAGGGCAATGTCAAAGCAGTAACAAGAAAATCGGCTGTATAAAAGGCAGGCGCATGGTGGCAGTGAACTTAAAAAATGCAATCATTTTTGGAAAATGAACTCAAAAAATGCAGTCACTTTTGAAGAATGAACTTAAAAAGTAAGTTCACTGAAAAAACTGTGATATAGGTTCCATAAAAAATGAACTTAAAAAGTGCAATCATTTTGAAGAAAATCAGTTGACCGCCGGCAACAGCAGAAATGCAATTCAGCATAACCCGTATATTGGGTACAGATAAGGATAACAGGGACGGGCAGAAATAAAAGGATTGCCAATAAAATAAGCATTGAACAGCCGGAAAACTGTTTCCAATATGCTGAAAGCACATTTCACTGGATACCCTCGGAGAGCCCCCGCAGTATTGGCGAAGGCAATGGAACATTGACTTTGACAATACTGCTAGGGGGTTATCATCTATGGCGGAGCCAAGATGATAACCGCACTGCTCCAACATGAAATCAGGGAGGAAACATGGGAGAGATTTCTTTCAGCAACCACATCAGCAACAAGAAAAGCGCAATCAACAGCAAGACAAAACTCGCAGGAGTAGCAAAACACAATCTGAGGAAATACCACTCGCAGGATTACAGCAGGGATAACATCACACTTCTTTATGGGACAACCAATCTCATGCAGGACGTGAAAAATGTATACCGCAGAGAATTTGACACCGCCCTGCATGAATACAATGCAAAGCAGACAAGACCGGAAAGACGGATTGGCGATTATTTTGAACATGTATCCGAAACGGAACAGGACATGGCGGTGGAGGTCATCATACAATGCGGGGATAAAAAATTTTGGGAGCAGAACAGCGGTGACAAAATATTTATGAAACAGGTCTATAAGCAGCTCCTTTTGAAATTGCAGGAGTATCTGCCGGATTTTAAGATTGCAAATGCGGTAGTCCATTTTGATGAGGCAAGCCCGCATATGCACGTTGTAGGTGTTCCGGTGGGAAGAGGGTTTAAGCGTGGCTTGTCAACAAAAGTGTCAAAGCGATCCGTATTCACGCCCCAAGTCCTGTCGGAAGTTTTGCAGGATAAAATGCGGGCAGACGCCAACCACTATATGAAAGCTATCTTCCAACAGGAAGTAAAGGAAAAGAAAAAGGGAAAAAACCATGACCTGACGGTTGCGGAATACAAAGTTGCAAAAGAGGAAGAAAAGATTGAAAAACTATCAACGGATAAAATAGGACTGGAGGCTGACATTCTCGTTCTGAACCATAAAAAGTCCACTACGCAGAGGGTATTGGACGAATTGGACGGGGAGATTGAAAGTTCCAATATCTTTCTGAAAGCACTTCAAAAGATAAAGCAGTTTATACAGGCGTATCTTCCCTTTGCGCCATTGATTGAGGAATTTGCGAACCATGTGGAACGTGGGGAGGATATAGAGGCAGGAAACAGATTTCGGGGGTTGTTTACCGCACTTGGGGAACTGCTAAATTCATTTAAGGAGATCATAAAAGACGGGTTATGCTGGTTCCCACGCCTTATGCGGTGGCAGACCTCAAAAGGCGAAGTTTCCCCTGTGTTTGAAGATAACAGGAATGAAGGCTATTACTACCGGTTGAAATCTTATATGGATATCCATACAAGGCAGGAATACCCAAAGGAACTGATACAGCCGGAAATCAAGCCCGAAAACCGTACTGGCACAATAGAGCAGCTAGCGCAGAATGTGGAGGCTGTCGAAAAGCAGGTACAGCTTATGGGTGTAAAAATGAGCCGGAATCAGATATATTAAACTGGGTAGTTATAACGCAGCAGATAAAAATTTAAAATCTTATATTATGCAAAAGGACACTTTCATTCTGTGAAAATGTCCTTTTGTGCATATCATTATTTAAAATCTTTTATTTTGGATATAGCTAATCTGTTTTCTGCATATCTGTAATACTACGCGAGCACGAATAGACTGAAAGATGAAAAGCACAAAAGCAGCAAATCTTTTCAGACTTACTGCTTGTATGTTCCGTTATAATGTGCGGTAATCACTTAGTTTTTTTCTTCCAGCAGCGGGTTCTCTTTTTCTATGACGATTCTATCCGGTTGGCAGTCAACGATTACTTTATCGCCGATAGAAAAGCCTAGAGATTCCAGCCACTTTCCTTGCAGGATAATCTGTGAAACGTAAGAGTAATCTTTTCCGCTCCCAGCATATACAGTCAGCTTTCTTTTGCTCATTCATCTTCCCTTTCCAAAATGCGCCTGCACTTTATTTCAAAAACACTCCCATCTGCCATTGAAATACCAAAGGTGTTTTCTTTTTCATGGGTTTCAATATCGGAAATGCCCAATTCTTCACTGTTGTCATTCAAGAAATCAAAAATTCTGTCTTTCAAATAATTTATTTTCATGGTATACCTCTCCTTTATGTATTATTTATCATTTTTTACTGATTTTCTGTTGTATTATTTAACAATTTATCAATGACTTTATGGTAATTCTTCATTCATATATCATTTTTTTGATAAATTGGTGATTCATCTGTATTCAAAATAATATTGTCATTCGTCTATGGTAACACCACAATCAGTTGGTAAAAGCCATTTTTCCAGAATTGTTTCCGTATTTCTGAGGTTCTTTCTGAATTTCGGGTATTCACATATTTTCAGGATTTACTACAATCTAGCAAATTGGCTTAGTAAATCAAAACGGAAATAGTGGAATTACCCAAACATCAGAAAGAACCATTTCTGATCCCTGATGCTTTTCCATTTACTCTAATCCATTCAATCAGCCTCCCTTTTGTACCACAGATTTAACATTTAAAGAAAAAAATCCAGTTGCGCCTCTACAGTCCCAATTATAGCATTTCATTTTGCTACAATCAAGATAAAAATGTGACTAATTAGTCGCAGGGAAAGAGGATATTATGCAATGGTTTATACAAGATGTAAATATCGGTAAGAATTTACGGAGTCTGCGCGAACAGCATGGATATTCACAATACAGATTGGTAATCAAATTACACCTTATGGGAAGCAATATGTCACGCAGCACTTATTCTAAAATTGAAACCGGCACTCGGAATATACGAATTAGTGATTTTCTTGCCTTGAAACAAATTTATGGTGTGGACTTTTCAGAATTTTTTGCTGGATTGCTGCCAGAGGAGAACACACATCTTTAAAATTTGAGTGGGCAAATAAGTAGTTTTAAACTTACTTGCCCTGATTTCTATAAGGCTGTCATTCCATTTCTTGTCTGTTCTTTTTCATAATCCCCAAATTTTTTATGGTTGCGCCCCTACAGTCCCAGATAAATCATTTTAGCTTGCTACAATCAATATAAGGGTTTTGGTTAATCGCAGGAAAAGGGGTACTGTTATGCAATGGTTTCTACAAGATATAAGTATAGGAGAAAATTTAAAAATTCTAAGAGAAAGATTCGGTTACTCGCAATCAGAATTAGTGGCGAAATTACATCTCATGGGCAGCAATATGTCACGCAGCACTTATTCCAAAATCGAAACTGGCACTCGGAATATACGGATTAGCGACTTTCTCGCCTTGAAGCAAATTTATGGCGTAGATTTTTCGGAATTTTTTATTGGATTGTTACCAGATAGTGAAAAATAAAAAGGCAAGTAGAGCAATTCATCAGCTTACTTGCCTTTTTGCTGGGTATCTGTCAGCAATGTCCTATGGCGTCCAGAAGTTTAGGAGATAAAGACGTCATTTCTTTCAGTTGTTCCTCGTTATAATCAGAAAATTGCGACACTGTAGAAATTTCGTATTCCTGCCATATCAAGGAAGTTTTTTTCTTCGGAAGAACCTCAAATAGATATTTGTCCTCCCAATCTTTAAACATAACTCCATTTTTCTTTAGTGTGTAGTATGTTTTCATAGTCAGGGCATAATCACACTGGCAAATGACATATAAATCATGGGCTGTCTTGTGTTTAAAGTCGTTCATACAGAATATTTTGCCCTGAAAGAATAGGTTATGTAGCATCGTAGGAAAATGGCAACTGTCAAATGCTTCCCTGATAGAAGCAAGAGAACGTATCTGAATGCCATACTTCTGGCATATGCTGTCAAGTTCCGGCATTGTGCCTTCGCCCAAATTGCGGAACTTCAATATTTCCTCTCTGGGATGTATTGATAACTGTGAGAGGTATAGTATGTTATTGTATACAAGGACATTTTGCAGCCGTTTTGACATGGGGATATCATTAACTGATATTTCATTTTCCGGTGGGTACAGGTATCCTAATGCGTTCAGCTCATTAGCAATGGCAGTTGCATTACAACCTTTGGGACATTTATTTGCAAATGTCAGATAATTGAGTCCTTCAAGTTCTGAAACTTTGGTGATTTGTAAAGTCCATGACAAAGCTGTTTTGGCTCCCTCAGAAAGTTTTAAGTCTTTAATATATGTTTCCATATCCTGCTCCTTTCGTATTCATTGTACTACATTGGTTATGGTATAACACTTTCCCTTACAGAATAAAGAAAATCAACTAAAATAGTGTGGATTGAAATGTCAAAAGATTGATTTAACTGCATAAATCAGTGCATACCCTTATTCATATGTGTATCTGCCAGTAATATTTCTATCAATGGTGACAATATAAACAATACTGCAAAGATTATCAATATCCTTTGCAGAAAATGAACCATTTGAGCAGAAAACGGACAATAAAACAGCTTTAACACACTTATAGATAAAACTATGCAGAAAGTTTGGAAAGGTACATGATAAGGAACTAATCTCAACTTAACATCATCAATTGGTAGCCCTTAGCGCATACAGTTAAAAAATCTCTGGAATGATTTAAGAGGGGGTTCCAATATGACGCAATTACCTTCTTGTGAGTTCAATATGTATACTGTCTGCGTAGAGTTGAAGTATGCTGATGACAGCATAATCTCTATCGACTGCACCACTGTGGAGGATGAAGCTGCCAAGAATATGTGCCAGCGGTCAGAACTAGATTACTGATTTACAATGACCTGCTTGGCTATGCGGATCTTATCATCAATTGTGACGGGAGGAGTATTTGAAAAATGCGACGGATTATTCGTCTTTGGACTAATTTAGAAAGTGTTAGCGACATACTTTTTATTGCCGGTGCTGCACTTTTTATATTCTTCATTGGTTGCCCCTGCATATAATTACAGCTGTACATATCAAATGCTTCTGCTATAATTGAAAAAAGGGGGCATATACAATGAGTGAACTTCTTGATTATGGACATTTTGATATTGTTTTAGCTGAATACTTGCAAGAAAGGCAGATCAGCAAAAACAAATTAGCCGAAGAAGCAAATTTACAACGGACACAGCTGAATGCATATTGCAAAAACGATATTAAGAGACCAGACCTCGATGTTTTAGCTCGTATTTGCTATGCGCTTCACTGTGATTTGACAGATATAATTCGCTATGTCCACCCGTCCCAAACGAACGGAGGAAATAATAATGGCTGATACAAAAGTGATCGTCATTCCAGATGGGAAAATCTGCGACTATATTGATAGC
Source organism: uncultured Lachnospiraceae bacterium (assembly GCA_910586585.1). GTDB lineage: Bacteria > Bacillota > Clostridia > Lachnospirales > Lachnospiraceae > COE1. The sequence goes on from CAJUKA010000111.1 coordinate 8,129, forward strand.
AAGTTTAGAAACGACACTCCCGAAGAGTACGTTCGTCAAACAATAGAAAAACGTCTTGTGAACGAACATAAATATCTCACGTCACAGATTAAAATTGAGTTCACTCTTCAGGTCGGCTCAAGAAAACCTCGGGCAGACATTGTAATCTGGGACAAAGATGCTCCTGAGCAAACACAGGGCACAATTAAGATTATTATTGAGTGCAAAAAGGAAACCGTTGATGCCAGAAATGCCAAGGATGGGATAGCACAGTTGCAGTCCTATATGTCTGTGTGCCCGAACTGCGAATGGGGGATGTGGACAAATAGCACTCAAAAGTTTGTCTTTCGTAAATATACAGATGAGACTGGGAATATTTGCTTTATGGAATACAACGATATTCCTTCTGCGGATGGCAATTTGGATGAAGTAAACAGACCCAGCCGGAAAAATCTGCGTAATGCCTCTGATGATAATCTGCTGTTTGTGTTCAAAACCTGTCATAATCACATTTATGTGAATGATGGTATGCAGAAACAACCTGCATTTTTTGAGTTGCTAAAAGTCATTTTTTGCAAGATTGAGGACGAGCGAAATATACCAAAGCCTCTGGAATTTTTCACAACGTCTGAAGAACGTTCAAACCCTGACGGGCAGTTGACAGTTCAGAAACGGATTTCCCAAATCTTTCAGCGTGTAAAGAAGCGTCATGGGAAGATTTTTGATGCAAATGATGAAATTAAGCTGACACCACGCAGTTTGGCATATATCGTCAGCGAATTGCAGCGTTATAGCCTACTTAGCACGAATATTGACATCAAGGGAAAAGCCTATGAAGAAATTGTAGGAGCAAATCTCCGTGGCGATAGGGGTGAGTTTTTTACGCCCCGAAATGTTATGAAGATGGTCGTGGAGATGATAAATCCGCATATTGATGAGAAGGTTCTAGATAGCTCCTGCGGTACTGGCGGTTTCCTTGTACAGGCAATGACACACGTTATTGCCCAGCTTGAAGCGGAGTTTTCTGCCAGCATGGGAATTCCTAAAAAAGATTGGGACGGTGACACCGTAAAAGTATTTCAAGATCGGATTTCCGAGATGGCTTCGACCAGTTTCTTTGGTTTTGATATTAATCCTGATTTAGTCAAGGCAACCAAGATGAACATGGTCATGAACAATGATGGCAGTGGAAATATTCTGCAAACAAATTCCCTTCTGCCGCCACACGAATGGACGGATGAGTTCAAAACACGGCTCGCGGAGGCGCTACATATCAAGAAGTCAGAGATTCGAAACTATGAAAGTATTGCGTTCTTTGATGTAATTGTAACAAATCCCCCATTCGGCAGCAAAATTCCTATCAAAGATAAAAATATCCTTGAACAGTTTGAGCTTGCCCACATTTGGGAAAATGAAAAGAAAACTGGTACTTGGAAGATGACAGAACGCTTACAATCATCTGTTCCGCCTGAAATTCTGTTTATTGAGAGATGCACACAATTTCTCGTTTCAGGTGGGCGCATGGGAATTGTTTTGCCGGACTCCATACTAGGTTCACCTGGGCTTGGATACATTCGCGAATGGCTGATTCAAAATCATAGAATTATTGCTAGTATTGATCTTCATGTAGATACTTTTCAGCCCCGTAATGGTACGCAGACATCAGTGCTGTTTTTGCAAAAGAAAACTGTGGAACAGAAGGCCAGAGAAGCGACTACTGGTCAAATGGCCGACTATAATATCTTCATGGCAATGGTCGAAAGAGTAGGGCATGATAAGAGAGGGAATCCCCTATTCAAGCGTGATGTGGAGGGTAACGAAATCCTTGCCCCAGATACGGATACCATCATGGTTCTCGGCGAGACTGGGGAGGGTGACCGTACCGTTTCCCATGAACGCAAGAGCAAAGTCCCTGATGATCAGACTACTGATGTACCGGCGATCTTTGATGGCTGGAAGCGAAGGGAGGGTATCGCATGGTAGCAGGTAATTTAGCTCGAAAAATGAATACCGAACCTGAACTAGAAGTTCATATTTCGGAAAGCCCTATAAAGTGGTGCTCGGTTTCCCTCTCTGATATGGTTTCCCGTGGGAAACGGCTGGAGGCCAGTGTATTTGATGTGGATGCAAAACAAGCGAGGGAAAGCGTTTACAGGGGGAAATATGGAACGGTTATCCTCTATGGTGATAGTGGCTTGATTGAAACAGCCTATTATCCTGGCTGGATGCAACGAAGCCGACTCAAGCGGATATGGTGCGATAAGCCATATGGAGAGGGATTTTATCTTCCCTCGCAGATGACCGATCTCTATCCTGTTCCAGAAAAACATATATCTCGGTTGGCAGATTGCGACATGGACGAATTACGCCTAAAGGAAAATACATTATTGCTGACGCGCAGCGGTACAATAGGCAATATCTCATATGTGTCAAAAACCTTGGCCGGTTGTGTTTTTTCTGATGATGTAATTCGTGTTACCTTCAAAAAAGAATATGACTTGGGGTATGTTTATACCTATCTCAAATCAAAAGTGGGCAGTTTAATCTTGCAGACAAATGGCTATGGTTCAGTAATTACCCATGTTGAACCGGATCATTTAGCAGAAGTTCCGGTTCCCAATGCTCCTGTGGGGGTGCGGCAGCATATCCATAATTTGATTGCACAATCCTATGCTTTGCGGGATGAGTCCAATGAAATGATTGATAATGCTACAAATCTTATGACAGCCGAACTTCATTTGCCAGCTATACATGACTTGCAAAAGAAAGCCGCCTCTGTGAGCACATACGATGTAAAGCTAAGCAATATGAATTTACGCCTTGATGCTTCCTACCACGTTCCGGTGGTAGATGCGATTATAGCCCACCTTAAAGAAAACGCCGCAGAAGTAACAACAGTAGGTGACAGTCGCATAAGCGAGGCAGTTATTTTACCAGGTCGGTTCTCTCGTGTCTATGTGGAAGAAGGGTATGGCAGAGTCCTTATTGGAGGAAAGCAGCTAGGTGAACTTGACCCTTCGGGAAAGAAATACCTCTCCAACACAAAACATGATAAGATTCTTAGCAAACTCGAAGTGCGTGAAAATACGACCTTGATAACTCGCAGCGGCACTATAGGTAAAATAGCATTTGTACCAAAACACTGGGAACATTGGATTCCTTCTGACCATATCATTCGTGCTGTTCCTGCAAATAAGGACATCGCTGGATACCTTTACATTTTTCTTGCTTCAGATTATGGACGCACACTAATTACTCGTTATACATACGGCTCTGTGGTTGATGAGATTGATGACGATCATGTTCGGCAAATTCCTATCCCATTGTTGCGTAATAAAGATGTGCAACAACAAATCAACGCCCTTGCACTTGAATCTAACGCCAAGAGATATGAGGCCTACAAGCTGGAGCAAGAGGCTCTTCACATTATGAATGAGGAGGTCATTTTTGCAAAATAAATTGCAGGACTACATATCCAATTTGACTGAAATATAACAGCTCCATGAGCTTATGAAAGCAAGACCGTGGAGCTGTTTTTATTCGGTATCACAGGTATACTACAACTACAACCTTTCTGGGGCAACTGGATTGAGAATAGTAATTTTCCGCCCTAGCTTTTTTTTAGACCTCACCGCCATCGCCGTTCCACCCTGCCATTCTCTGTTATTTGGACTGATAAAATTAAAACATTCTTTTTTACAAATAAAGAGAGAACTGGTTTATATTTTGACCAGTCCTCTGTATAAAGAAAGATATGTCATCACAATTCTAATGAATCTTCCGCATCTATCCACGTCTGCATACCACCCTCAAGATACAGCGTTGCATATTCAAGGGGATTATCTATTGCTAAAGCATTTAAGACGCATTCAGAGCATGGTGTTGTTTTCAATCCTTCTTCCGCTTTTCCGCAGTCTATTCGTAAAACGTATCCGTCAAAAGTTGTTACATCAATACAGTTATGAAGCATATTATATGTTGCGTAAATAAATATCATATCTTATCAGCCCTTTCTTGTCTGTGTTTTGAAGAAATTTGTGAAAGCATTCCAATCAATTCTTCCTGCCCTGTTCATTTCATGTTATAATTTGTTACAGGTTTTTGTTTCCCTTATTTTTGCCCTTATGAGGGTTCGTAACATGAGGGAAAAGGATATAATACAAGGGAAAGCATAAGGGCAAACTCACTTGCTATAAATTTAGTATTTTCAAGGGTTTGCGGACTTTTTGAAGATAAGATATAACAGTTATTAAATGTTATAAATTAGGTCTTATCAGAATTCCTGTTTGTCGGGAAGTCAAGAATAAAAAGAAATCGGAATTTCATAGGGAGAGGATAATGGTTAGAGAAGTAAAATGGACAAAATATTTATGGCTGAGCCTGCTCTCATTTGCAGCATTTATGCTTGAATATCTGTCAATATTCATAATTGAAGTTATAATTCTGCATGTAGACATACAGAATTATACAATGCAGCAAAGAAGTATTCATTGTATTATAATGGTTTTCATGTGGGCGTTTTTCATTGGTGCTCTCCTGCTTTTTTCAAGGAAACAGTATCATTTCCCAGTAAGAGGAAACAAAAGAGACATCATTTCCTTGAAAAATTGGATCGTAACACTTGCTTGTTTTATTGGCTGCAAAATTATGACTTTCATTGATTGGCATACATTAAAGATTGTCGGAG
>CAJUKA010000112.1 GCA_910586585.1 uncultured Lachnospiraceae bacterium
TATAAGAGGGGAGGGCTGTCCATTGTTGCATCCCCCAAGTAAAGTTACACTATCTATTCGCATTGACAAATACTTTTATATGCGTTAATCTTATATCGTCAGGTGGAAATTTCAGCTTTGAACCTTCTAACATATCCACTTTAAGGAGGTTGTTTTTGTGAAAGAAAATAGAACATTATTTTTACTTATGAATCTGGAACGAAAATCAAGAACCCAAAGAAATATGAATCATTAAATATTGGAGGTTTATCATGGAATATATTATAAATTTTACATGGGATAATGAAGCCAATGTATGGATTGCCACAAGCAACGACATTCCCGGCCTTGTATTGGAATCTGGTTCCTTTGATGCACTTTTGGAACGTACCCGATATGCTGTACCGGAACTGCTTACCTTAAATGCATCCGATGTACAGCCTCTATCTCTTACCTTTAAATCAGAACGTCATGAAAGTGTGGTTATATAAATGGCTGAATACGAAAAGAAAGTACGTAAAATACTTACACAAAATGGCTGTACTTTTGAACGGCATGGAAAAGGCGATCACGATATCTGGTACAGCCCTATTACAAACCGCCATATAACAGTTGATACAAAAATTAAATCAAGATTCACTGCAAATGCAGTATTAAAGCAAAGTGGTATTGATTACAAATTTTAACGCAAAAAGCGGAAGCATCCAGCTAAAAGGGGACGCACTACTGTAAAACACTGACAAAGATATCCTTATTAAGACGCTGAAACGAGTTGAAGAACAGTCAGTGCTAAAATTTATTTAGCTCTGACCCTTCTGACATATCCACTTTAAGGAGGTTGTTTTTGTGAAAAAAATAGAACGTTATTTTTACCCTGCTATTTTTACTTATGAACCAGGACAGGAAATTGCTGTTGATTTTCCTGATTTGAAATGCGCCACCAGTGGCACAAACGATAATGATGCTCTTTTATCTGCAAGGGAACTTCTTGGTCGTGTTCTATGTGGACTGGAAGAAAGCGGAGAAGAAATTCCCATTCCCACCCCATTGGCAAATATAGAAACACAACCCAATGAACGTGCAGTATTGATTGATGTCTATATGCCTTCTGTTCGTCAGGCATATGTCAACCGCTCCATCAACCGCACTGTCACACTGCCAGCATGGCTCAATGCTGCTGCCTTAGAGCGAAATATTAATTTTTCTCAGGTTTTGCAAGATGCCTTAAAAGCACAATTACACTTGGGATAAATATTTTCAAGGGATTGTTTTTCAACCATTACCAAAATTCTCTCTGCTGTCCTGGTACTATATCTTATATCACTCCCTTGACAAGACTGCATTATCAAATGTTACCACGTTATTATATGTCAAAAAGCAAAAGAAATCTACAGTAATTATATAGGACTTATCCGAAAAACTTTAGAAAATACTTAAAATAAAAGCCTATAATTGTTTTAATCCCTTACAATTACAGGCTTTTCGAGAGCGATAGACGGGGCTCGAACCCGCGGTCTCGACCTTGGCAAGGTCGCGCGTTACCAACTACGCCACTATCGCATTTATTATTGTCTTCACAAGACTTTTATAGTTTACACGATATTAAGAAATTTGTCAACTGTTTCTGTAAAATTTTACCACGATTTTGTAACAAATTCTTTTTATCCTGCAAAGCGGGTGATGGGAATCGAACCCACGTATCCAGCTTGGAAGGCTGGTGTTCTACCATTGAACTACACCCGCATAAACTGAATCAAGTGCCCAGAACCGGAATCGAACCAGTGACACGAGGATTTTCAGTCCTCTGCTCTACCAACTGAGCTATCTGGGCATATGATAAAATTTGTAGCATTTCTCTGATAAAAGTAACGCCATAAATAATTTACTGTATGATTATACTATGAATAGCTTGCCTTGTCAAGTTTTTTATGCAGAAAATTTATGCATGAAAAAGAATTCCTTTGTAAAGATCAACTTGTCGCCTGTCATCATCAGTAAAAGGCAGGAAACGGCATGACCAAAGTCATGCCGCTCCTGCAAAAAGCAATATTACTTTCTTATGACCCCCTGTTTTTCCACCCAGGTTTTTTCGCTCGCTTATTGTGCAAGTTTTTCAATTTCAAACGTATAAGTAACTTCATCCTCTGCTCCCGTATCTGCCTTAAAACGGACTGTAAATTCTAAGGAGCCTGCTGCCTCTGCGGTAGCCTTTTCAAGTGTCACGTTATCCTTTTTTCCGGTCTTGTCATAAATTTCAAAGCTGGTTGAATCTATAACATTGCCCAAAGCGGTTTTAATTACTGTCGCTGTTGTATTGTTGTCTGCCTTGAACTGCTCTGCATCCTTGAGTACTTTGTCTGCCTCGGCTGCAAGCGCTGCAATAGACTGCGGAAGCTTTTCAATTGTCATTGTAATCTCAGCCGTATCAACATTTTTTGTTCCATCTGAAATGCGCAGTGTCACTTTGATTTGTCCTGCTGCTTTCACAGTTGCAGGTTTTGGTTCAAAGTATGTCTTTACTTTGCCTTGTGCATCCGCCGGATCGTCTGGCTTTACAGCGATTGTCAGCTTCTTCTCAGGATCGTTGATTGCCTTTCTGGCTGCTTCAATCACAGCTTCTTTATCGGTTGTATTCAATGCCTTGAAGTTTGCAGTATTCTCTAAATAAGTCTTAATAGCACTTGCTGCCGTAGTGTCAGCATCTGCATACTGCTTAATAACTACTGCTACATCTACACCGCTGCCTGCAGTCTGTCCGAGCTTCACTTCTGCCTTATCTGTCGCATCTTTTTCATTTGTGATGATCAATGTGCCTTCTACATAACCGTTTGCGGCTGTTGTAGCATCTGTTTTATGGAAGTGCTTATTCGCTGTAACTTCATTTCCACCAACAGTTTCTTTTTCTGGGCCAAATGCAATCTTAAGGTCAGGATTATACTTCACTGCCTCGGCTGCTGCAAGAATATCATCTGCAGTTACCGTGTTGTCAAGCTTGCTGTCTGCTGCGCTGAACTGTTTTCCAAATTCTGTAATAATCGCATTTTTTGCCCCAGTTGCATCATTGAGCTTCTCGATTCTATAGCTTCTATTTACCTTCACTGACTTCCAAATACTTCTTGACAGTTTTACTGTAAAGTTCAAGCTTCCTGCAGCCTTAACTGTTGCCGGAGTATATTCAAAGCCCTGAATTCTGACATCAATTCTTGCGTCTGCTTTGCCGTCTGTCAATGCCTGTTTAACTACTGCAAGCACTGCATCTTCTGTAACGCCATTTTGAATCTTGCCACTGTATACTTTGTCAAGTGCCTCTGATACAGCTTTTCCTGCCTGATCCAATGTTGTGATGTCTGCCTTCGTCATCTTGACAGCCCATTGTCTTGCCACAGATTCATAAGGATTTTCTGTTGCGCCAGATTCTGTATTTGTCACAGTCAATTTCGCATTTACATATCCGTCTGCTTCCTTTGTTGCTCTTACAATATCTCCTATTGTCTTAACAGTAACACTCGCTCCGGAATCCTTGTTGATTAATGCATTCGCCTTTGCTGCAATATCTGCCTCAATGTCCTCTTTAAAGTCATTGTTGGTGTAGGTCATAACTGCAAGCGCATCTTTCTCTGCTGCCTTGATGACTGCAAGTGCCTCTGCGTATGTCTGTGGTTTTTCTGGTGTTGTCAGCTTGAAGCTGATGGTCTCTGTCAATCCTGTTGTGTACTCTACGGTTGCCTTCACTGTTGATGTTGCCTTGTAGAGTGACTTTGGTTTTCTAGATGCAGCTGCGTTTGCTGCGTCTGCCTCTGCAAGCGCTTTCTTTTTCACCGTAATCAAAACTCTGCTATTACCATCAATCTTTTTGATGCCAAAATATGCGGGTGCGCTGCTGTCCAATGTTACCTTGGATACCTCTGCCCCTTTGACAGCGGTTGTATAAGGTACAGATTTTTCATAAACGAAATCCTGTGAACCTTGTACATAATCGTTTGCAGTAAATACTTGTGTCAATGCTGCCTTATCAAACTTAATCAGACCCTTCTTCGGATTTGCTGCCTTAACTGTCAGTGTCATTTTGCCGCCGATTTCTCTGATCTGTGCACTGTTGTTGCTTAAGTTCGCAATCTTCTTGGCTGCATTTGCATTTGCTTCCACCACATAAAGGTTGACTTTGTATGATTTGCCTGGTTCGAGTCCTGTCGCTGCGATTGAAACGCGGTTTCCTCCACAAGATTCTACGGTAAATGTTCCGTCTTTCACTGCCTCAACTGCTGCAAATGCCATATTTACAGGATTCTTGCCATTGGTAACCGTTGTCACTGCTCCTGCAAGCTTATTGTCCTTATCAAGCATCTGATCAATATTGGATGCCTTATAAACGTTTGCCTTGAAGCTGATTGTGATCTTCGCTTTCTGAACTGTAGCTGTCTTTGCACCATAATAAGTCACATAACCGATGCAGTCGTTCTTGTTAATTTCACTTGGATCATAAAGCGTGTTGTTTGCATCCTTCATATTCATCACGATTCGGCCATTTGCCTTGTCAAGTGAGAAATATTCCAGGAATTTGTTTTTCTGTCCGCCAATGTTTGCATTTTCAAGCTCTACATAAGAAGCGCTGTATGCATCTGATGCATATTCAACAGGAGTACCTGTCAGCTGTACATAACCCACATTGGAATCAATGGTATATTTTGCTGCCGGCTTAAATGCTGCCGCTGCCTTGACTGTCACCTTGATTGGTACTGCCTTGGTCGCTGGTACAAATTCACCATCTGCATTCTTTGTACCAAAGGTTACATTATACTTATAGGCACCTGCTACAGTTCCTTCTGGTGCGTAAAAACTAAAGTTGTATGTTGCTGTCCCCTTTGCTGCGGTTGTATTGACAGGATAAGCATAATCAACGTTTTTGTGAATATCTGATGTGCCGTCTCTGTCCACATCAACAAAGCTTTGAAGGTTATAGTAGCCTGCTACTCTGTTTGCTTTCCTTGCTGCTGCCTTTGTCTGCTCTGCTGCATAATCCTTCGCATCTACAGAGATATACATATAGTCATATGCTGTGTTGCCTGTTACCTTGATATCTACATAATTACTCTTTCCTACATAGATATTACCTTGGCTTACCTTGACTGTTGGAGCCTTTACCTTGCTGTTTGCAAAAGCTTTGTTTGTAAAGTTGTACTTTGTCTCAACCTTTCCTGAACTCTTGTTTGTCAGCGTGATGGTCATTTTCTCTGCTGTCGGAAGCACTGTATAAGAACCATAGTACTTATCGCTTGTCAGAATCTTACCGCCCTTAACGCCTACTGTGTAGTTAAAGGTTACGCCACGGTTAGCATCTCCGCCAAGCTTTGTATAGGTCTTGGCATCGCTATCTTTCAGATATCCAACATTGAAGCTGATGGTATCATCCGCTGAGTTTGCATGAAACTCATACTCTGTCGCAGACTTCTTAACAATGCCTACCTTTTTGGTGCCGCCTTGTGTGTTCTCAGCGCTATTACTGTCTGCATTAAACTCATTAATGCCAAGCTGCTGCTTGTTGTATACCAGCGCAAACATTGTCTTTGCTGTTACCTTGCTGCCATCTAATGCTGTTACTGTTGCTGTTACTTTATTTGCTATTGTATGACTTGCATAATTGGCTGTGATTTTCTTGTTGCTGTAACTGATACTCCAGCCCCATACCAAATCATCATCTGTGTAGTAGCTTCTGCCGCTCTCCACGCCGGACTTCAACACAATTGGCATTAATGTTTCAAACTCGTCGGTTGTGAAGGAGGTGCCGTCTGCCACCATATAATAGCCTCTGTTATAATCATATTTTGCAAAGTACAGTCCGCCATAAACTGGCTTTTCATTGGTTACAATATAAGTAAACTTTTCGCTTACTGTGCTGCCTGCATAATCTGCTGCTGACACTTTAACTGTAAACTGGTTTTCTTTTACATCTGCCTTGATTGGATAATCCTTCGCAATCGTAATCTTTCCATTCTTTACAGATACATATCTTGCGATTGCAGCATCTGTCTCAAATACACCGCCTGCATTAACCTTTCCAACCTCATAAACAAGCTTATTGGTCTTTGGCTTATAGTCTTTTAAACCGTTATTGAGCGTTGTATTCATGTTGAAAGTTACTGCCTTTGGTTTCGCGCTGCTCGTATCCTTGTAAATATTTCCACTTACAGCAGAAATCGTTTCAATACCCTGTACTACAGTAATTTTGAGTGTTGCGGGCGCTGCATACATGTTGTTGCTAGTTTCGTCTGTAGTGTTTCCTGCGTCAGGAATAACCTTGAGTGTATAGGCGCCAAGGAATCCCTTATTACGAAGGTTTGTTTTGCCTACATTTACCTTGATGGTGCCGTCCTCATCCCACCATGCATTGATAAAGTCACTATCTGCATATCTGCCATTCTTGTCATAAACTTCAACCTTTGCATTGTTGATGTTCTGTTGGAAGGTTCCTTTGGCAAACTTTGGAATTGCTACCGTAACATCCTTTTGTCCTGTGTATACAGTTGTTGTCTTCTTTGTGAGAGAAAGTTTATCTTCATAGTATGGTGCTTTTGTGATAACTGTCTTTGTGATAACCTTTGCGCTCTCATTGAGAACATCTGCATCGCTGATGTCCTTATCTTTTGTTGTCTGAACCAGACTTACAGACACGCTGTAACTCCAATCCTTGCCTGCGCCGTTAACAAGTTTTACGAACTCTCTTGATGCTGCAGCTTTGCCATCTTTGAATACTACATCAAAGTACTGTGTATTCTTGGCAATCATTCCCTGTGGTGCTGTGGAGTCGTTCTTGTAGCTTGCTGCCGGATCAACTGTTACCTTATATTTGAGGTATGTATCCCCTGTCACTGGAATTGTTTTTGCGTCAGCTAACAGTTCCAATGTCACTGCATTGTCAAGAATAACGGGTGTATTCACACTCTTAACTGCAAGCGCTGCCTTGTCATTTGTTACTTTAATTGTCGCTACTGTTTTTGGTGCCGGCTCTGCGCCCTCTTCAGCCGCTACAAGATCAGCGTTGCTGATGATAGTAAACTCAGAAGAACCAGCTTCTTTTGTTGTTGTGATCACAAGCTCACCTGTCACTGCATCAATGACTGCTGACTTGATCACATTATCATTTTCTTTGGGTTTTACTTCAAGCACACTGAAATCTGTTGTGCCTGTAAGTGTATATTTCACTGTGGTATCCAGTGTCTGTTTTACTTCGTTTTTGCTATTGCCCTTGATTGTGACTGCCTTGATGTCCTTTGCAACGCTGATGACATATTTCTCGCTGCCGCCTTCGTATGCCACATTCAATGTGATGTCTTTTCCTGCCGCTCCTTTTGGAACAGTCAGTGTCACAACACCGTTTTCATTTTTAAGGTCTTCTTCTGTAAAGGTTACATTCTTTGCGGACGCAGAAGCCTCTGTGAATGCACCTGTATGAGAACCTGTCAGAATCTTAACCTCAAATGTATCATTTTTGGATGCGGCATATTTCCCCTTCACAGGCTCCACATCATTTCCGTTCTTTGTGAAGGTGATTGTATTTGCCTCCGCAGATGTGATAACTGCGTTGATGTCTGCACTGATATCCTTAATATAAGCCTTGTATACCAGTTTGTTGCCCTCTGTATGGTCATATGCAAAGCCTTCAAGACCCGTTGCAGTCAGTGTATGATTCTTTGCTACCTTTGCATACAGGACAACATTGCTGCCTGCTTCAATTGTCTTGCCATCATCTTCCTCATCATTGGGGTTGATTGTAGTATAAGTTGCCACTGCATTACCGTTCTCATCGGTAGTATTTTTCAGGTATAAAGAATTAATCGGATCTTCATATCCATCAGAATCACACTTTGCTTCAAATGTGACTGCCACATTCTCAACCGCCTTGACAACCTTGATCGTCCCTGCATATGCAGTCGCTGTATAACCATCTTCTAGTTCAGAATCAAGTGTTATCTCTGAATTAATTGCTGCTGCTGGGATAGAATACTTGTATTCTGTCTTGTCATTGCTTACTTTGACAGGAGAGCCGATTGCCTTTGCCTCAACCGTAACATCTGCTGTATTTGTATAGGAAATATCTGGTACATAGTGGTTTCTGACAACTACCGCAAATTCAAGATTCTTTGTATCTTTTGGCAGGCTATAAGTATTATAGCTTGTGCACTCTGCACCTGCTGTTGTGACAATATACGACACTACGCCATTGTTCATAAACGTAATCGTTTGCTCGTCTGCCAGTGCTATCTGCTCTGTTGTGATTGTAACAGTAACTTCTTTCTTTCCTGCTCCGTCTGTCACTGCTGCAAGGTTTGCCAGATCTTCTACTGTAAATGAAACAGCTGTGTCAAAATCAGAAGCTTTGATATTCTGGTCCTCATCTCCAATTCTGACGCCTGTCACTTTAAACCCTGGCTTCTGCTGTACTGTAAAGCCTAATGTCGCTGCATCTGTATAGACGATTTTGCCGGATTCTTCTGTATGAATCGTATCTTCTGTTCCGCCGCCAAGTACTACGTTTGTGTTATACTTAACTTCTACCTGGTCAAGATTTGTGTCGAATGTGACTGCATTATTCTTTGCTGCGTCTCTGACTGTCACAATTCTAATTGTCTGTGACAAATCACCATCATTCACATCCGGATCCTTAAGCTCAAGGCTGTAGATTCCTTCTGCTGCTGTCAGTGGAGTCCATGTCACTTTGCCTTCATCATCTGTAACTTTGTATGCTACAGAGGAAAGTGCATAACGGTCTGCTGGTGTAACCTTGAAGTATACCGTGCCGTCTTCTTTGATTATTGCTGTTGTACTATCTGTTGCATTATCTACACCTGCCGCCGTGTCTGCCGCTTTTATTGTTGCTCCTGCACTTGGTACCGTGTTAAAGTTAACAGTCACAGTTCCCATCGTATGTCCTTTAATTTTGATGGTACCTGCTTCGGTTGGTGTAAATTTATAAGTTCTGGTTTCATTTTTAGAGGTGTCATCTTCTGCCTTCGTATTAACTGTAGACAAAATTGGTGTCGACTTTTCCTTACCCTCATCATCTGTAATTACATAATTTACTGCATCAATCTTTGCCGCTTCAGTATCATATGTAACTGTAAAACCATACTCTTCTCCTGCTTTAACAGGTTTTGAATCATTATTCACAATGACTGCTCCTGGTGTTGTTGTCTCTCCATTGGTTGTTGGAAGCTCGTTCACTGTAAATGGAGCACTTGAGTCTGGCTCCATGTTAAATGTCATGGTATAAATTGCTGTTGTATTGATTGTCACTTCAATATTGGCAAGCGCTTTGATATCTGCATTCTCCAGTGTATAAACGCCCTGAGCATTTGCCTCAATTTCCTTGCTGCCCAGCATTACTGTTGTGACATTATTTTTCGCTGCATCAACAAGGTTGAGCTTAAAGTAAACATTGTGATTCTCTCCAAATGGCCCACTAAAGTCTGCAATAGCTGCCTCTGCTTTGTCTCTGTTGGTTACTTTTACTGTTCCTTTTACAGTATATGATGTGTCTGTGTTTAAATTATCCCAATTTTCAGGCACAGTTGTTCCTACCGCATACTGTATGGTATCTACTACTTTCTTCTCACCTACTGTAAATGTCACTTTCTTGTCGGTATTTACTGCTGTCGTGATTGTTACTGCTTCTGTACTATCATTAACTGTAAGCTTGTATGCGCCTTTGTCATCACCTTCTGTTACTAAAGCAGCGTTTGTTATAGCGGATACTTTTTTGCCTTCTGCTGCTGTTACTTTCAGGTAAAGCTCATCACCTACTCTTAAACCTTTAATTTTGTTGGCATCTGTGGCTGTACCACTTGACGCTATTGGAGTAACTTCTTTGTACTGATCGTCCTTACCTATTTTGTACTCTACTTTTGCAACATCAGCAACAGTGGCTGCATTTACTGTAACCGTCTTGAACTCGGCTGTAGCAATTTCAACACTTGGTATTGCAGCATTTACGGTAATTGTAGCTACGCCATTTTTGTCAGCATTTTTACCGTCAATGGTTGAAACATAGCTACTTGCGCCCTTCTCTGTTGTGAGTGTGACTTTAATATCATACTCGCCATATGGAAGGTCTGCTATTTGTCCAAGATTAGCATCTGTAGCGGTATCTGCTATTGTAAGTGGCTTATAGTCTGTATCAATATGTGACTTATACTCAATTTTGCTGATATCCGTTTTCGTTCCTGTAAAAGTAATAGTTGCCTTATCCAAAGCAGCTGTTTCGGCTGCAGTTGCAACAATTGCATTGTTGTCACTGATTTCAACTTCATATACATTCTTCCCATTTACTTTTGCAACAGGATATATTACAGAAGTATTGAATGTAACTGACTCTGTATATCCTGCTTTTACTGTAAACTGAAGATATAATTTTGTACCTGCTACAAGCTGTGGTATTGGATTTTCTTCTGGTTTATTTGGAGTTGTTGCAGTATCTGCCGGTTTGTATTCCTTGAACCCCGTGTTCTGTTCCAGACTCCATGCATAACCTGTAACATTTGCATCCTCTGTATCAACTGTAACTGTCTTTGCATCTGCGGTTGTCACACGAATCGTAATATCTTCTGCAACATCGACACTGTATACGCCGTTTGCCGCTGTCAGCTCCTTGCTGCTCTTGATATCATCCTCCTCTGTATACGTTCCATTTGCATCTGCATAAAGTGTCAGTGCCTCTACTTTTGTCACTGCCTTATTCTCTGCTGCCTCTAATGTAAAATAAAGTGTGCCATTGTATTCAATTTCGTTTGCAGCTGGCAGTTCTGTTTCCTGCTTTGATGCATTCAGGCCATATTTAACCGTTGCACTGGTTGCATCTGTTCCAACAAATGTCACGGTACTCTGCTTTGCAGTCTTGATTTGAATGTCAGAACTTTCTGTTGATTTTACAGCCTTTGCTGCTGTGTATACATTTGCTCCTGTACTGTTGTGTGTAATATCAGAGACAATCTTGCCATTGATCACAAGGCTCTTTAATACAGCGCCCTCTTCCATTGTAATGACAACATCGTAATCTCCGCTGTTATATGTCTTGTCTTGACTTAATTTATTTTGTCCCAATGCAAATACAGATGTCTGATTTTCTTCTGAATCATCTACCTGAGCTTGATTAATTGCAATATCTTGCACTCTGTCTGCATCTTCTGTAACTGTGATTGTGACATTAGCGGTAACTGTCACAGTTTTGTCACTCTCCATTTGACCAAGTGCATAGTAAAGATACTTGCTGTCTTCTTTTACTACTTGTGCTGATTCATCATAATCTTCTGTAACTGTGATTATGCCATCAATCTTTCCCACTCTCACATATACATAAGCGCTGCTGTCCAAGTCTTTCCCTGTGCCATCAAGCTTCGCATAGGTAAGCGTCTGTGGATTTGCTGTCTGAACATCGCTCTGTGCATATTCTACAGTCAATTCCGAATTGCTGTCATCAGCATTTAATGAAAGATTATTTGCTACAGTCGACGTAGTTGTCGTTTCAACGTTAAGGAATACACTTCCAGTGCAGGTAAATGTGATATAGTATTTACCATCCTGTTTTCTAACATCCGCGTTTGTTGGACAACCTGATACATTACTTATTTTTATCGTTTTTGTATCATTAGGTGCAATCTCTACTGTATAGGATTTATTACTTTCAATTTTAACACCCTCTGCAGAAACTGCCTTATATTCTGAGTCCTTTGCGCCTTTTTCTTTCACGCGTGTTTTTATTTGTTCAGTCTCCGCATCAACCCAAAGCATTGTATCACTGATTGGCCTTTTTGCGGTTGCACTGATGACAATGCTGTTTGCGGTTGTACCATCCAAGGTCAGTTTAAATGTATAGCTGTCACCCTGCTTTTGTGGTGTTACCGCAGATGCCAAACCATCAACTTTCACATCGGTAAGCTCAACACCATTCTTGGATGACACTACTACAGCATAAGAGCCTGCTGCCAAATCAGAAAGCTTCCAGCCGTTCTCATTCTCTAATTCTTTATTGTATCCAGTATCATCAGATAAATTGCCTTTAACAGACACCTTAATATCATTTCTTGAGATCGCTTCAGAATCAGCTGCTGTGAGCGCTTTTAAAGAAATGTTTGATACCTTATTTCCTTTTTTCTCTGGAGCCTTATCCAGTTCTGGTGTCACAGGTCCTGGATCAGGCTGTTCTGGTGTCTTTGTACCAGCAAATGTAATTGTTGCTGTCTCTGTCACTGTATAGTCATATGTAAACGCACCTTCACTACCTGCCTCAACATCTTCTGCACCGCCGTTTACTGTCACACCTGTATATCCTTCAGCCGGTGTAATTGTAAACGCAATTGTATCACCCTGGGTAACGTCGGATATTGTACCATTCTTATCTACTGTTGTAGACTCAGCCCCATATGTTACAGAATTGATTGTATCATCATATTGAACTGTTATGGTACATGTCTGGTCTTCTGCTTCCGCCTCTTTAGTAACTGTCAAAGTAAACGCTTTTGTTATTTGAATCTTATAATAAACTGCTGTCTCTTCATTTTTGGTAATTGCTTCCCCTACAGTAACATCATCAGATGCAGCCACTGTCACGGTTGTTCCTTCGTTTGCCTCTACTTTTACATATAAATATTGATTTTCTTCTGCTGAATCAAGGCCAGCTTCATTGCCTGCTTTAAAATCGCCTACATTTGCTATCTCATCATAGGTTGTTTTTTCTTCAGCGCTCACGCAATATGTTATTGCTTTCTCAAAACATAAAAATAGAACGATGTATTTTGATTTTGGGC
>CAJUKA010000113.1 GCA_910586585.1 uncultured Lachnospiraceae bacterium
AAAATGGCACCGATGGGTGTCTGGTATCAAAAACGGTTTATAAGTTTATCCTGTAATGGACGAAGTTCGTGTTGCAAAAAGTACAAAAATAAACTATACTGAATAAGAAAGGTGGGGAAGACACCCATAAGAAAAAACGAAAACCTTTTTGTACACAGGGCGCATAAAGAATCTGGCAGCTTTGCTGCACATACTGCGTGACGAGTAGATAAGAAATACTCGATTAGAAAGAATAGGGGGAAGACACCCATGATAAAAAACATTATTGTTGTAGACGAACGTGGCAAAAAATATGGCACCACTTATCCTAAAAGGGCTAAGGGACTCGTAAAACAAGGCAGGGCACGCTTTATAGCAAAAAATACTCTTTGCCTTGCGTGTCCGCCAGATCAAAATTTGGAGGACAAAGATATGTCAGAACAGACAATGGAAAATATGGGAACTACGAATACAGAAATATATGCAGCACAAGAAAACGCTAATGAAAACGAGGTAAAAGAAAGTAGAGTGTCTATCGAATACTGTTTAGAGCAAATCGAGCAGATTGCACACCAAACAGAGTATTTGAATCAAGTGCTTGCAGAATTGCGTGAATTAGAGAATAATGAGCTGTGCAGCCATAAGGCAGCAGCCTTGAGTGATGTTATAAAATCCAGAGAAGCTACAAATCAGCAAATGCTGCAGTTTTATGAAAAAATGTATGATGATTTGAAAACCCCAGCAAAGGTTGATGCAGTTGTTCAAAAGGCACAGCTTCAAGAGCAACTGTTAAAAGTTATGGACAAGGCTATCGAAAACGGCGATTATCCAGCCGATAAAATAACAGATATGTTTAACTGTGCATTTGATGCTATTCGGCATGTGGCAGATTAATTAGTTCAAAAAATAAAAGGACTTTCTGCTGAAAAAATTTGCAAAAAGCAAAAATTTGTAAAAGGCAAATAATGAGCAGAGAAAAAATAGAACGTTGAAAAATAGAAACGTTCTATTTTTTTTACAAAATTATAGTTTTAAGGGGAATTACAGTAACAAAGACCATTAAAAAAATAGCATACGAACATAAATTGTGATATTATATAAAAATAGAACTGCAAAAGAGTTTCCGAGAGGACACATAAAGGATGGGAGGTTATAATGATACATAAAATGATTGAATCACATGACGAATATTTAAAGATTGTAGAACAGTATCAAGACTATGAACCGGGTACTTATAAAACGATGACCTTACAAGAAAAAATGGATTTTTTTGACGGTGTACATACCAACAATGTTCCTCTTTTTGATGAAGATGGAGATGATATGGAAACATTTGATGATTATTGCGCAATTGAAGAAGACTTTTTGAAACATCCAGAACAATTTTCTTTAAATAATATTTTGGATTTTATGGCAATGCTGGATGACTCCTGTTATCAGCCTTCCTTTATGGATACCATTACAAAGATTATTCATAATATTGTCCGCTTTTATCAGTTAGACGGTGTTGTTTTTCTGCTTTCACATTTAAAAGATGTTCCAGAAAGAGGCTATGAATATGGCTTATTTGTAAGTATTCAGCGTCTGATTAGTGACGAATCCGTTTATTCATTTGCAAAGGAAGCTCTTTTGCAGATAAGCGCTGACGAAAGAAAGCTTGTTTTACAAGTATTAGAGAAAAGTAGTTTTCCTTGCTTAGAAGAACATGGAAATGAAACGGAACTGCGCAGAAAAGCGGAATTAGAAGCTATTGCAAAGAACGCAACTTTCAATTGAAAAAACGATGAAACAATTTTATGGTAAAAGCGTGCAGTTTTGCACAGAAATGAGGAAAAATGAACGAAATACCAACATCATTATATAAATATATTGCATCAAAAATTGTTGATGGACAGCTTCCCGACGATTTTTCACTCCCAAAAGAGAAAAAGGACAATGAAATTACATGGATGGACGGTGCGCAGGACGGCGTTAGAATCTATCATATGGGGTATTCAGACCTAACCGAAGAGGATAGAGCACTCATGGAAGAAGCAGTGAATGCTGCATCGGAAAAAAACACAGATAAGGCAGATGTATTATTTTCTAAGCTTGGACAGAGTACCAGCGCCATTGCTGTGATTGATGATTTACAGCCTTATATTATAGAAAATAAAGATACCTTGTCTATAGAAAATCTTTTTCATTATGCTGCTCATTTAGTATTTGATTCTTATGACAAAGAGTGTGTAAAGTTTGGACTTTCTCTGTTAGAACTGTTTCATTTTGAGGAAGATGAGACACTAAAAGAAGTTGTTCGAACATTAGGAATGAGTGATGAATTTTCTATTTTTTCTATTTTTGTAATGTCAAATTGGCAAAACGGCAATTATGAAATCTTTCAGCTAGCCAAAAAGATTCATGGCTGGGGCCGTATCCATGCAATAGAACATATTGAGCCGGACTCCAATGAAATCAAACAATGGCTTCTTCGAGAAGGCGTACATAATAGGGTTTTGTCCGCCTATTCCGCATTGACCTGTTGGCAGAAATCAGATGCATTAAATATATTACAAGGGGAATTGTCAAGAGAGGATTTTTCTGGAATCCG
The DNA here is from genome assembly GCA_910586585.1 of uncultured Lachnospiraceae bacterium. Classification (GTDB taxonomy): domain Bacteria; phylum Bacillota; class Clostridia; order Lachnospirales; family Lachnospiraceae; genus COE1. The sequence continues at coordinate 2,570 of CAJUKA010000113.1, forward strand.
GGATATCATAGATGGGCTGCTTGATGAAGGCCCTGTTTCTGGTATTTCTGAAATTGAAAATAGCGCAGATGTGATTGTTGCTTTTTTGAACCAATCAAAAACAATAACACTTAAATTAGACGACTATGAAACAATTCACACAATATGGATGCACTTTGAAAGTGAAGAATGTAAAAATAATACTATTATTGATTTATGTCAAAATATTCTAGGGGAGAAAAATTGCCGGAAACTTGTTTCACAAGCTGTTAAAGAAGGAAAATCTCTTCGATTGGCACAGGCTTTACAGATAGATTATAAGGAAGATATTCTTCAGATTTTAAAGACGTCCTTTCAGAATAATTATTATTTATGCAGCTATATCACAAACGATGCAAAATATAGAGCAGAGGTTTTACAGATCTTTGCTCAGAATCTTCCTCTTGATGCCATGAAAACAGCACCTTCAGACAGTCTGGGGCTTGGCTCAGAATATATACAGCAGAATCAATTGGAAATTATTGTGCAATGCATAAAAAAATATCCTCTAGAAGGAACAGCATTTGTTGAAACAGCGCTTCAGTCTGCGCCTGTCAGGCTTCGAAACAATGGAATTTCAGTTTTAGAGTCATGGGTAAGTGCAAAGAAAACACCACTCAATATACTTTTGCCAGATATGTATGCGCTTGTTTGCAGGTTGCGGGATATTGAGATACGAGAGGACGTAAAACAGGCTATGAGCAGATTGATTGATGGAAAAGTTGCGTTTGAAGATGAACAAAAGGAAGAGGAATCGTAACAGTTCTGGACTGAACTGTTACGAGGAATAAGGAAAAAATTCAGAAAATAATTGAAATTGTATTGAGTTTAGTATATAATATACTCGTAAATTTATTATGTAAAGCAAAATAAAAAATAGGAATGTTTTCCGGAATACGTTACAGCAGGAATGGAGGATAAAAATGAAGCTACATGATGATTATTACGAGGAAGAGCATGGCACTGGCTCCAAGATGCCATATGTATATATGGTACTGATTATGTCTGTTGTTATACTCGGAGTAACAGCTTTGGTTTTTTTTGTAAATCAGTCCAAATCAAAGTCAGACGGCAGCGGATATGCCGCTGCGCTTGCCCAAAAAGAAGCACAGGCAGCACAGACAAATAAGCAGTTGGAAGATAACGCGGCCGAGAGTGTGATAGCAGAGAGCAAACTGACTGCAGATCAGCTTGATATCTGGTCACTTCCAGATACAGGAAGAGAAAAGAACTCTTCAAAATCCAATAAAAATAATGGCACTGTGACAAATCAGACAACTGGCGAAACAGTAACGGACGGTTCTGCTAATAATTCAGACAAGACGGATAAAGCCCCAACGGCAGATGAAATATCACAAGGTAAAACGTCTGTATATGATATGACAACAAAGGAAGACCCAAAGAACAGCGAGAAAACAAACACGGACAAGACGGATAAAGAGGAAACGGACAAAGAAAAAGACGAGAAAGAAGATGACGACGAGGAAGACGAGGACGAGGATAAACGTATTCAGGTAAAACATGCAGATGGTTCCAAAGAATGGGTGGATGTTAACAACGATATCCCCAAAAATAAATATGATTATTCAAAACTGACATTTCAAAAGCCAATTATGAATTATTACGAAGATGGAAAACTTGTATCAAAATGCGGCGTTGATATTTCAGCAAATCAGGGTGAAGTAGATTTTGGCAAGCTTAAAAGTGCAGGTTGTGATTTTGTCATGATAAAGATTGGCGCGAGAGGATACAGCAGCGGAAATATTGTGACGGATGAAAATTATCAGGATAATTTGAAGGCCGCCAAAAAAGCAGGGCTGGATATTGGTGTATATTTCTGTTCCCAAGCTGTAAGCAAAGCGGAAGCAAGAGAGGAAGCAGATGAGGTTTTAGATGCCATATCAGACTATAGTGTAAAATACCCTGTCGTTTTTGTTATGGAGAATGTGGATGATGATATGGCGCGAATTGAGTCTCTTGACCTAACAGACAGGACACAAATAGCCAAAGCATTTCTCAACAGAGTTGAAGATGCGGGCTACACTCCTATGATTTATGGCGATAAAGAATGGCTTTTGACAATGGTAGACATGGAAGATCTACAAGATTATGATGTTTGGTTTGCACAGGACAGTGACGAGCCAGAATATCCATATGAATTTGGAATGTGGCAGTATGATTCAGATGCCAGTATCAAAGGAATATCTGGTGATGCGGCGATGATTATGAGTTTCAAAGATTATTCCAAATGATAGTTTATAATTTTTTCAGAAACTTTGAGGTGTGAATAAATATCAGCATATATTGAGGGGGAAAGTCCTTCAATATAATTGGGTGTATAATTTTTTCGGATACCATTTTTCTTTAAAATATCAATGGCTTTATTATATGCAATAGCTGCTTCTATTTCGCTGTGATAATGACCTATGACAAAATAGCCGGGCACGTTTATGCGTGCCCGATATTTTTTTTTGCCGCGCAAAGTTACTTCAGAAACACCTTGATAACGATTTATAATCTGAATATTCTCATGTCTGAAGTCTGTATCATCATCATTCAAAAAAATATAGTCTTTTCCTGGAACTGCAAAATTACGGATACCATACCGATTTAAAATATTGACTTGCATACCATAATCAGCAACAAAAAGATGTCCGTTGCGCTTCATTATCTTTCGTGAGGAATAATAAAATAAATCATCAATATCAAATTTTAGAACATACGTTGGTGATAGGTAATAATAAAAGAATTTGGTGCGCGCATAAATAGGCGTTCCAAAATAAATGCCATTGTCACGAAAATTAATAAGAATCACCCATTTTTCAAAAGAAAGAGGGGAGTTGTCATTGTATTGATTGATGCTTAAACGTTCCTGATTTAACAGTCTGTCTGCCTCCAAATATGCAGCATTTGCCTGACACATCGTATCAAAACTGCCCAGACTGATATGCTTTCTTTTGTAAGTAATAGAAGAGCGGTAATACACTGTACCGTCCTTTTTTTGGGCTGTAAAAACACCCTTCATACACATAGTAATCCCCCCGTGCCGCCTCATTATAGCCAGTGTGAAGCGGAATGCTTCTGTCTTTCACTGGTATAGAAGTATTTTTGAATCGAACCTTTTAAATTGTATGTTTCTATTTTGCATTTGTCAAGAAAACGTGCCGAATGAAGAAGGCTGTTTGTAACAGTTCAGCTCAGGACTTTGCATTTACTGCAAAGTCCGTGAAACAGCGTAGTGGCTGAAGTGCATCAAGCCACCACGAAGTGGTTCTGCATGGCTTGATGCCCGTAACAGGAAGCCGAAGGCTGAACTGTTACGGCTGTTTGTCACCAGCGTTCACCCCATTTTTCTATTTGATCTTCAAAATTATCTGCCCACTTTTCGGCTTTGTTTTCTTCAAAATCTGTAACCCAGTCCATGACTTTATTCTCATATTGGACTTCTAATTCTTTGATTTTTTGTTCAATCTCCTCTGAGAACTGCTCATTATCAATATAACCCAGAAAAGCATCAATAAAATCTTGGCTAAGATGAATTTTCCACTGTGTATTTTCCTGATATGCAGAAATGGTAACATGAAATGTACAATATTTTGTATCATCTATGGAATCCATTATAGAAAGAAGTTCATTGTTGTCCTGCGTCAATTGTGAGATATCCGTTACAAGCTGCTTGAAACCGATGCCTTCACTTTCTATCATATTTTCCAATATTAATATTGTGTAATTTCCCATAACGTCTGTCATATCAATTGTGGTAATTTTTAAATCAATTTCTGCTGTATCAGTATCTTTGCGTATTTCTTGTACTTCCCATGTCAGTTTTTCTGTTATTTTTTGTGCCAGCTTATACTTCGTTTCATATCTTTTTTGGCGCTTTGAACCAGGCTGCAAAAGTTCATTGAAAACACGGTATTCTGTCTCTACTGGAACGCCAATCCAATTGTAATAAGTCTGTACATAATTATCGGTGCATTCGTTAAAAGCGGTTAAATTTAAGTCTTTTAGGTTTTCCATTACAGATGTTATTGCTTCTTCTGGTGTAGAAAGTTCCAAATTTGACTCTTTCTTTTCACATGCACTCAAAAAAATAGCTACTGTTACAAAAAATACAATTTCCTTTGTTTTTAAAAGTTTCATAATTGTTTTCTCCTTTCGATTTGTTGCCATGTTTTTGTTTTATTATATTTTCAAGCAGAAAACTTCTCAATTGCCTTGGCACAAATCGACGTTTGAACAGCAAAAAAAGGCACTTAATTTATTAAGATTAATTTTGTGAGATAGCACAAGGTATCATAGCAGAAAAACAAAACCAGCCATCTTTGCACTGCAAAATGCTCGTTCCTTTATTGTTTTTGATGACAGAATCAATATTTAATAATCCAATTCCATGATGTATAGAATCCTGTTTGCTGGTAGCAATCAAGCGATTTTTAATATGAATAGAATTTTGTATGGGATTGCGCACAGATAAAATGAGCTGTTCCTCTTCAAGTACCATTTTGAATTGAATTATTTTATTTTCATACAGTTTTTCACATGCTTCAATGGCATTGTCCAATAAATTTGTCAAAAGGATAACCAAATCATCTTTGGCAATCGTCAGTCTGGATAAATCGTTGATTACAAATGTCATCGCTATTTCTTTACGCAACGCAGACTGGTATTTTTGATTCAAAATAACATTTATGATGAGATTGTTTGTATTAATAACAGTTGTATTTGTATTTAGGTTTCCTGTTAATTTGGAAATATATTCTACGGCTTCTTTGGTCTGTCCGCCGTCTAAAAGTCCTTGGATACAATAAAGCTGGTTTTTGTAGTCATGCAGGAAGCGTTTTTGTTCTTCAAAATGGTCATACATATGATTATAAGTAGTTATTTGATTGCGCGCGTATTCTTCACTAAGACGGAGCGTCTGCATTTCTTCTTCTTTTTCCACCATTGATATCATAAAATAAAAGATACAGATATTTAAAATGGCAAGTCCCAAAATTGTTATCAACCGAGCATATTTGTCGGTTTCATTTCCCGACCACGGGATATAATTCAGCGCTGTAAGTATAATAATTCCAAGGACAGGAAAAATGGCAAATTTGTTCCAGCGGTTTTTGGCTATTCCACGAAAACGGCTTTTAAAAACAGAATGAAACAGTATCATCAGACATAAAAGAATAAGTTCTGTAGAGGTTTCTATATTTTTGTCAATACTTTTTTGATTTTCCAAATCTGGAAGTAAATAGGCAACAGACAAAAGGACGGTTGAGACAATCCAGTATATCACACAAAACAGGACTGATAAAAACAAGTTTTTTCTGACAGAAAGCTGATAATAGATCTGTGCGATAACAGCAATCGAGACAATCAGACGAACTGGCTGCAAAAAATAGGCTGGAATTGCTGTGACTGCAATCACCATACGACTAGCTGCAAAAGCAGGAATCACCGTGTATGCTACCCATGAATGCTTCCAGTTTCGTTTTGGTACGATTGTTTCAAAGAATAACTGACAGTAGATGCCTGATACCAATACCAAAAATAAATTTCGTATAAAAATTTGCATTATAAGGCTCCTTTGTAGGATATAAATGTCTCTTTTACAGCCTGATACCGAAGACGCGGAACAGGAAGCTGCTCACCTGTATCAAGAAAAGCAGTATAGTTACTGAGCCGGTGAAGATGCTTCATATTTATCAGATAGCTTTTGTGAATCCGAAGAAAACCATACAATAGAAGCGCTTGTTCTATGGTATCTAATTTATCATAAATCTGATATTGTACAATACCTGCGTCTGATTTGCCAGCACTCATATAAAAGAAAATGGATTTGTGCTTTCTGCTTTCCACATAAAGAATGTTGTCTGTATATAATTTTCGCTCTCCATCAATAAATGCGAAAGAAACCTGTTCCAATCGCATTTTCTGAAGAATAGCATCCATACATTCAAAAACTGCAATATCCAGAGTGTCTTTCATAATATAACGTGTTGCATTCACCTTATATCCTTCCAAAGCATAGTCAATAAAAGCAGTCACAAAGACAAGATAGGTGTCACTGTGGAAAGAGCGGATCTGTATAGCTGTCTGGATACCATCAAGGTTCTCCATATTGATATCCATAAAAATAACGTCGTATTTGACACTATTTTGACTCTGTGCCAAAAATGCTTCCCCAGACAAAAAACAATGAATGCTGTAATGTAAATCATGCTTTGCAAAATATTGTTTCAACAATACTTTTATTTTTTCCTGGTAAAATGGTTCGTCATCACATATCGCAATTTGAAGCATAACGGGTTCCTCCCTGTATGATTGATTTTTGTCATTTGCAATGATTGTTTTATAGTATAGCATATCAAGATAATTTCGTTAAGGTGAATCAAAAAATTCGTTAGGGGAAGTAAATGATATTTACTGTTACTTGAAATATTTGAAATACTCAAAAAAAGGTTGAAAAATCCATGAATTTATGATAAAGTATTTTTTATTATATAAGAAATTGCGACTGTGCGGACCATTGAAGCAAAAAGTATAGCTTTTTGCAGATTTTAGCGTGCTGGCGTTCAATTTTGATTGTATTAGAGCATGTGCGTATCATGCAATAAGGAGGTGTGAAGATGGCGGCATTAAGAATCATTCTTACGATTATTTTAATATTAGTATCTATCATATTTACAGTGATTGTTTTAATGCAGGAAGGTAAATCAGCAGGACTTGGTGCTATCAGCGGTGCAGCAGAAACCTATTGGGGCAAAAATAAAGGACGTTCCATGGAAGGCGCACTCGTTAAATTTACCAAGATTTTAGGCGTTGTATTTATGCTGCTTGCAATTGTTTTAAATATCAATTTCTAAATTAATTATATTTAAGATAAACTTTTAAACACTCTTTTTTAAGAGTGTTTTTGATTCTATAGGAAATTTTTCTGCTGAACGATTACTCTTTAGTGCTATCGCGCAGCGATTTAAAAACAAGGAGGGATTGGAATGACTGATAAAAGAAAGAAAGTGATTTTGGATTTGATAAGTTCAGATTTTTATGTGCCAATGAAAGAAAAAGAACTTGCTGTTATGCTTCAGGTATCAAAGGCAGACAGAGGGGAATTGAATCGTTTACTAAATGAATTATTGGCAGAAGGAAAGCTGTCATTGACAAAAAAAGGAAAATTTATCAAAGCAAAACATTCTGATAAAGAGTTGATTGGTACATTTATCAGTCATCCAAAGGGTTTTGGCTTTGTGGAAATTGAAGGCAGAGAAGAAGATTTATATATTCCTGAAAATTGTGTACATGGAGCTTTTCACAAAGATACCGTAAAAGTATCTCTTTTGTCTGGGCAGGGCGGCAAACGCCAGGAAGCACAGGTGATAGAAGTTGTTGCAAGAAGCATGAAGCAGATTGTAGGAATCTATGATAAGAGCAACAAAAATTTTGGTTTCGTGATTCCTGATAATACAAAAATAAGTTCGGATATTTTTGTTCCGGCAGAACGTTCAAAAGGAGCAGTTTCCGGGCACAAGGTAGTGTGTGAGATTACAGATTATGGCAAAGACAACAGAAAACCAGAAGGAAAAATAACAGAAATCCTGGGACATGTTAATGATCCTGGCGTAGATATTATGTCTATTGTGAGAGGGTATGAACTTCCAGTGGAATTTTCTGAAAAAGTAATGCGTCAGGCAGAAAATGTGTCGAATGAAGTTTCTGAGGCAGATATGGCCGGGAGACGTGATTTGCGTGATGTTCAAATGGTAACAATCGACGGGGAGGATGCAAAAGATCTTGATGATGCAGTAAGTTTGACAAAAGATGGGGAATATTTTCTTTTGGGAGTACACATTGCAGATGTGACAAATTATGTCCAGGAAAATTCTGCGCTTGACTGGGAAGCCAAAAACCGCGGAACCAGCGTATATTTGGTGGACCGTGTGATTCCGATGCTTCCGCATAAACTTTCCAATGGAATATGTTCGCTGAATGCAGGGGAAAACAGACTTGCGCTGAGTTGCTTAATGACAATTGACAAAAAAGGGGAAGTGATAAGTCATGATATTACAGAGTCTGTCATAAAAGTTGACCGACGCATGTCTTACACCAGTGTTAAAAAAATCCTTGAAGATAAAGATGAAGCCGATCTAGAAGAATACAAAGAACTTGTACCAATGTTTGAACAGATGAAGGAACTTGCAGCGATTCTGCGTGAAAAGAGAAAAAAGAGAGGTTCTATAGATTTTGATTTTCCGGAAAGCAAGATTATTTTGGACAAGCAAGGACATCCCATAGAAATAAAGCCCTATGAGCGAAATGTGGCAACAAAGATTATAGAGGATTTTATGCTGATAGCAAATGAGACTGTTGCACAACATTTTTTCTGGATGGAGCTGCCATTTGTTTATCGTACACATGATAATCCAGATCCGGAAAAAATAGCGAAACTTAGTACATTTATCAGAAATTTTGGGTATTCCATCAAAAGCAGCCAAGAAGAAATCCATCCTAAGGAGTTGCAGAAATTATTGGCAAAAATCGAAGATACACCAGAAGAGACGCTGATAAGCCGGCTGACGCTAAGAAGTATGAAACAGGCAAAATACACTATTGACTGTTCGGGTCATTTTGGGCTTGCATGTCAGTATTATTGTCATTTTACTTCTCCTATACGGCGTTATCCTGATTTGCAGATTCATCGTATTATCAAAGAACATCTTCGAGGAAAGCTAAACGAGAAACGTATTGATCATTACAAGGAAATTCTCCCTGAGATAACAAAACATTCCTCTGAAATGGAACGACGTGCAGACGAAGCGGAGCGAGAGACGGATAAACTCAAAAAAGTTGAATTTATGCAAGAGCATATCGGTGAGATATTTGAGGGCGTGATTTCGTCGATTACTGCATGGGGTGTGTATGTAGAACTTCCCAATACGGTTGAGGGGATGATTCATGTTTCTGCGCTGCCAGGCGATTACTTTTATTATGACGAGGAAACTTATGAGATGGTAGGGCAGGCGACCAATATCAGGTATAAGCTTGGGCAGACAATTAAAATTAAGGTAAATGCAACAGATAAAATATCAAGAACAATTGACTTTGTGATTCCGCTGGATTGGGAGCTGGAGGAAAACGAAGAATTGTAAGGGAAAGGCTGGTACTCGTAATGGCAAAAAACGAAACAATGAAGCTGGTTGCCAACAACAAGAAGGCATATCATGATTATTTTATAGAGGAAAAATATGAGTGCGGGATTGCCCTTCATGGAACGGAGGTAAAGTCTTTGCGCATGGGTAAATGCAGCATTAAGGAAGCATTTATACGCATTGAAAATGGGGAAGTCTTTGTTTATGGGATGCATATTTCCCCTTATGAAAAAGGAAATATCTTTAATAAAGATCCGCTGCGTGTGAAAAAATTGTTGATGCACAAACAGGAAATCCGCAAGCTTTTAGGCAAGATCAAAGAAAAGGGATATACCCTTGTGCCTTTGCAGGTATATTTTTCCCGCGGAAAAGCAAAAGCAGAAATTGGCCTTGCACGTGGTAAGAAGCTTTATGACAAACGTGAAGATATTGCGAAAAAAGATGCGCGTCGTGAAGCCGAGCGTGCAGTTAAAGAAAAATATCTCTAGTTATAAAAAAATTGAGCGCGTTGGCGCTCAGTTTTTTACTTGTTAGGGCAAGGTCCTGTTCTCCATTGAGGAGTTTTTCGCTGATCCGAAAAACGGAACTTTGGAGAATAAATAAACCACCTGCTGTGCGGGTGGTTGGAATAGCTTTAGCGTTGTGTAAAAAACCTCCTTTGATTGAGAGAAATGTTCTTTTCTAATATTTCAGCTAAGTGAATTTTTATATCGCCATAACCATCTGAACTGACAGGAAGCTGGCGTAAAGGGTTTTCTTTCTTGGGCATGGCGGCAGGCTTTACAACAAAGAGTGGGAAAAATGTGCTGCAGATAACCTTCAGGGGAACCGGGTGGAGCAGTGGGGCTTTGAAATTGGCTGCAACGTGTCTATGGAGTGTTACCAGAATAAGCTGGTTATCATGAAAGACTAAAAAGGAAAAAATGCCAGGAGACAGGTTCAGGATAAACTTATAAAGTTACAAAAATATTACGGAACAGGATTCCAAATTCC
>CAJUKA010000114.1 GCA_910586585.1 uncultured Lachnospiraceae bacterium
TCAACAAGGTACTTTCTGTGCTGCTGGCTGCGGCGATGGTCGCAGGTTCTGTACCAGATGTCAGCCTTGTGGCACATGCGACTGAGGCAGAGACAGAAGCAGAACTTGACATTCAGGATTCTGAAAATCAGGATTTTGAGGAATCAGGTTCTGATGTACAAGACAACGAAAATACAGCCGACGCAGATACTGGTGCAGAAGCCGAAGAACAGACTGGCAGCAGTGAAGCAGAAGAACTGGAAGCTGATGAAAGCATCCAGCCGGCTGCAGAGAATCCTGATACAGACAATCAGGACACAGAAAATAATGCAGACAATAATACAGATTCAAAGGCAGCCGATACAGATGCCAATGAAAATACGGCAGGAGAGGAGGCAGAAGGCGAAGACGGCAAGGCACCAGAAGAAGGAAATGACAACAGTGATGCTGCAGCGTTTAGCGCAACCGTAACATTCACAAAGGATGGCGATGCTGATGGTATTGGCGCAATCACATATGCGGAAACATCAGGCGCAGATAGTTATAGTGGTACAGTTGAATTTGGTGATGCAACATCAAAAGATATTACTGTAGAAAATAGTACAGAGGAAGCTACAAATTTTGTATTAAACTTCAAGGTAGCAGCAGGTACAGACGAGAATTACGATATCGTTGTAACAAACGGAACTACACAGGTTACGCCAAAAGGTGAAGTTTATACAGTTACAGTCACAGGCAATACAACAATCACTGTCAAGGCAGTGCCAAAGCAGTTTGATTTTGAACTTGTGGATGCAGATGGATTGCTTTCTGGTTCCATAAGTGGTGTGGTTACAGATGAGTGGGATTACGATCATGTGACATACAAAACAAACGTAAGCTTTACCGTAAATGATTCTGAGAACTGCAAAGTACAAACAGTAGTAGTAACGGTTGATGGAACAGAAATTACGGGTGAGAATTTAATTGCGCCAGAAGGTGACGGAGTAGTAAAGGGTACTTATACACTGAAAGGCGTTGCTATTACAGGCAAGGTTGTAGTTACCATCACAGGCGAAAAAAATGAACGCAGTGTGGTAGTGGCAGACGGTTCCAGCGAGAACGCAACAATACAGGTAAATAATGTAGATATTGATGAGAATACGAAGGCTACTTTTGGTACAGACTTTGTATTTACAGTGGCAGCAAAAGAAGCAGCTGAGGGTGAGTCAGCACATAGAGTTGACAAGGTAACTGTAACAGCAGGCGGGTCAGAGGTGGCTTATAAGTTTGCAGCTACCAATGCAAGTGAACCTTTTGATGCAGCAGGTACATATACCATAGCAGGTAAGGATATCACAGCAGATCTTACGATTAAAGTAGAGACTGTTGCGATGGAGACTGTTACATTCTCAAACGAAGAAAATATATCAGGCATCACTTATGCAGAAGGCGGAGATGAAATTCCTTCTAAGATTGAGAAAGAAGTTACTGATGCAAAAACAGAAAATGTTGGTAATGGATATGCTCTTTATATTCAGGTAGAGGAAACAGCAGGCAGTGAAGTAACAGTAAGCTATGCTGAAACAAAAGAGCCGACTGCCCCGGAAACAAAGGAGATAATGGCGCTTCTTGTGGATTCAGAAACCACAGAAGTTACAAATGCAGATGGCGTCAAAGTAGAAGGAAATATCAATACTTACAAAATTGTTGTTGAGAAGCCAATCACTGTTACATTTACACAGAAAGTAACTGACAAGAAAAATGTGCTGAATGTAGTGAAGGACAACAGCAATAATTATAAAAAGGTAGAACTGTCAATAGATGGCGGCACTACATATAATGAAATTGCAAAAAATCAGAAGACAGTAGAGATTCCAAAAAATACAGAAGTAAAAGTAAGGGTAACTACGAAGGACAGATACACTGTAATGTCTGAATTTGTAGTGACAGCCGAGGGTGGTTCTTCAAGAACCATTGAAGGAGCACTTGTTGAAAATGAGGAAGGTAAGGATGAGAATGGCGATAAGTATGGAATGTGCCAGGCAATCTATAGCTTCCGTGTATCAGACAGAGACAGAGAAATCAGCCTGAAAGCAGTTCCTTCTTATGAAGTACAGTTTGAGGTTGCGGAAGATGCTTTAGAAGAAAGTGGCTTAAAGTATAATGATAAGAATTCTTTTGATGCTACAGCAACAACACATACAACAGAAAAACTGTATGTTGCCAAAGGCAAAAAGATTTATGTGGAAGTAACCCCGAAGGCTGATACAACCGTAACAGTCGCACAGGACGACACTGCATTGACACCTGTAGAGGATACAGAGAATGTTTATGAGATTACAGTCAATGCAGACACAAAGATTGAGGTTACTGGTGAAACAGATCAGGCAGTGACAGTAGATTTCATTGGCGGTACTGCAAAGTTTGATACCAAAGCCGATGGTGAATTTAAAACTGAATTGGCTACTGGAACACCAAGTACAGACAAGTATCCAATTGGTACAAAATTGTATGTACAGTTTACACCAACAGCAGGTACAAATCCATACAAAGATGCAGTTATCAAGGAAGCTACACAGGATGGAGTAAACCTTACAGAAGTTTCTTATGATAAGAAGACAGGCATAAGAGTTTATGAAATTACTGTAAAGAAAGATACGGATATTCAAATCAATGCATATGCAGTTGGCGCTACCGTTGATGTAACATTAAAATTTGCTCCAAATGTAAGTGAAGGTGCTACAGCTAAGATTACATTAACTGCAGATGGAAAACCTGTAGAAATACCAAATACAGAAACAGCTGGCAAAAAAGTAACACTTCCGGCAGGTGAGAACTTTACATTTACAGTTGATCCTGGGAAGAAACCAGCTACAACAGAACCAGAAGCGCCTGAACAGCAATATGTTGTATCAAAAGTAAATGATGGAGCAGGCGATCTGACAGCTACTTCCACAAGCGGATACAGCAAGACCTACACCTATAAACCAACAACGACAGCTACCCTTACTGTTACGACAGCAGAGGAAGCAAGTGTAGCATTTGCGTATAAAGAAGGCACAACAGACGGTGTAGAAAAAATTCTTTGGACAACAAAAACCAGCCCTACAAAAGAGTCAGACTACACAAATAATGTTACAATAGGAACACCACTCACAGGACTTGCAGAGGGAGAGACGGTTTCTTTTGTAGTAGTACCAAAAGCAGGATATAAAATTAAGAGCGCAGAAGGAGCAGCAGGAAGTGCAAATATTTTTGCAACTCCGTATACAGTAGAACTGTCAGGCGCAAAAACAATTAACATCACCACAGAAGCAGCGTATGATGTGACATTTGCTACAAGCGATGCTAAGATTAAGCCAGTAGTGAAGTATATCACTGTACCCAAGGACGGTTCAGCAGGCAGTGAACAGACTCTCTCAGACACAAAACTGTCAGATCTTGCAGCAGAGACAACCGTATACTTCAAGATTGCATTACCAGATGGTACAACAACAAGCAATATAGCAAATGTGACAATTAATGGCACAGAGGCAACACCAATTGCAGCAGATACGACAGATGAGGCAGAGAAAGCATATGCAGGATACTACAAGATTGCGGCAATCAGTGCAGATGCTGCAGTTGTAGCAAACCTTGATACAGTAAACAGCGTGACATTCAATGTTGCAAATGCAACAGGTGTATCTGTATATGATGCAAATGCAGAAGAAGGCGCTGAAGCAGTTACGTCAAAAGTAATCAAAGCAGGCGAGTCGTATTCCTTTGATTTAAAGATTACGCAGGAAGATGACCCAACAAGTGCAGAAGAGAATGCAAAGATTGATACAGTGAAGCTTAGAAGCGTTACTTTTGAGTACAAAGATGCTAGAGGATATTCTAAAAAAGAAGACCTTGGCATAGCAGGAACTGGATATACCATTACACCAAAAGCAGGATGCAGCGATTTTAGTGTCGTTATAAAGGCCGATGCATATAAGGATGGAAAGGTCACAGTAACAGCAGATGAAAGCCTGGTAGAGGGCAAATATGCCTTTATTTCAGCAGAACTCACAAAAGACCCAATTGATCCAACAAAAGTAACTACGTTAACTTTAGGTGACACAGGAAATACGATTGAAAAAGCGGAAGATAAGACCCTTTATATGCAGCTTAAGACAAAGAACCCTCTTTATAAGATTAAGTCCGTACAGCTTGTCAAGACAGTAGATGGAAAACCAGTAAAGAGCGATGTGACAGTTGCAGACGAGGCGAATGGAATTTATTCAGTTACATTCCCATCCTATGTAAAAGCAGGAGACTTGGATCTGACAATCGAAGTAAAGACAGTGCTTGACAGCACAAGTGATAAGCTTGCAAAGATTAACTTCGGTGCAAATGTAGCTGAGGCTGATTCAGATGATGCAGACGCAGCACAGGCTTTGGTTGCAGTGACAGGTGTATCAGGGGTAACCGGATATACAACTGGCGGTGTATGGCTTACAGATTCTGCTACAGCGAAATTCACTGTAAATGCAGTACCTGGATATGAGGTAGTAAGCATCGCAGTAAACGGCAAAAATGTTGAAATTACAGATTCCGAATTAGAAGGTATTAATAATTATAAGACTCCTTCAACAAAGGAATTTGAATTGAAAGATCTTGTCAAGACAGAAGAAGGAACGACAACATATCCTGGAGCAACAATTGTAATTGAAACGAGAGCTGCAAAGGCAAAAGTCTCTTCTGTAACAATTCGCAGCAAGAAGACACCCGATATTACATTTATTGCAGATGGGGAAGAAAGAACATCTTCATATGAATATGGAATCGAAGACGATGAGACAGAACTGAGCTTTGATGTTGTTGCAAGAGGCGCTTATGAGCCAACAGTAAAGATTATAAATGGACGTAATGAAAAAGAGCTTACAGCAGACAGCTCTGCACCAAACGGCAACAACAAGACAATTTATACCTATCATGTACTGACAGGTGCATTGACAAGTGGCGACAGCATTGTAATTGACGGAGAAGAGGTAAACAAGAACCTGACAATTGAGTACAACAAGGCAGATATCGCAAAGGTAGAAGTATATGTAAATGGTTCAGAAGATGCAGAGGAACTTGACGAGAAGATCTTTGCAGATAATATTGCTACAGAAGTATTCTATATCAAGAAGACCAATCAGGCGACAGTTTATGTAACAGTAAAAGATGGTAATGAACTGATTTGCGAAGGTTTTGAGCAGACAGAAAATCCGAATGTTTACAAGTGCTATATTAAGAGCGTAGAAGAAGATATTACCAAAAAACTTGAAACACAAAAATCTGTATCCTTCACACTTTCAGATGGTACAGACGTACTGGAGCCAAACAGCAATGATGTATATGCAGTGGCAACAGGCGTTACATATGTACTCACTGGAAAATTAGGAACAGATGACATTACATTTACAGCAGCAGAACTGACAGGTGTTTCTTTGAAAGATGAAGAAAAACCAGTCGTATCAGAAGACGGAAAATCTATAACACTCGTTCTTCCAGCTACAGCAGGTGGAAAAACAAAACTTACTTTCAAGGCAACTTATCAGACAGGTGATGAGGCGACTGCAGACGTGACCTACAAGATGTCAGCAGCAAAGGCAATCACATCTGTATCCTTTGATAAAAAGTACAAAGAAGGTAAAGCAGATCAGACAATGATCACAGAAGCAGCTTACAAGCTGACACTCAAGGGTGGTACAGACTATACATTACTTGATGCAGTCGCAGATGGTGATGCAGGAATTATTGCAGACACATGGATTGATCCAAAAACAAAATCTCTCGTTGTTGTTACATCAGAGAAAGAAGGAACACAGAAAGTAAATATCTGTTTGAAAGGCGTGATGGAGAATGAACAGCCTAAAGTAATGGCTTCTCTCGACATTACATCTGTAAAACCTGCGCTTGCAGTAAAGGATATGAAGCTTACAAGTGCACTTCATAATGGATTTGTACTGAATGTATCTGTTGACAGCAAGTTATCAGAAGTTTTCGCAGAGGATGATGTGAAACTGGCATACAAGACAGTCGTAACACCTCCAGCAACTTCAAAATATGTATTTGCAAAAGATAATACATATTACAATATTAAGACTACAAAGACAGCAAAAGAAGACATAAAGGTAGTATTTGGTGTGAAAGATGGTGTTGAAGAACCTGCATCTTATGGCATTAAGACAACACTTGCACTTGTTAGAGTAAATGATAAGGGCGAGGTTGTTAAGGAACTTTGTGCAGGAACAGAGACAAAGGACGGCACATTTGAGACAAAGAAGGATTACTATGAGGATACACTCAAACTGACTAAGAAAAATGGAACCGTATATTCTGGTCAGTCAGAGGTTGTAGTCGCTACAGCGAAATTCTCAAAGAATGCCACATATCAGGTACTTGGCACAGCAACTGTTTATGATGCTTCCGGTAAAGAAGTGAGCAGAATTCATGCAAAGATTGAGGATGGAAATGTTGTAGTATCTGTTCCTTCAATTTATACGAACTATGTTGCAAAGGGATCTTATACAATCAAAGTTGCACCATATGCCGAAGACCCAACCAATAAGACAGATATCAAACTTTATGCAGCACCGGCATCTATCAAGTTTACAGTAGCAAATGGTATTAACAACATTACATTAAACCCTGCGTCTGACAGTATTTATCAGCAGAAGGGCAAGGATGCAAGCTACAAGATGAACGTGGTTCTAAATGGCGGTTATAAAGACTACACACCAGCAAAGAAGAACCTTACCTATGATATTGTAAAGGCTGCATTTGACGAGGACGGAAATGAGGTATGGGTTCCAGATACGGAGATGGCAAAACTTGTGACAGTAAAGAATGGCACCATCAAAGTATCCAAGAACTTTGTATGCAAAGCGGATCCAATAGACAATCAGTTTAACGTAAGAATTAAAGCAAACGATTTTGCTGACAATAAAACAGCAAGAGTAGTGACCTATACGGTATCCAATGAACAGCTTGAACTTGGTAATGTATATCTGGCAAGAAAATCAGAGGATGAAAGTGTATACAATGTAATCAGCGGGACAGAGTTTACAACAGACATGATTGATGGTGTTGAGATCATTGTTACAAAGTCAGGCGTAACAGCAGGACGTGCATATTACACAGAAGAAGACCTGATTAGCAGCAACAACTATACTGTGAAGGCACCAGCTGGAATGTCATTCGATTATGATGGTACTTTGAATGCAAATCATAAGATTGCAAACAAACTTACACTCAATGTAACAGCAGCAGACTGCGCAAAGGGCAAGAAAGCAGCATTGAACTTCAAGACTGTTTACAACACTGCATCTGCAATAACAGTTGCAACAGTTGATGGTGAATATGGGCGTATTCTCGGCTATGTTGAGAAGGACAGTGTGACCCATTACAGCGCAGCAACAGCAGATGATATGATTCAAATTCAAGTGCTTGTACCAGATCAGAATGGCAATATGATGCCAATGAACAGAGCAGCAACATACAACTATACGGTATCTGCAGCAGGCGGAAAAATACTCAGCGATGTCAAGAAAGCAAAATATACAGGACGCTATAATGTTCTTCCCAATAAGGCAGAAACCGTCATCACAGTCAAGAACGGCAAGACACCAAGCAAATTTACATTTGTAAATGATGCGTATGTCAAGGCTAAAGCGCCTTCTGTAAAGGTTGTGAATGCAAATCTGCTTTCAGGAAAAAATGCATATCAGTATTATGAACTGCAGATCACAAACAATACATATAAGTATGCTTATATTACTTATGATGCTGCTGATAAGGCAAAGGCTGAGAATAATCGACCAAAAGATTTAAGAGATTATGCAGATTTCTATAGCAATGTAAATACAATCATTGACCTTAGAGACAGCAAGGGGGATGCACAGCGTTCCAAAGTAATAGTAATGTCAACAAATGACAGCCTTGTAGCAGGAACTTACAAATTTAATGTAACCTTTGGCAATAAGCTGGATGAGAGTAATTTAGATATTCCAGAACTGATTCCTTTGACCTCACCTGCAAAGTATTCTGTAAAGGTAGGTAAGATCAGCAACTTTAAGCCAACCGCATCTTATACGTATAATCCAGCAGTAGGCCAGATTTATCTGACAGGCAAGCCTGTAGGCGCTGCTTACTATACAGATAAGATTAAGAATGCAAATGTAGCTGGTCAGCCAAATGAGTTTACAAAGTATTTTGCAATGGAAGACAGCAGACTTTACATCAATGAAGCAGTTGATGCAAGTGGAAAAGGCTTAGGCAGACCATGGACCTTAGACGAACTGAATGCATATGCAGCATTGAACAAAAATAACCTTACCGGTTATGCAGAGTACTATAATTATGCAACAGGCACTAGAGAGTGGGCTAAGATTACCATCAAGGTAAAGGCAAGCGCATATAAAGCACAGGATATTACAACCTATGCGGGAACAGAAAGTGCACAAGGCATCACAAGTATCAAGAATCCTTGGAGCGGAATCAATGTTGGATATATCGCAGCAACAGGAGAAGGAATTGCATTTAAGGATGTTGTATACAATGCATCTACAGGCAAAATTGCGCTTGAGACAACGACTGTTCCGGCACCCGGCAAATATGATGTGACACTTTATGTAGTGGACAGATATGCTGCGGCATATGACATCGTAAACAAAGAGACAACAGCAGCCAACAAGAATGCAAAGGCAGTAGAACTCGGCACCCCTGTTACATTGAGGTTCACAGTGCTTGATCCAGTAAAGAAAGGTAAAGTAAAATTAGATAAGACACACCAGAAGTTTACATTTGATGAGCATGATTATGTTGGACCAGAATTAAATGGTGTGTCAGCAAGCTGGCATAGAGATATCCAGTTGACATCAGTAAACAATGTAGCATTTGCAGGTGTTGCAAAGGCGGAGAGTGCAGCAGCATATGATTTCCTTGATGCAAAACTCTTGGAAAGCCCAGAAAGCACACCAACAAAGAAGGTATACTCAAACTGGGTAGATATTACACTGAACAAAGCAGCATTTAAAGCAGCAGCAGATGCAGACAAGAAGCTCTATGGCAAGAAGATTACTTTGGAATTAATGGTAAGCTTTGCACAGGGCGGTGCAGATGCGGATGAAAAGATTAAAGTACAGATAACACTTCCAAAGTCTGTTGAGGAGTATGCGACATCCCTTGCAGCGCTCAAGAGCGGCGGCAAGACAAAACTTCTCTCACTTACAGATATTGGAAATAGCACTTCGGCAAACGAAGCAAAAATTCGGGAAGCGCTTGATTCCTTAGTATCACTGGAAAGCGGTGTGAAATGGACGGTGAAAGAACAGACACCTCTTCAGGCTGCAACCAACAAGAAGACTGGATATTATATCGTAGATGTAGAAGTTTTCAACAGCGATAAAGGAAAAGAGACTGACGAAAAGTACACCATTTCTGATGTGAGATGGACAATCGGCACAACCAATAAACAGCAGACACTTTATGAGGCATATCAGGCTGTAGAGGATGAAATCGGCGTTCAAACAGATTATGAAGAGAATGTTGCGGAGATTAAGGCGTCTACAACAGCTTCAGAAATTAAGGCAAACGCACTTGCAGCAGCAAAACGTGTTGTCACAAATCCTGATATTCAGGTAAGATATGCATGGAATGGTTTCCAGGTTGAAGGAAATAGCGTAAGCGGTACAATTCTTCTTTCTAGAAGTATCTGGTCAAGAAAGACAGTAACGTTTAATTACACAATACCAGGTGCTGATACAATGGAAACTGCAAGAACAAAGATTGAAACAGCTGTAAAAACAAATGCAGTAACGAACCTTCGCGGTGTGGATTCTGCAGAGAAACTTTTGGCAGTTGTAAACGCAGCTTATGATAATCCTGAGATTACCGCAGTAGTTTCTGACTTTAAACTTGAGGAAGCTGATAAGCCAGCAGAAGGTAAGAATGGCAAGTTCTCAGCAGTGATTACGCTTTCAAAGGCTGGTGAAAGAAGCAGAACAATCGAAATCGTAGACGGCGTACTTCCTGGAAAAGATACAGCAGCAACTGTAAAGGCAAATGTAGAAAAGGCAATCAATGATAAGTTTGGCGACTTGAAAGACAGCGAAAAACAGGCATTGACAGAAGCACTTGTTCTGAACTGGGCAACTACAGCAAATGATTTCTCTGATTATACGCTTTCTTGGACAACATTTGAAGATGCAAACAAGAAGGGATTCAATGTTACTGAGGCAGCAAGCTATACAAAAGAGGGTAAGATTGAGATCAGCATTGATATCAAGAAAGCAGATGCTACAACAGCGGCAGCGACAGCAGTTGCAACACTTACCGTACCAAAACTGGATGTAACAATTGATCAGGCAAAGGCAGCAGTGGAAGCATACAAATTCAACGATGCAGAGAACCAGACACTTCAGGTTACAAACAGTACAACAGATGCACAGATTACCAAAGCTCTGCAGGATCTTGTTCCAGCAGAAAAGTTTGGAATCGCATTTGTGACAGATAAGGATGGAAAGACACCACAGGAAGGAACAACCAAAGGCTCCATCAAAGGAACGGTAACGATTTCAGACAAAAAGAGTACAGATAAAGTCGTATTCTCACTGACAGTAGAAATACCAGTTCCAAGCACAACAAATTAATGATTCCATTTTCAGGGCGGTACATCATGTACCGCCCTGATTTTGCTTCGTTTGGTTATTTAAGGGGTTCGCATTGCAGAATGGAGCTCCATCCTGTATACTATAAGAAAATGTTGTGTAAAATTTGGGGTGCGCGTATGAATCGGAATACAGTAATCAATATAGGCGGGCAGCGATTTGACAGGCTGAGGGAACAGAAGGCTTTTTATATTGACAAGACAGAATTTATCAGAGAATGGTGGGAATATGGCTCTACTGTGACATTGATCACACGTCCGCGCAGATTTGGAAAAACGCTCAATATGAGTACGTTGGAATGCTTTTTTTCGAATCAATATGCAGGACGGAGTGAATTGTTTGAAGGGCTTTCTATCTATGAATGCGGCGGAGAAAAAGAGAAATACAGGCGGCTTCAGGGGACATATCCCGTAATATCTATGAGCTTTGCCAATATTAAGGCCACAAATTTTGAAGATATGAAATACAGGATTACGAAGGTAATCGCCGATTTGTATGAGCAGAACCGGTATCTTCTGGAAAAGGATTTACTAAGCCAAAATGAGAAGGAATATTATAGCACAGTCAAAGCAGGAATGAGAACCGCGATTGCATCGGATGCGGTTCATTCCATGGCGGGCTTTATGAAACGCTACTATAATAAAGAAGTGATTGTTTTGCTGGACGAGTATGATACGCCAATGCAGGAAGCATGGATATCGGGATATTGGGATGAGGCAGTTGCATTTCTGAGGGGATTTTTTAACAGTACCTTCAAGACAAACCCCTATTTGTACAAGGGACTGATTACAGGGATAACAAGAATATCCAGAGAGTCAATCTTTTCGGATTTGAATAACCTGGATGTAGTAACTACGACTTCTGATGAATATGCCGCCTGCTTTGGCTTCACTCAGGAAGAAGTATTTCAGGCGCTTGATGATATGGGACTTGGCAGTGAGAAGAAGGGAGTAAGGCGGTGGTATGACGGTTTTAATTTTGGAAAATACACAGATATTTATAACCCCTGGTCTATTATATCCTTTATCAAGAAAAATGGGAAATACGATGCATATTGGGCGAATACAAGTGAAAATAGTCTTGTAAACGCACTGATACAGGAGGGAAGTACAGATATCAAGCAGTCAATGGAAGCACTGCTGCAGGGAAAGAGCATCATAGCAAAAATAGATGAGCAGATTGTATTCAATCAGTTGGACGGCAGCGAGAATGCCATATGGAGCCTTCTGCTTGCGGCTGGATACCTGAAGGTGCTGGAAACAAGGATAGACGGCGAGGATACAATAGAGAACAAGTGTAATATTTTGTATACACTCACGTTCACCAATTTCGAGGTGAACTGGCTGTTTCGAAATATGGTGAACGGCTGGTTTCAGGGAAGCGTTAAGAAGCCATATAATGACTTTATCAAGGCGTTTCTCTTAAATGATGTGGATGCGATGAATGAGTTTATGAATAAAATTGCATTATATAGTTTTTCAAGTTTTGACACTGCAAAAGGTGCAGCAAGTGATGATGCGCCGGAGCGGTTTTATCATGGCTTTGTGCTGGGACTGATGGTGGAACTTGACGGCAGGTTTATCATAACTTCAAACCGGGAGAGCGGTTTTGGACGCTATGACATTATGCTGACTCCAAAGGACAGGAAACAGGATTGTGCTTATATTATTGAGTTTAAAGTGCATAAGCCAAGAAAGGAAAAGGACTTGGAGGAAACCCTGGCAAATGCGCTTCTTCAAATAGAAGAAAAGCAATACGAGGCAGAATTGATTTCACAAGGCTTTGTCCCAGAACAGATATGTAAATATGGTTTTGCATTCCAGGGAAAAGAGTGTTTGATTGGATAGTATCTTGCACATGGGTATCCAAGTGAAATAATATATCAGAGAGTACAACTTAAGTAAAATGCCGGTCAAGATAGACTTTCTGATTATCAAGAAAAAACCAAATGTGGTAATCCAAAATGAGATTGGTGATTTTTTTCTGGGCAATAATATTTTTGAGTACAAATCAC
>CAJUKA010000115.1 GCA_910586585.1 uncultured Lachnospiraceae bacterium
CCATCCGCTCTATCATAGAATAAAGTTCAAATTCCGCATGGCGTTTCTTTTCATTTGCAAGCTTTTCTACAAATGCCTTAAATATCTTTGCTCTTGGATCCGAAATAGAATACACTGCATGTCCCATTCCATATATCAATCCGCTTCTGTCAAACGCTTCTTTATTTAATAGTTTATAAAGATATTCGCGCACCTGGTTTTCATTTGATACATCTTCTACATTCCGCCGCAAATCCTCCATCATTTGGACAACCTTGATATTTGCCCCGCCATGTTTTGGACCCTTCAAGGAAGAAAGCGCTGCTGCGATAACAGAATATGTATCCGATCCGGCACTTGTAACAACTCTGGTTGTAAATGTAGAATTGTTTCCGCCGCCATGTTCCATATGCAGCACAAGCGCCGCATCAAGAACTTTTGCTTCTATTGGCGTATAAGACATATCTGGTCTTAACAGTCTCAGCAGATTTTCTGCTGTGGAAAGGCGCGGATCTGGTCTGTGAATGTACAAACTCTCATCACACTCATAATGATTGTATGCATGATATCCATATACAGAGAGCATCGGAAACACGCTAATGAGCATAAGGCTCTGACGAAGTACATTGTCAAGCGACATATCCATAATTCTGTCATCATAAGATGCAAGCGTCAGAACACTTTTTGTCAGGGAATTCATGATATCGCCACTAGAAGCCTTCATAATGACATCCCGCACAAAATTGGTTGGAAGTGTCATGCTGTACGCCAATATTCTCTTGAAATCTCCAAGTTCTTCTACATCTGGAAGCTTTCCAAACAGCAGCAGATACGCACATTCATCAAAACCATATCTGCCGTCATTCTGAAATCCTCTAACCAAATCATAAATATTATATCCTCTATAATAAAGCTGTCCCTCACATGGAACTGTTTTTCCGTCAACTTCCTCTGATGATTTTATTAATGAAATGTTCGTAAGCCCCGAAAGGACTCCTTTCCCATTTTTGTCACGTAATCCCCTCTTTACACCGTATTCATCAAACAGACCTGCATCAATGGCGTTGTTGTCCACACATACCTTCGAATATTTATGTGTAAACTGCCTAATATTGTCCTCTCTTTTTTTTCCCATTCACAACACCCTTTCTTTCATTTTTCTAAAATCGTTATCATATCTCATTAAATATTATACTGTAAAATGAATGCTATAACAAGCGCATAAATGTAAAAAAATTGTTAAAAACGATCAAACTTTTTTTTAATTTTTATGCTTATTGCTATGATTTTTATTTCATTTATTGCTTTTCCTGTCTTTTCCAGCTATAATTATTTCTGTATGATTACAGGAGAAAGGTATACTATTTTATGAAAAAAAATCCAAAACAAATTATCGCTTTGACTGCGCTTGCTGCAATTGTTATCCTGATTGCCGCCTTTGTCTGGTCTGCTTTGACTGCCGCTCCAGGAGAATCCGGAAACCGCTTTATGGCACTGTTATTCTGCATTATTGCAATTCCTCTCCTGGCATGGCTTCTGCTATTTTGTATCGGCCGTATGCAAAATAAACATACCATGGCAGAATTTTTTCCCAAATCCGAGAAAGAACAAGAATGATTTCCACTACCTATGTGGATGTTTGAACTGTAACGAGTAATACTGTTACAATTGATTTTGATGGGAATTTGTATCCAGACAAATTCCTTTTCTTTTTGTTAAGTTTCCAAAATAACAAATGATATTTAAGAAAGGACAAATTTTTATGGGAAATGATTCCTTAACCAGATATTCTGAAATTACAGAAAAAAACAAACGGGAAATCGTGCTGCTACGCGGATCGCATTAACATTATGGTTGAAAATACAACAAAAGTAAAACCATGCGCATCTGTTATTGATATTTTTGTGAAAACGCTTTATCCAATGTACAAAGATGATGAACGCATCGACATTCATTTAAACAACACTGACTTTGGCGTTGGATAATCAACTTTTTCCTTGTTGATACAGCAAAACTATTTGGAGGAATTTATCATATGAACAATGAATTATTACTGATCTTGAGTATTCTTTTTATTTACACCTGTGTGGTGCTTTTTTATCGTTTTTTAGGCAAAACGGGCCTGTACTGCTGGACAGTGCTTGCAACAATCGCCGCCAATATTGAAGTATTGATTGTTGTAGATGCCTTTGGCATGGAACAGACACTTGGCAATATTTTATTTGCTTCCACCTTTTTGGTCACGGATATTTTAAGTGAAACAGAAGGCAGACAATCTGCAAACAAAGCGGTTTTGATTGGAATCATTACCTCTAGCGTATTTATTTTGATTTCACAGTCATGGCTGCTCTATACTCCAAATGACAACGACTGGGCAGCACCTGCAATAGCCTCTGTTTTTTCCAATACGCCACGACTAATGTTGAGCAGCATTATCGTTTATGCCATTGTACAGGCATTTGATGTCTTTGCCTATCATACAATCTGGGCAAAGACAACGATGCTCTGTAAAGATTCCCAAAAATTTCTGTGGCTTAGAAACAATGGCTCCACATTAACCTCACAATTTTTCAATACCTTTTTGTATACATTTGCTGCCTTCTGGGGCATTTATGAGCTAAAAACTTTAATGAATATTGTACTTTCAGGCTATGTTATTTTTATTTTTACAAGCCTGTTAGATACACCTGCTGTCTATATTGCAAGAAAATTATCCATACATCAAAAGGAAAACGTTTCTCCTAAATCATCCCCTCTTTTATAACGCCTTGATCACGGAGTACTTTTTCTATCACGCTTCCTCTTATCAGACGCAGCAGTGGTTTCTTCAAAGCATTCAATGGACCTGGAAATTCAATTTCCAAAGGAGATTTTCCATCCATAAGCTTGACACTGCTGCTCAAGAGTTCGCGGATATCATAAACACTTCCCCACACTTCCGGCACACCTCTGTCTACGCCAAGCAATCCATAAACTGCTTCCATCGCTGTTCTGACAGAATATTCTGTCGTAAATACTGTGTCGCGCGGTGTCTCTGCAAATTGACCTAAAAATGCAAAATTCACACATCCATCTGGAATTACATCGGGACGGTCGCCCTTAGTGCGCGGCATAAAGAACGCGGTAATATATGGCATCATTGTCGGTACACAAACCGCACTGTTTTTGGCAAGATCTGCAATGTCTTCCACTGGCACGCCCAAATGGTAGAGCCACTCCTGTGTAATCTCCATACCAGTACACTCTTTCATTGGCTTTTTCACAAAATCGCCTGGTACATCTGTAAACAGTCCATATACCCATACACAAACTTTATCTTTATCCTGATCTTTAAACTGCCCTTGTCTGTTTATTGTCCAGCTCATCAGCCATGCAGAATCCTGACAGCTTACGATTCCGCCAGTCACAACTTTTCCGCTTCTAGGGTCCCGCTTGCAAATCTCTGTAATATATGGAATAATTTTATCATCTAATGTGGTAACTGTGGCAGATTCCCAATTTGTCTTTGCAATATCAGAGCAGAACTTCTCTGGATTCCCAAATGAAGCATCCTGTGCTGCTATATTTTTCCATAAACTCCAGCAGCCGCTTGTACGTACTTCTGCGTCTCCATTAGGCGCATGATTCTGGTCACCATAAATCGTTCCTTCAGTACAGCTTCCGTTTGTCACAAATACAAGGTCATTTTCTGTGAGCACGATGCCCTTCTCCACACCTTTTACTTTGCATTCAATTGTTTTTGCAACCTTCTTTCCATCCTTGATTTCAAAAAGGACATTGGTTACTTCTGTATTAAATTGAAAATCTACCCCTGCCTCTTCCAGATATTTCTGCATTGGCAAAATCAAAGATTCATATTGATTGTATTTGGTAAATTTCAAAGCGCTAAAATCTGGAAGCCCCGCAATATGGTGAATAAAACGCTGAAAATATAACTTCATTTCTAGCGCGCTATGCCAATTTTCAAATGCAAACATTGTTCTCCAATACAGCCAAAATGTTGAATCAAATACCTCATTATCAAAAACATCTTCAATGGTCTTGTCATACAAATCTTCGTCTTTTGTCATAAACAGCTTCATGATTTCCATGCAGCCTTTTTGACTTAAATTGAACTTACCGTCTGTATGAGCATCCTCACCACAGTTCTTTGTTGCACGGCAAAGTGAATAATTCGGGTCTTCCTTATTCAGCCAATAATATTCGTCCAAGACAGATATCCCTGGCGTTTCTAAAGAAGGAATGCTTCTAAACAAATCCCAAAGGCACTCAAAATGATTCTCCATCTCTCGTCCGCCTCGCATAATATATCCTCTTGTTGTATCATAAATGCCGTCACATGCACCACCTGCAATATCCATTGCTTCTAAGATATGGATATTGGCACCTGGCATTTGTCCATCCCGCACCAAAAAGCATGCTGCTGCAAGTGAAGCAAGCCCGCTTCCTACAATATATGCACTCTTGTTATCTACATCTTCTGGTTTTCTTGGTTTTGCAAATGCCTCATAGTTTCCATTGGTATAATAAATTCCCTTACTGTTTTTTTCATATTTCCCAAGTTCTGTATTTCGATAGTTTGGGTCTGTAACGGCTGTTTTTTTCTTCAACCTTACTGGTTTTGGAAGTTTTGCTGGCTTTTGCACCATTTTGTCTGTTCCTGCTGCTTTCTTGCGTTTTTTTGCTGCTGCTAATGCTGCACCTGTTCCTGCAGCTACTACTGCGACACCAATTCCAATATTCTTTTTGTTTGCCATAATATTTCCACCTTTCTTTGATGCACACTTCTATCTTTTCCTATGTGCAGGCTGTTGATTGTTCTTATGGGACTATCATATCTTTTAAATTGCCCAAAAACAATTTACAAAAAAGGTGAAATGATAAAAAACTTATCAATTCACCTTTTTTGATAAAATATAAACTATATATTTTTGATTTCTCTGTGTTTAAAATAATACTTTTTGTCATGCTCGCTGATTTCACGCAGCACTCTGCAAGGATTGCCGACTGCTACCACATTGGCTGGAATATCCTTTGTCACGACACTTCCTGCACCAATCACAGTATTATCGCCTATCGTAACGCCTGGCAGTATCACTGCCCCTGCGCCAATCCAGCAAGTTTTTCCAATATGAACTGGCATATTATATTGATACATCTGTTCCCGAAGCTCTGGCAGAATTGGGTGCCCTGCAGTGGCAATTGTCACATTAGGCCCTATCATTGTATAATCTCCAATATAAATATGCGTGTCATCTACACAAGTCAAATGATAGTTGGCATATACCATCTTTCCAAAGTGGCAGTGTTTTCCTCCAAAATTTGCATAAAACGGCGCTTCAATATAGACGCCCTCTCCACAGTCGCCTAGCATATCCTTGAGCATCTGTGCTCTTTTTTGCGATTCGGAAGGCTTTGTCAAATTATACGTACACAGCTTATCCTGATAAGTAACCTGTTCTTTCATAATTTCCTCATCATTTGGGAGATAGAGTTCCCCTGTATGCAGTTTTTCTTTCATCTCACTCATTTTGAACTTCCTCCGTAAAAATACATGTACTCTCGGAAAATCTTCTTCCATTGTTTGACGCAAAAAGATTCCAAGAGTACAAATATCGCTATGTTAAATCTATATCTGTTTTTAGCCACCAACGAAGAATATCCTGAATTTTCTCATCCCAATATTTCCATTGATGATCGCCTTTGGACTGTTCGCAAACAAGGTCATATCCCAACTTTTTCATACAATCCCAAGCCCTTAGATTGCCTTCGTATAGAAAATCCTCTGTGCCGCACCAAGCATACAAGCGCGGACGATCTGTAGGATCTGTCAGTTTCTCAGCCAGCGCCAAAAGCTCGTCGTCCGATCCTTTAAGCTGCTCTACGCTTCCAAAAATCCCTTTGAAAACCGGAACATTGTGTGGGCTCTCCTTTTCATTGCGCAGAAAATCATCTACAATGTCGAGAGCTCCAGACATTGATGCTGCTGCTCCAAATGTATCATGAGCACGCAGCCCCAGTTTCCATGCACCATATCCGCCCATAGAAAGCCCTGCTGCCAATGTATCTTCTCTCTTTGAAGACATTCTGGGGAAAAATTCTCTGCAGACACGCGGCAATTCCTCTGAAATAAATGTCCAGTACCGCAAACCATACGTGGTATCTGTATAAAACCCTAAATGTGTTGTGGGCATTACCACTGCAATTCCCAGCTTGCTCACATACCGCTCAATAGAAGTGCGACGCTGCCAGGTCGTCTGGTTATCACTCATTCCATGCAGCAGATACATTGTTTTATACGGTTCTGATGACGCTTTGCTTTCCATTCCGATCTGTCCCTGCGTCTGCTGCGGCAGGAGCACATCCATACTCGTACACATTCCTAATACTTCCGAAAAAAATTCAACATGCAATAATGCCATTTCGTTACTCCTGCCTCCTATTACAACGATGATTTTTATTTGGTTAAAAGCATCATAATTTTGTTGCTTCTGTTGATAAATTTCGTCATTGCCTCTGGCTGAAGCGGCGCATGCTGCAATAATGCCAAATCATAGAGCTGCTCACAAATCAATGTCACATTTTCGCCTTCACGATTGTCTAGCACATAAGATACAAGCTGATTATTTGCATTCAGGATCAGTGTCTCACCTTCCTGTCCAGGCATTCCCATATCCATGCCTGGCATCGCATACATTCTCATCATATCCTGCATTCTGCGGGATTCCTCAGATACTGTGATCATAGAAGCAATCTCTTCATTTTTAAGCTTTTCTACTTTTACGGTAATCTTTTCATTGTTTACTGCCTTTTTGAAGAGTTCTGTGATTTCCTCACTCTTTTTGGTGAGTTCTTCCTCTGTCTCCTTGGAATTCTCACTTTTAAATGTATCTGTCAAATCTGCATCAATACGGGCAAACTTAATACCTTCATTTTTGGATTCAAGCTGAGATACAAACGGCTGGTCAATCTTGTCTGGCAGCACCACTGCGTCCATATTGGCTTTCTTGAACATATTAACATACTGGCTCTGCTGCACCAGATCTGTTACATAATAAATTATCTTTTCCTTTGTCTCCTTATCCTCTGTTGGGATATCTGCTTCCTCGTCCTTCTCATCTACCACTTCGGCCTCAATTTTTTCACCAGTCTTTGCATCTACGGCTGTATCACTATCCGCATCGCTCTTCTCCTGATCATCTGGATCTATCTTTTTCACTTCTAAACATTCTGGAAGTGTCAAATATTTGCCGTCGAGATTCTTGAATAAAATATAATCTGTCATTTTATCGCAGAATTTATCATCTTTGAGGCAGCCAAATTTAATAAATGGACTGATGTCATCCCAATATTTCTCATAGTTTTCTTTGTCTGTCCTGCACATGCCAGAGAGCTTGTCTGCAACTTTTTTCGTGATGTACTCACTGATTTTTGTCACAAAACCATCGTTTTGAAGTGCGCTTCTTGATACGTTCAGCGGCAGATCTGGACAGTCAATAACACCTTTTAACAGCAAAAGGAATTCAGGAATCACTTCCTTGATATTGTCTGCGATAAATACCTGATTGTTATATAATTTAATTGTTCCCTCTATAGACTCATATTCCATGTTAATCTTCGGGAAATACAAGATTCCCTTCATATTAAACGGATAATCCATATTCAGATGAATCCAGAACAAAGGTTCTTTGTAGTCCAAAAAGACTTTTCTGTAAAACTCAAGATACTCTTCTTTGGTACACTCATTCGGATGCTTTGTCCAAAGCGGATGAATATCATTTAATGGAACTGGACGTTTTTTAATCTTAAGTTTTGTCACTTTCTCCTTTGTTGGCTCTGCTCCGTCCTCGCCTGGGATTTCTTTTTCTTCCTCAAGCGTTTCCACTACGACATCATCTTCTTTTTTGTCTTCTGGATCAATTGTCTCAAATTCTTCTGGTGCGTCTGCCTTCTCAAGATATATTTCATATGGCATAAAGGAACAATATTTCTTTATAACCTCTCTCGCCTTATACTCATTGCAGAATTCAAGGCAGTCTTCATTGAGAAACAGTGTGATTTCCGTACCAACAACCGTTCTATCTCCATCTGTCATAGAAAACTCTGTGCCACCATCACATTCCCAGTGAACAGGTACTGCGCCCTCTTTGTAAGAAAGCGTATCAATATGCACTTCATCAGATACCATAAATGCAGAATAAAAACCAAGTCCAAAATGACCGATAATCTGATCATCATTTGCCTTATCCTTATATTTCTCAATAAAATCGGTTGCACCGGAAAAAGCAATCTGATTGA
Source organism: uncultured Lachnospiraceae bacterium (assembly GCA_910586585.1). Taxonomy (GTDB): domain Bacteria; phylum Bacillota; class Clostridia; order Lachnospirales; family Lachnospiraceae; genus COE1. The sequence goes on from CAJUKA010000115.1 coordinate 8,278, forward strand.
TGTATTCTTCCACTTCCTCCGCGGTCATTCCAAGTCCTGTATCAATAAATTTGAGTGTTTTTTTCTCAGGATTCACAATGATATGGATATCTTTTTTCACATCCGCAGGATATTCATATTCTCCCATCATTTCAAGTTTTTTCAGCTTTGTGATGGCATCACAGCCGTTTGAAATCAACTCCCTATAAAATATATCATGGTCTGAATACAGCCATTTTTTAATAATTGGAAAAATATTTTCACTATTGATTGACAAGCTTCCGCGCTTCTCTGCCATAATATCACATTCCTTTCTCATTCTCTATTTTCTGTGTGTTTTATCGTTTTTGACAAGTGTCAATTTTCCTGTCTGATAGATAGTTTAATACCCCAAATTCTAAAAGTCAAGAAAAAATTAGCACTCATTCTACTTGAGTGCTAATAATTTATTTTTTGTTTAGAAAAAATTTATTTTTCACGCAAATTTTGGAAGTTTTCCTGATAAATTTGAAAAAAATTGCTTGTTGTAATCTCGTCATTTTGAATAAATCCAACAGAATCCCACAATTCCTGGTTAAGATTTCTGGTAAGCCCCCCCACAAAACCTGAATACTCTTCATTAAATACTTCTTTTCTGCGCTGTTCCACAATCTTTAATTTATTTCTGTCTGTCTCGTCCCGGTCGAATGTACTGATACATTTAATAATATGATACCCCTGGGACGTCTCTATAATACCACTGATTTCATCTGTTCCAAGATTAAACGCCGCCTCTTCAAAAGCTGGGTCCATCGTTCCTTTTCCAAAAGAATAGATCGAATTGCTGTCCTCGCTGTACTCTGCGGTCAAAGCGGCAAAATCTTCACCTGCATGAACTTTGCCGAGCACCTCCTGCGCGCGCAAATATGCTTTATTTTTAGCAGTTTCCGAATAGGGCACACTTTCTTCATCCTCATTCATAGTGTAAGTCTTTATCAATATATGCTGCACTGTAATGGTTCTTGCCTCATCATCACTGATTTCAGGGTTGATATCTGCGATTAAATATTCATATACTTTTCCTGCCAGAGCATATTCTTCATACATCATACGCAAAATCTTTTTATCTGCTTTTAATGTTTCCCGCTCTGTATCGTTGAGTGATTCATAATACTGACTTGCCGCCGCGTCTGCGCTTGCAAGCTCCTCCTCCGAAAGAACGATTCCATATTGGTCAGCAAGCAGATTCATCGCTTTTATACGTGCAAGGCGTGCAAGCACAGTTTCTTTGATATTGGATTCTAGGGATTCCCCATTATATGAAGTCTGCCATATTTGACTGCCAAGCGCATTCTCATACTGATTTTTGGTATTGGTCAAATATATCATAAGTTCTGGCAGCTTGCAGGAAGACTTGTCAATCCGAAAGACCTCATCTTTATCAAATCCTGTTGTCAATACAATTCTTGTGTGCCGGCCGCTGTTCAGCTTTGACTCACAGCCTGTCATGAATATCATTGCTGCCATTGCTGCCGCTGATAATTTTATAATTGTTTTATAATAAGAAAATCCCATTTCGCTGCTCCTCAATCATTTTCATTGGGGGTAAATCAAAATTTTGACACCCCCGCCATTTTCGTTGTTATCATATTTTATCATATTTCTCACATAAATATCTGTAATATTTGTATAAAAAAATCAAAAAATTTTGTAGAATTATCTACTTGTGTTTGTTATAATATTTTATGAGGTTGCATAATCTGTTTTCTATAGACACAAAATGAGCAAATCTGAAATGCTGCACAAAAATATTGCAGACTAATCTGTTTGTGTAGGATTTTGTATTTGCTCATTTACCGCTATAGAGATTAGTAACCTGTATCATGATTTTTGGAGGAATTTCATGGTTTTCAGCAGCCTTTCATTTATTTTTGTATTTTTACCGATTTTTTTAGCCTTATATTATATATCGCCTGCCAATTGCAGAAACTTCCTTCTTTTTTTAGGAAGCATGGTTTTTTACAGTTTTGGAGAACCTTATTATATTCTTCTTATTTTTTGTTCCATTGCAGTCAATTATTTGATTGCGCGCGGCATGAAACGTTTTGAAGGCAGACCTCTTGAAAAAACCGCACTACTGATATTGGCGCTTATCTATAATTTTGGTTTTCTGATATTTTTCAAGTATACCAACTTTTTTATTGAAAATATCAATGCGCTGTTAAAAATTCTGGATATCCACTGGCGTTTTTACACGTTGAAACTTACTCTGCCGCTTGGCATAAGTTTCTATACATTCCAGATTGTATCTTATGTTATCGACGTATATCTTCGAAAAATTGAAGCGGATAAATCTTTTATCAATTTTGGTGCGTATCTGTCTATGTTTCCGCAGCTGATCGCCGGACCAATTGTGATTTATTCCGATATCCGTGATGCTTTGGAAGAACGTTCTTTTTCAATAAGCAGCTTTGATAATGGTCTGAAAACTTTTATCATCGGCCTAGGCTACAAAGTAATTATTGCAAACCGCATAGGCACCTTATGGAATGAAGTATGCACTATTGGGTTTGAGAGCATCTCCACACCGCTTGCGTGGCTTGGCGCTTTTGCATATTCTATGCAGCTATACTTTGATTTTTGTGGTTATTCCATGATGGCCGTTGGTTTGGGAGAAATGCTCGGTTTTGAAATCCCTGTAAACTTCCGTCACCCTTATACGTCGCGAAGTGTTACAGATTTTTGGCGCAGATGGCATATCACTCTCGGCGCATGGTTTCGCGAATATGTATATATTCCGCTTGGCGGCAACCGCTGCGGAAAAGTCCGCACCATTTTAAACTTGTTCATTGTATGGTTCCTGACTGGCTTTTGGCACGGTGCAGACTGGAACTTTATTTTATGGGGATTGTCGATATTTGTATTGCTTGTTATCGAAAAAACAATAACATACCGCTTGCTGAATGCCGATAATATTTTGGCAAAACTGATTTCCCATACATATATGTTTATTTATATTTTGGTAAGCTGGACTATTTTTGCAATCAGCGACTTTTCTGAGCTTTGGACTTATCTTGTCAAAATGTTTTCTTTTACACCAGAGAATCTTAATATTACGGATTTTTCGCGGCTTTTGATTACATATGCACCATTGCTTGTTGCAAGTATTATTTTTTCAACCAGTTTTCCAGAAAAACTTTTTGACAAAGTACGCGGTAATCTGATTGGTATTGGTATTGCCTTTATTGTTTTTTGGTATTCTGTTTACTATTTGTCAATTGGACTCAACAATCCATTTTTGTATCTTAGATTCTAGCGATTGTAATGTATAGAAAACTGCTGTATTTAAGATTCTGCAAAACAGAATCTTGTTCGTTCATGTTTATTACTGGAGGCCCGATTTTTATATGGAAAACAAAAAAAGTTATGCGCTGCTCATTTTGATAATATTTTCCGCTTTTCTTTTCAGTATTCTTGGGCAATACTGGAATTCCCAATATTATCAAAATGACGCTGCTTCTACCTCTTCATCGCCTCCATTAGTGTCCGCTATGCGAGGTTTTCACGATAAATTATACTTTGCTGATATTTCAAGCTTTCAGGCTGGTTATGCGATTAACAACCTAAGCACTGCACCCACGAAAAAGCAAAAAGAAATCGCTGTTCAGACAGAAGATACCATACTTTGTAAGATTGCATCTGAACTTTCCAAAGGAGAATCTATCTCTGTGTCGTCTTATATCGATGATTTGCCAATTCAACCCGACACACTTGATTTTACGACTGCTACAGAAGACTATTTTGACGATGCCTGTTTCATTGGCGACTCTCGCACTGTTGGCATCAGTGAATACTCTGGCATTGAAAATGCAACCTTTTTGTGCAAAACCTCGCTGTCTATCTATGACTATAATAAGCCAAAGATAACTTACGAAGACAAAAAAATGTCTATCCATGATATTCTTGCAGAAAAACAGTTTGCAAAAATTTATCTTATGGTAGGCATCAATGAATGCGGAATTGGAACCGCAGAAAGTTTTTATGAACGATATCGTGATGTTGTAGCTGATATTCGAAGCCTTCAGCCAGAAGCACTAATTTTTCTTCAGGGCAATCTTCTGATTACAGAAAGTAAATCCGAGGAAAGCGAAGACATCACAAATGAAAATATTCTTATCCGAAATAAACTTATTGCCTCTCTCGCAAATCAGAAAGATATCTTTTATATTGATATCAACGACAGCAGCCTTTGTGCTGACGGTGCTTTGGTTTCTGATTATACTTGGGATCAGGTACATATAAAAGCGCAATATTATCCGCTTTGGAAAGATTTTTTACTACAGCATGCCATTATCAAAAATTGAGCGCCAGCGCGCTCAATCTGCAAAAAGCTGCGCTTTTTGTTT
>CAJUKA010000116.1 GCA_910586585.1 uncultured Lachnospiraceae bacterium
CTCCGGCTCGGCTTCATCGGGGACGAATTCAAGACCGCAAGGGACATCCTCACAAAGAGGCTTGCAGGGGACGCATCCTTCCGCAATGGAAGGGCCGCTTGAAGGGAACGCGGGAGGTAGCCTCCTGCCGCCTTACCACTGACCGCTCCGGCGGTCTTAAGGCGGTAGAAGGGTGCCCCCTTCGGAAAGGATGGATTTCAAGATGGAAAAAAGATACTACATTGCTTACGGCTCAAACTTAAACATCCGGCAGATGCGGATGCGCTGCCCTGGGGCGAGGATTATCGGCACTTCGGTGATTGAGGGCTACCGGCTGCTGTTCAAGGGAAGCAGGACCGGCTCCTACCTCACCATTGAGCCGCAGGAGGGCGCAAGCGTACCTGTGGCGGCATGGGCGGTGACGGAGGAGGATGAGGCGGCCCTGGACCGCTACGAGGGCTTCCCGTCCTTTTATTACAAAAAGGAGATGGAGCTGCCCCTCAAAGGGATTAAGACCGGAAAGGTGCGGCTGCGGAAGGTTTTCGTCTACATCATGCATGAGGACCGCCCGCTTGGACTGCCGAGCGAGTTTTATATGGAGACCTGCAGGCAGGGATACCAGAGCTTCGGTTTTGACGAGGCATTTCTGGAACAGGCGTATGCCGACAGCAGGGAGGAATTTCCGGGCGGGTGGAAAAACGGGGATGCCTGCTTCATGGTGACCAACCGGAAGAACGGCTACACGGGCAACTACACCGTTCTGGGATTCGATGGGAAATATTTCTGGCTCCAGAACAGCAGGGGCAGCCGTTACCGCGCATCCGCAGGGAGGATGTTCCGCAGCAAGGAGGAGGCGCTTGGCATCCGGGAACCTGCAGCAAAGGAGGAATTGGAATGAAAGAAACAGATAATATTGCGAGGATTTCGGTCTGCCCAAGGTGCGGGCAGACCTACCACGGGAGGCCGGCAGTTTCGCGGGCGGACGGCAAAACGCCGCTCTGCCCGGACTGCGGCACCAGGGAGGCGCTGGAGAGCATCGGCGTGGACGGGAAGGAGCAGGAACAGATCCTTGCAGCCATCCACAGGTGCTACGGCAGGGGATGAACATTGCAAAGATAAAGGAAGGAGCGTAAAGCTATGAAAAAAAGGACAGAGGTCATCCAGGAGTGGATTGACGCAAGAAGGGAACGGGGCGAGGCTGCAACAAAGTGTATGTTTTACATCACCGTCCCGAAAGACACCGACATTTACAAGGATGAAACCATCAAAAAAATCGAGGGCATCCTTGATAAGAACCATGTCAGCCACGGCCATGTGGATACGGTCTGCGGCGCATGGAACCTGAACCGGGACTGGATTGAAACGGGTGAGATCGACTGCATTGTGGAATTCTGCGGGGTGTACCCGGTCGGTTGGGACATGGATGATGTGGCGGAGCTTGAACGGATGGAAACCGAAGGGGAGATCATCGTCCTGGTTGACTGGATAGAGGACGGGAAGCACATCCCCAACCATTAAAACTGCACAATCTGCCCTGCAGATATTTGTGCAGATCACGGACCGGATTAACTTGATAATATGTGCTTTTAGAGCGAATATGTGTACTACCGAAAGGGAAAACACAGAAAGCGGAGGATGAAGGCATGACAAGATTTGAAAGGGATTTGAAGGATGCACGGGAAGGAAACGGAACCGAGGTACTGACGAAACGGAAAGCGGAGCTTGACCGCCTTTGGAAAGAGGGGAAAGCCTGCAAAAACGGATTCAGGAGGCAGTGCATAGCGCAGGAATACACGAGGCTTAAGACCGAGTACGATAAGATTGACGCACTTTTCTGAAAAATAAAAACTGCACATTCCAAGAGCGGAGCCGTAAGGCTCTGTGTCTTGTACTGATAGATTACGGCTTGCCGCTGGCAGGCCATTTTTGATGCCATCTTCTGGAGGTGATGCCGATGGCAATGCGGAAACTGAAAAAGTATAAGCCGACAAAATTCAAGGCAAAGGACAGCCGCTATGATAAGGATGCCGCCGATTTTGCCGTGATGTTCATCGAGAGCCTCTGCCACACCAAGGGGACATGGGCGGGGAAGCCTTTTGAACTGATCGACTGGCAGGAGCAGATCATCCGTGACATTTTCGGCACGTTAAAGCCTAACGGATACCGCCAGTTCAACACGGCCTATGTGGAGATTCCGAAGAAGCAGGGCAAGTCGGAGCTGGCGGCGGCCGTGGCGCTGCTTTTGACCTGCGGGGACGGGGAGGAACGGGCGGAGGTGTATGGGTGCGCCGCCGACCGGCAGCAGGCCACCATCGTCTTTGACGTGGCGGCGGACATGGTGCGGATGTGCCCTGCGCTGAATAAGCGGGTGAAGATACTCGCCTCGCAGAAGCGGATCATCTACACGCCCACCAATTCCTTCTACCAGGTGCTTTCGGCGGAGGCGTATTCCAAGCACGGCTTCAACATCCACGGCGTGGTGTTTGACGAGCTGCACACGCAGCCGAACCGGAAGCTGTTTGACGTCATGACCAAGGGCTCCGGGGATGCCCGGATGCAGCCGCTGTATTTCCTCATCACCACGGCGGGGACGGACACCCATTCCATCTGCTACGAAACGCACCAGAAGGCAAAGGATATCTTAGAGGGGCGGAAGATCGACCCTACATTTTATCCGGTGATCTACGGCGCGGATGAGGCGGACGACTGGACGGACCCCAAGGTGTGGAAGAAAGCGAACCCCTCTTTGAATATCACAGTGGGGATTGACAAGGTGGAGGCCGCCTGCGAGTCGGCAAAGCAGAATCCGGGGGAGGAGAACAGTTTCCGGCAGCTCCGCTTAAACCAGTGGGTGAAACAGGCGGTGCGGTGGATGCCCATGGATAAATGGGATGCCTGCGCCTTCCCGGTTTCCGAGGATGGTCTGGAGGGGCGCATCTGCTATGGAGGGCTGGACTTGTCCTCCACCACGGACATCACGGCGTTCGTCCTGGTGTTCCCGCCGCTGGATGAGGAGGACAAATACTGCATCCTCCCATATTTCTGGGTGCCGGAGGAAACGCTGGAGCTGCGTGTCCGGCGCGACCATGTCCCCTACGATGTGTGGGAGCGGCAGGGAAAACTGATGACCACGGAGGGGAACGTGGTGCATTACGGCTTTATTGAGAAATACATTGAGCGGCTTGGGGAGCGTTTCAATATCCGGGAGATTGCTTTTGACCGGTGGGGAGCGGTGCAGATGGTGCAGAACCTGGAGGGGATGGGCTTCACGGTGGTTCCATTCGGCCAGGGCTTCAAGGATATGTCCCCGCCCACCAAGGAGCTGATGAAGCTGGTGCTGGAGCAGATGATTGCCCACGGCGGGCATCCGGTTCTCCGGTGGATGATGGACAACATCTTCATCCGCACCGACCCGGCAGGCAATATTAAGGCAGATAAAGAAAAGTCCACGGAGAAGATTGACGGTGCCGTGGCAGCCATCATGGGGCTTGACCGCGCCATCCGCTGTGGGAACGAAACCTCGGAGAGTGTGTATGACAGCCGCGGTTTGTTGGTATTTTAATGTTTTACAGAGTTGTGTGCGGAATCCTTGGTGGTTCCTTATATGGCTATTTTCCACATATTCCTTTATGCTGTCTGGCGAAGGAGGTGGAAGGATGGAAGATAAGGATTTCCTTGAGCTTATCATTTCGGAACGGATGGGGATGCATCATGATACCTTTAAAAAGGAATACCCCCTTACGGAGAAGCAGGCGGCGGAAGCGGAAAAAGCAGACCAGGCACACGAGCTGCTGTTCCAGCAGTTAAGCGCAGAGCAGAGGGCAATGATGGAGCTGTGTGAGGATGTGACAAACTCGGAAGCCACGCGGGAAAACGAATACTACTACCGTGCAGGATTCCGGGATGGGGTGAGTCTTGACAGGCTGATAAAGCAGATCAGGGAAGATAATAAATAAAAAAACACATAACACAGGCAGCAGACGGGCATCGCTTTGGCGGTGCCTTTCTGCTGTCTGTCTTTTGGAAGGGAGCGTGGTTCCTATGGGATTATTCAGTGGATTGTTCAGGGCGAGGGACGCACCACAGAACAGGACTTCCGGCAGCGCCTACAGTTTTTTCATGGGCGGCAGCACGAGCGGGAAGCGTGTCAATGAGCGTTCTTCCATGCAGATGACGGCAGTGTACTCCTGCGTCCGGATACTTTCAGAAGCGGTGGCGGGGCTGCCGCTGCATATGTACCGCTATACGGATAACGGCGGGAAGGAGAAAGCGGCGGAACACCCGCTGTATTTTCTGCTCCATGATGAGCCGAACCCGGAGATGACTTCCTTTGTGTTCCGGGAAACGCTGATGACGCACCTGCTCCTTTGGGGCAATGCTTACGCACAGATCATCCGCAACGGCAAGGGAGAGGTCATCGGGCTGTATCCGCTGATGCCGGACCGTATGGGCGTGGAGCGTGACAGCAAGGGGCAGCTCTATTATGAATACACGGTGAGCATGGATGACGCGCCGACCGTGAAGGGCAGCACGGTCATCCTGCCGCCGTCGGAGGTGCTGCATATCCCCGGACTCGGCTTTGACGGGCTGGTGGGCTATTCCCCCATTGCCATGGCAAAGAACGCCATCGGCATGGCGATTGCCTGCGAGGAATACGGGGCGAAGTTCTTCGCCAACGGCGCACAGCCGAGTGGTGTGCTGGAGCATCCGGGGACGCTGAAAGACCCTTCAAGGGTAAGGGAGAGCTGGCAGTCCACCTTCGGCGGCAGCCACAACGCAAACAAGGTGGCAGTTTTAGAGGAGGGCATGAAGTATACGCCTATTTCCATTTCCCCGGAACAGGCGCAGTTTTTGGAAACGAGGAAATTCCAGATCAATGAGATTGCGAGGATTTTCCGTGTGCCTCCGCACATGGTGGGCGATCTGGAAAAGAGCAGCTTCTCCAACATCGAGCAGCAGAGCCTTGAGTTCGTGAAATATACACTTGACCCATGGGTGTCAAGATGGGAGCAGTCCATGGCGCGGTCTTTGCTGACCCCAGAGGAAAAGAAGCAGTATTTCATGAAGTTCAATGTGGACGGCCTGCTCCGCGGGGATTACCAGAGCCGCATGAACGGGTACGCCGTGGGGCGGCAGAACGGGTGGATGTCCGCAAACGACATCCGGGAGCTGGAGAACCTTGACCGTATCCCGGAGGAATTGGGAGGTGATTTGTATTTGATAAACGGGAACATGACAAAATTGTCCGATGCCGGTCTGTTCGGCAAAAAGGACGGAGAGGAGGAATCCAATGAAAACGAAGAAGTTCTGGAAGTGGAGGAACCAGGCGGAGGCGGGGACGGCTCCGGAGGAGAGGACTCTGTTTCTGAACGGCACCATCGCAGAGGAAAGCTGGTTTGATGATGACGTCACGCCGCAGCTTTTCAAGGATGAGCTGAATGCCGGGAGCGGTGATATTACCGTGTGGATCAATTCGCCGGGCGGCGACTGCGTGGCGGCGGCACAAATCTACAATATGCTCTCCAACTACAAGGGCAAGGTAACTGTAAAAATAGACGGCATCGCTGCAAGCGCCGCCAGTGTGGTCGCCATGGCAGGCGACACCGTCCTGGTGTCCCCGGTATCCATGCTTATGATTCACAATCCCGCCACCATCGCCTGGGGCGACCATGCCGAGATGCAGAAGGCCATTGATATGCTTGCCGAAGTGAAGGAGTCCATCATCAATGCTTATGTGTTAAAGACGGGACTTTCCCGCCCGAAGCTGTCGCATCTGATGGATGCGGAAACGTGGATGGATGCAAATAAGGCAGTAGAGCTTGGCTTTGCGGATGAGATCATGGCGCGGGCAAAGGCGGAGCCGGAAAAGGAGCCGGAGGAGGGCGAAGGGGACAGTTCCGAAGAGGATGAGGAAGACGAAAAGAAATTCCCTCCGGCTTCAAGCTCCATGCTGTTCTCCCGCAGGGCGGCAAACAACGCCCTTTTGAATAAACTGGCCGCCAAATATGGCGGGGAAAAACCGAAAGCAGATATCCAGGCACAGACACAAATCCCTGCACCGGATACAGAAACCGGCCGTTCCGTGGACGCACTCATGGAGCGGCTTAATTTATTGAAACGATAAGAAGGAGGATTTCATTATGACGATTCTTGAACTGCGCGAGAAGCGCGCAAAAGCATGGGAGGCGGCAAAGGCATTCTTAGATTCCCACAGGAAGGAAAACGGAGTCCTTTCCGCAGAGGATGACGCCGCATACACGAAGATGGAGCAGGAGATCACAGACCTTGGGAAAGAGATTGCAAGGCTGGAGCGGCAGGAGGCCCTGGATGCGGAACTGAACCGCCCGGTGAACAGGCCCCTCACAGGGAAGCCGGGCGGCAGGGCAGATGCGGACGATGGGGAGGATAAGACCGGGCGCGCCTCCGACGATTACCGGAAGAACTTCTGGAACGCCATGCGCTCCAAGGCACCGATGCCCGCAGTCACCAATGCCCTGCAGGTCGGCACGGACTCCGAGGGCGGCTATCTGGTACCGGATGAATACGAGCGCACATTGGTGGAAGCACTGGAGGAGGAGAACATCTTCCGGCAGATGGCGAAGGTCATCAAGACCTCCAGCGGGGACCGCAAGATTCCCGTGGTGGCTTCCAAGGGTACGGCGTCATGGATTGACGAGGAGGGCGCATACCCGGAGAGCGACGATTCCTTCGGGCAGGTTTCCATCGGGGCTTACAAGCTGGGCACTATGATTAAGGTTTCCGAGGAGCTGTTAAACGACAGCGTGTTTGACCTGCAGTCCTATATCTCCCGCGAGTTTGCCCGCCGCATCGGGGCGAAGGAAGAGGAGGCGTTCTTCACGGGGGACGGCAAGGGGAAACCGTTAGGGGTGCTTGCGGCCACTGGCGGCGCGGAAACGGGCGTGACCGCGGCATCTGCCACGGCAGTGACGGCGGATGAGCTGATGGATCTGTATTATTCGCTGAAATCCCCGTACCGCAAGAAATCCGTGTGGGTGCTGAACGACTCTACCATCAAGGCCATCCGCAAGCTGAAGGACAATAACGGGCAGTACCTGTGGCAGCCGTCCCTGACAGCCGGGGCTCCGGACATGATCTTAGGCCGCCCCATCAAGACTTCTGCATATATGCCGGCCATTGCCGCGGGAGCGAAGACCATCGCTTTCGGTGATTTCAGCTACTATTGGATTGCTGACAGGCAGGGGCGCAGCTTCAAGCGCCTGAATGAGCTGTTTGCAGCCACCGGGCAGGTGGGATTCCTCGCTTCACAGCGTGTGGACGGGAAGATGATCCTTGCGGAGGCAGTGAAGGTGCTGGTGCAGAAGGCCGCATCCGCAGGTTAATGAAAGGGGGCGCTGCAGGCATGGCGGTGACGCTGGAAGAAATGAAGAACTACCTCCGTGTGGATTATGACGATGATGATGTCCTGATTGAAAGCATGGTCAGGGCATCGGAAAAAATCTGCATGGATGTGGCGAGGATGGATGACACGCAGGAATTTTACGCAGTGGAAAATGCAGAGATAGCAGTACAGTATACGGCCGCCTATCTGTATGAACACCGGGAGGATGCCGACCACCATGCCATGATGCTGACGCTCCGTGCGCTTCTTTCCGGCAGCCGGAAGGAGGCGTTCTGATGGAGGTTTCCCTTTTGAATGTCCGCATCACCTTTCAGAAGAATGCCGTGGAGGTGGACAGCATCGGCAACCACAAAAACACATGGGCAGATTATTATTCCTGCCATGCTACAGTAAGCGGTGAGGCCGGGAAGCAGACCAGTGAGACAGATGTGGCCGGAACCGTGGCGGATGAATCGGAGGTTTCGTTTACTGTCCGCTGGTGCAGGAAAGCGTCCGCGGTTGATTCCACGGGGTACCGGGTGGTTTTTGGCGGGGAGCTGTACGACATCCTCGCCATCGACCACATGAATTATAAAAAGAAATGCATCAAATTCAAATGCAGGAAAGCGAGGCGGTGACGATGGCGAACGGCGTATCTATCGACCGGATGGCGGAGGAGATCATGAAAGGTCTGACGGAATATGCGGACCTTGCCACGGAGGATGTGAAAAAGGCGGTGAAGAAAGCCGGGACAGCGGTGCGGAAGGATATCGAAGCCAACGCGCCGAAGGACACCGGGAAGTATGCAAAGTCATGGGCGGTGAAGACCACGAAGGAAACGTCCAATTCGCTGGAAGTGACGGTGCATTCCAGGAACCGCTACCAACTGACGCACCTTCTGGAACACGGCCACGCCAAGAGGGGCGGCGGGCGCGTCCCGGCAAAGCCGCATATCGCGGCGGCGGAGCAGGCCGGCACCCGGCAGCTTGAAAAAGAGATACAGAAAGCATTGGAGGGATAGGGTTTGAAAACATTACTGGCACTTTTAAAAGAAACCGGCATCCCCTTCGCCTATGACCATTTTGCGGAGGGTGAATCGCCGGAGCCGCCGTTTGTCTGCTACCTCCTGCCGCAGAGCGACAATTTCGCCGCTGACGGCATGGTGTACTTCAAGGCGAGCGGCGTGAAGATAGAGCTGTACACCGACACCAAGGACCCGTCGGTGGAGAAGAAACTGGAGGACGCGCTGGATAAGCGGCGCATCTTCTACAACAAGTCGGAGGTCTGGATTGCCAGCGAGAAGCTGTACGAGGTCCTCTACCAGTTTGACATGGAGGTGGTTTACGATGCCGAAGAAGAATAAAGTGAAATTCAACATCTGCAACGTGCATTATGCACTGCTGACGCTGGAAACGGACGGGGTGGTGTCCTTTGGCACGCCTGTTGCGATGCCCGGTGCCGTTTCCCTTTCCCTGGACCCCAACGGCGAGCCGAGCAATTTTTATGCAGACGGGTACGCTTATTATACCGTCAGCAACAACATGGGCTACGAGGGGGATCTGGAGCTTGCCATGGTGCCGGAGAGCTTCCGCACCGACGTGCTGAAGGAGGCCCTGGATGAGAACAAGGTGCTTTTAGAGAACGCCAATGCGGAAACGGAGAACTTCGCCCTGCTGTTCGAGTTTGACGGCGATGTCCGGAAAATCCGCCATGTGCTGTACAACTGCTCGGCGGCGCGGCCGACCATTGAGTCCCAGACCAACGAGGAGGAGATCGAGGTGCAGACCGAGACGCTGTCCATCACGGCGGCTCCGCTGGCGAGCGGCTATGTAAAGGCAAAGACCGGGGACAGCACCACGGACGAGGTCTACCAGAACTGGTACAAGAGCGTGTACCTGCCGGATGCGGCATCAGGAGGCACTTCCGGCGGTGATACAGAAAATGGCGGCACGACTGATACAGAAGGGGAGGGATAACCTATGAGCATGAAACAGAATATCGAGATTGACGGGAAGCAGGTGCCTTTCAAGGCGTCCGCGGCTATCCCGCGTATTTACCGGATGAAGTTCCACCGGGATATTTATAAAGACCTGCGTTCCTTGGAGAAATCCATCGGTGACGGGGACGAGGAGAGTTCCAACTTAGATTTGTTTTCGTTGGAGATGTTCGAGAACATCGCCTATGTGATGGCGAAACACGCAGACCCCAAAATCCCGGACAGCCCGGAGGAATGGCTGGATGAATTCAACACCTTCTCCATCTACCAGGTGCTGCCCAAGCTGATACAGCTTTGGGGGCTGAACGTGCAGACGGATGTCCAGTCTAAAAAAAACTTCGCCCGACTGACCGGGAAATGACAACGCCGCTGTTCCTGCTCCGGTGCGTACAGCTTGGGCTTTCCATCCGCGACCTTGACCTGCTTACCATCGGGATGGTCAACGATATGTTCGCAGAGAGCAGGAATGACGAATACAAGGGCTATAAGGAAATCGCTACCCAGGAGGATTTTGACCGCTTTTAGGCGGCGTCCCCCTGGGTTTATTTCTGCATTTTAACAGGAAGGGGTGTCCGCCGTGGCGAACAGAATCAAGGGTATCACTGTTGAGATCGGCGGGGATACCACCAAACTACAGACCGCATTAAAGGGAGTCAATTCCTCCATCCGGGATACGCAGGGACAGTTGCGGGATGTGGAGAAGCTCTTAAAATTGGACCCCGGCAACACGGAGCTGCTGGCACAGAAGCACCGGCTTTTGGGCGAGGCAGTGGCGGGGACGAAGGAAAAGCTGGAGACCCTAAAGACCGCCGCAGAGCAGGCAAACACGGCCCTTGCCAATGGGGAAATCTCACAGGACCAGTACGATGCCCTCCAGAGGGAGATCATCGAAACGGAAAACAATCTGCGTGACCTGGAGCGGCAGGCAGGGCAGTCCGCTGTGGCATTACAGAAAATCGCCGCCACGGGTGAAAAGCTGAAGACTGTCGGGGATAACATTTCCTCCGCCGGGCAGAAGCTGCTCCCCGTCACGGCAGGCGTGACTGCCCTCGGCACGGCGGCGGTCAGCACGGCGGCAAACTTTGAAAGCTCCATGTCGCAGGTGCAGGCAACGATGGGAATCACGAAGGATGCCATGTCCACGGTCAACGGCGAGAGCGTCAACACGATGGATACGCTTTCCGCACTGGCAAAGAAGATGGGCAGCGAGACAGCATTCTCCGCAAGCGAGTGTGCGGAGGCTTTGAACTACCTCGCCCTTGCCGGGTACGACACGCAGCAGATGTGCGACACGCTGCCCACTGTCTTAAACCTTGCGGCGGCCGGCGGCATCGACCTTGCAGCGGCATCGGACATGGTGACGGACGCCATGTCCGCCCTGGGCATGGGCGTGGATGAGGCGGGGACGATGGTTGACCAGATGGCGAAGACCGCCTCCACCACCAACACATCTGTGGCGCAGCTTGGCGAGGGCATCCTCACCATCGGTGCGACTGCCAAGACCGTGAAAGGCGGCACGGCGGAGCTGAACACGGCCCTCGGCATCCTCGCCAACAACGGCATCAAGGGCGCGGAGGGCGGTACACACTTAAGGAACGTCATCCTTTCCCTGCAGAACCCCACCGACAAGGCGGCTGCCTGTATGGAGCAGCTTGGCCTGGATGTTTACGATTCCGAGGGGAATATGCGCTCCTTAAACGACATCCTGGGTGACCTGAACATGAGCATGGACGGCATGACGGCGGCGGAGAAGTCCAATATCATCGGGCAGATTTTCAACAAGACCGACCTGTCCTCCGTGAACGCCCTGCTTGCCAACACAGGGACTACCTGGGATGACCTGCAGCAGTCCATCATCGACAGCGGCGGCGCGGCGCAGCAGATGGCGGACACACAGCTTGACAACCTGCAGGGGCAGATCACTATTTTAAAGTCAGCCTTAGAGGGGCTGGCTATTTCTTTTGGGGAGCTTTTGATGCCCGCCATCAAAATGATTGTGGGGTGGGTGCAGCAGTTCGTAGACTGGCTGAACGGCATGGACGAGGGGACGAAGAAAGTCATAACCACGGTCGCACTATTGGCGGCGGCTTTGGGGCCGGTGCTGATTGTCGTTGGGAAAGTGGTGTCTGCGGTCGGCACAATCATGACGATTGTCCCGAAAGTGGCAGGCGTCATCAATACCGTAAAGACTGCCTTTGCTGCCTTAAACACCACCATGCTGGCGAACCCCATCTTCTTAATCATAGCGGCAATCACGGCACTGGTGGCGGCCTTTATTTATCTGTGGAACACGAATGAGGATTTCCGGCAGTTCTGGATTAACCTTTGGGAGAATGTGAAAGAAGTCGCCATTGCCGTATGGGAGGCAATCAAAAACTTCTTTGCGGCGGCATGGGAGGCCATCTCGTCCACAGCGCAGGCTGTTTGGAACGGGATAAAGGATTTCTTTTCCGGGCTGTGGGAAGGGATAAAAACGATATTCAGCACAGTGGTGGAAGTGATTAAAACCATCATCACCACTTATTTCAATATTTACAAGACCATTATCACTACGGTCTTAAATGCGATAAAGACGGTATTCACAACCATTTGGAACGGGATAAAGACCGTGGTCACCACGGTGGTGACGGCAATCCAGACTTTTATCACCACGGCATGGAACGCCATCAAAAATACAGTCACTACGGTGCTGAATGCGATAAAGACGGTAATAACCACGGTATGGAATGCAATAAAGACTGCGGTCACGACAGTGGTAAACGGCATCAAGTCCACCATTTCCACGGTGTGGAACAGCATCAAATCCGTGGTTACGAGTGTCGTGAACAGCATTAAAAGTACGGTCACCACAGTGTTCAATAACATCTGGAGCGGCATTAAGGGGACCATGGGAAAAATTGTGTCCTCCATCAAGGAAGGATTCAACCAGGCGATTTCCTTCATAACGAGCCTGCCGTCAAAAGCCCTGCAGTGGGGCAAGGACATGATCATGGGCATCGTGAACGGCATCAAAAGCTGTATCGGAGCTGTGGGTGACGCTGTGAGCAGCGTGGCGAACAAGATCAAGTCCTTCCTGCACTTCTCCGTGCCGGACGAAGGGCCGCTGACCGATTACGAGAGCTGGATGCCGGACTTCATGAAGGGGCTGG
>CAJUKA010000117.1 GCA_910586585.1 uncultured Lachnospiraceae bacterium
AATTTGGAATCCTGTTCCGTAATATTTTTGTAACTTTATAAGTTTATCCTGGGTGCCGTGGAAGGAAGGGAGGGGATATGCGGTAAAATTTCTGATTTGGTTTCTCAAAAAAAGTTCAGGAGTGATTTTCCGCGCGGCGGAAAAATACAAAGGTGCTTTGAACGGATTAGAAATAGCATGAAGATGTTAAGCCTCAAAGATATAGATATTTCCATGAACTTAAAGTATTGATACATGAATGGAAAGCATTGATAAAGGATATGAGAGGCAAATTTGTAATTGGCGCAGGAAAATGTCAGTGCTGCTGACAAGGAAATTAACGAATTTATTTGTTTTGAAAATATTGGGCTTGCACTTAAATTCAAAGGCTGGGTAAGAATGGAGGAGTTTTATGGGAGAATATGAAAATTCCGCCGGGCGGAAAAATGATGAGGAAAAAATAATTTCATAAAGTAAAACGCCCTGCGCCGGAAAACCGGCGGCAGGACGTTTTAAACCCTGACCAATTCATAGTTGGGACGGACATTGATGGAAAGAATATCATCCAGCCCTTTCCCGAAGCCGGGATTCCAGTAGGCCACCGCAATGCGGAAACCATATCCGGAGAGAAGCTCGATGAGTTTCTGTTCATACATCAGGACTGCTTCGTTGACATATTTGTCCGAATCATAAGCAATGATTACCGTCGTACAGCCTTTTGCCACAAGGAAATTCAGGACGTTTCTCTCGTCATCCATTGTTTCAAGGACCTTCCCGAAAGAATTTACTCCGGGCAGGGAAACGACAGGGGCATGGAGCACATGGTTTGCGAACAGGGATTTTTTCTCACCCTCCGTTATGCAGCAGACCGTGTAGTCGTCGCGCGAGGGGACGGCATACAGACTTGGATGGCTTCCGGAACGGCAGTCGTTTTTAAAAGCGTTCACGAAATGGATTCCGTCTGCGGAAGTTTCATAAAAGGAAGAAAAATTGTGGTATTTGTTCTTTTCCTTTCCGTTTTCGTCCACTTCAGGGTGATCAAGCCTTAACCGCAGCCGGTATAGATTTCCGTTGTGGTCGTACAGAGGAATCAGCAGTCCGCTTTGTCCTACAAAGTTCCATTTGCCGTCAGCCTGTTCATAGAAGCCGGGGACGCCTTTTAATGACCTGAACTCCCTGACAAGCTCCTTGGCGACCAGATCCCTTCCCTTGCTGTAATAGTAGCCGTTACCGCCGGGCGGCATGGAACGCACCTGTGAATGGATGATAAGCTGGTCAGGCCAGCGTTCCTGCCTTAAGTAGCGCACATGGTTCTTCTGCAGGTGGAGCTTTTTCAAAAAGGCGCGGTAGATGGCGTCAAGCGTGCCATTGTCCAACGGCGTAACGGAAACGGCGGACTGAGGAGCGAGAGGCTGTTTTACGGGAGGGGATTTCGGTTTTGCGCGCCTCCCGTTTGCGCACCTGTTTCTGCCGTTTGCCTTTTCCCATTCTTTCCGTGATTCCATGTAGGCGGATTCTTCCTTGTACATGCATGAGCCGTCGGATGTCTGTTTGAGAAAGACATAATTCATCCCGTTTGTGCCGCTTATGATGTTGGAGCAGCCAAGTACCCGTCTGCAGTAGTGGAGCTTTGTGTTTTCCTCAACATACTGCACGGTGCACCAATCCGGTTTCCCGCAGATTGGACAGGGTTCGGATTTTGAGACGTTACGAAAGTTTGACATTTCATTCTCCTTTACCAATTACCTGTTTAGTAACTGTTGGCTCGGCTATTCGCCTTGCCCGCAGGGAACCAACCAGTGATTCCCCTGTCCCGAAAGAAGGGACAAAACAGGGATGCCCCGCAACAAAAGCCGCAGGCCATCCCAATAATAAATAAACAAAGATATTTCTGCCATTATATTCCTTTGAAAAGAGATGTGCAAGTTATAAATTTGTTTAAAGTTCCGCCCGGCGGAAATTTCGGTGCGCTTTTCATCATAATGGGACAAATCCGTCTGTTGTGGCAAGCTACCCGCGGGAACACGGACAAGTGTGCGTAAAAGACAACAATGTTTTTCCGCCGGGCGGAAATTAGAGGGGAAAAATTGAAGTATTTTTCCGCGCGGCGGAAAAATAAATGCATAAAAACTTGATTAATAATAATTTTTCTGTATAATAAAATTATGACTGATGAAAAATGAGAAAAAGGATTTAAACCGGGAAGGAAAATGTGTATGCGAAAGAGTGACTGGAAGGACAGGATGAATGTACTTCTGAAGAAAAAGGGATGGGACATTAAGGACTGGAGGAGGGCGACGGGATTGAACCAGTGGCAGCTTGAAAGCCTGATGGAGATGGATCTTTCTGAGATGGATGAGGAAGACCTTGAAAGAATTTATGAGCAGGCAAAGGAGGCAAAGCTGGACAAAAGCCTGATGCGGTTTGACTGTCCTGTTATGATTGCGGTATGGGCACACAAGGGCGGAATGGGAAAGTCAACGGTAGTGACGAATCTTTCCTATGAACTGGCGAAACGCGGCTACAATGTATTGGCAATCGATACGGACAGCCAGTCGGATATGACAAGTGTCCTGTTTCCCGATTATCTGAAACAGCCTGATATCAGCTTCTATAATGGTTTTCTCGGTCAGGAAGATTTCAGGGAAGAAGGTTATATCATGCATACGGAATATACCGGGATTGATGTCGTGGCCGGATCGGCAGAGAGCGAGGCATTGGAGGGATCATTATGTACAATGACGGAAAAAATCCGCAATAAGATGTGGAAGAAGTGCTTAAGAAGCGTAAGAGAGGAAAATTACTATGATTTTATTATAGTGGATATGGATAAGACTGCGGGCGCGATGAATAAGACGATATTTGACGAGGCGGATTATGTGCTGGCACCGATTGAATCAAGTATGTTTGGGATCAAGGCGGTGCCTCCTACACTTGCGCAGATAGAAGAAACGACGGAAAGAAATCCGAAGCTAAAATTACTGGGTTTTCTGTTCAATAAAGTGGACCTGCGGAAAAAGACGGCGATGGCAGACAATACAAGCCTCGTGAAGCAGATTGCCCCGGAATATACATTTCAGACGTTTATCAAGAATGACGCAAACGTGGATAATTCGCAAAAAGAGCATATGCCGATAGGATATTATAACAGCAAGAGCCCCGCGAGCAAGCAGATAGCAGAACTGGCAGACGAAGCGCTTGAAAGGATTCGGAAAAACCAGAAGGAGAGGAGGGGATAGGCTCATGGCAGGAAAAAAAGGAACGGTAGGCAACATGGATTTTCTGAACCGGGTTACACAGAATTCCAAAGGCGCTGCAAAGAGCGTGTCGCAGACGCTTGACAAGGTAGGGATGAGCGCGCTGTGGGAGAATGATGGGAAGAAAAAGATAGAGTACATAGACATATCCAAGATGGAAGGGGCTCCGGCGGAATGGAACCGGTATCCGCTTTTACGGGACAGCCAGCCGGACCGTTATCTTGAATTGAAGCTGTCCATTTATGAGAGGGGGGTTGAAGATCCCCTTGTGCTGTGGCGGCGGCCGGGCGGAAGCTACATGGTTTTGGCAGGGCACAACCGGCGGGATGTCTGTGCGGAGATTATAAGGGAGTGTTGCGAAGAGGATGGTTTCGAGGAAGACAAATTCCGTTTTGTCCCCTGCATTGTGTATCAGGAGGATGAAATTGACGAGCGGAAGGCAAGGGAAATCATAGACGACACCAACCTTTACAGGGATTTTTCAAAACTTCCGGAAATGGTAAAGCAGCAGATAGTGGTTGACAGACTGGAAACCTATAAGAAGCGCCGCTATACGAAGGGCGAGCGCATTGACCAGCTTATGAAGGACTTCGGACTGAAGAAGTCCGCGATATATGATGCCCTTGCGCTTAACGAAAATGTAATAGAACCCTTGCAGAAGCTGTTTTTTGACGGGGCAATAAAAAAGAAGACGGTCATGCGTTTTACTTTTTTTCCCAAGGATACCCAGCAGTGGATTTTTGATGAGTTCGGGGAACAGATCAGCGACGTAAAGGTGAACGCATTGAAAAAGAACATGACGAGGGACGAGATTACGCAGGTATTCCAGACGGAGCGGGAAGGAACAAAGAGACTGACACTGGAGATACCGGCCGGGCGTGAAGAAGAGTTCAGGGAACTGTTTAAGAAATGGCTTGCGGGCGAGGCGTGATGCGCGCGGCGTAAATGGGAAAAGGATACAAAATTATAAAACAGCCTTTACGCACATATGTAAAGGCTGTTTGAGGAGCGTATTGTAACAGAAACCAAGGTACGCGAGTTGCTGCAGTATGATGCATCATATGTTGCGAGAGGATAGAATTTACCGGAAAAGCAAAGCAGTGGCAGGTGAATAGCATGGATATTGAATATTTTGGAAGTCTTTAAAATAACCTAGTACACCATTTTTTTAATTCTTGTATACCAAGTGCTTGATATTTGTATCAGTGCAAGGCAGAGGAAGGAGGTGATGCGATGGCATCGTTCGGTAGTCCTCTTTCAGCTTCTGGCTTGTGTATCCGCCCGCCTTTTCTGTGACTTTTTCCAATTTGTGCGCTCCCTCAACGCAGGAATTGTCTTTCTCAACCTCGCCCACTTTCCCATGCACATAGTTCTTGATTTCCCGCACGGGGCGGTCAGCCGGGTTGTGGTGGACTTTGCCATTTGCAAAGAATGTAATCTTCTTGTGTAATTCTTTTTTTTCCCGTTTTAAACGGAGGTTCTCCTTCATAGAGTCATAATCTTCTTTGGCTTGAAGGCTTGACAGGTATTCTTTGCTGAATTCGCCGCACCATTTGGAGATGGGACAGTCTTGGGTAAAAGGCTGTAATGAGTTGCGGGGTGCTATGTCTTAATATAAATTCCTCCGTTTCTGACAGCCAGCCCCACTATTCCGTACCTTGATTGTACCACATGGGGCGGCTGTCTGTATAGCGGCAAACGTGTCAAAATGATTCCTTATGTGCGGTCAAAATGACGTTTTTTGTACGTAATAAGCAGTAGAAAAATTCATAGTTCTGTGATAAGCTATAAAAAAGATACTCAATGAGTACTCTCGGAAAGTAGGCAGATGAAGCGCAAAACGGAGGGTGTCGAGGAAAGAAAGTAAGAATAGAATTACCAGGGCGACAGCGTGCCTGACGTTGTAACGAAAGAATTTAATGGAGGGCATGACTTGAAAACCTCCCCCTGCGGCAGGTTTTGAAATGAGGATCATGTAAGTTCAAAGCAATACCATGTTTACGCTTTCTGTTTTGTCAGTTTCTTCAGCCGTGCGTCCAGGTGGGTGCAGATGCCGATGATCATGGTAAAGAAGGAATAACGTTTCCTGGTGTGGATGTCCATATCATGAAGGTGGTAATCATTTAACACCCGGTTGTTTACCCTCTCGCATGAAGTCCGGTTATTGTAGATTTCCTTATATTCATCCGTTCCCCGTGGGACAGGGGTATAGAGACGGATATCCCAGTCCGGTTTTGTGTAGACACAGCGGCCGTAAGGAGAGGGAGAGCATTTTTCCTTACAGGGACAGGAATCCACTTTGTTGCAGGCCAGCGGACAGCGCCATTTGCGGGAATGCTTCTGCCTGCAGTATCCCCAGTTGACCATACGGAACCCGGCCATGCACAGGGGAGTGTCGTCCGAGTCAATGGAGACGGTGTCCGGAATGGAATCCGGGCGTCCCCGGTTAGAATTAAGGTCGATAAAAGGCCGGATATTCCATTTCAGGCAGAGTCCGTAAGTGGCGTAGCTGTCATGGGCGGAGTCCAGGCAGATATCTCTGACAGGGATATCCGGGTTAATTGATTTAAATTCCCGGAGTGAGACGATGGCACTTACACTGTCGTGGCGTCTGGCATCCAGGAAACGGATATGCAGGGGCAGGTCAACACCGACTTCTGCATTGTGGGAGCAGAGCATGTAAAGGGTGTGTCCAAAGTAAAAGACTTCCTCATCACTGTCCCAGCCCCAGTGGGCGTCGGGATCGGAGAAATGACGTTTACAGGAACAGCCAGTGATGCCATTTTCGAGACAGTTACAGACCTTATGCCCATAAGGTGAAGCATGGGAATGAACACAGGTGCCGCCGCCGGAAAGGGTGAGTCCGTCCTTCGGAATGAGTCCGTCCTTAAGGGATGGAAGGATGGCGGCAAGGCGGAAAACCTGCTGGAGTCTTTTCTCATAATGGAGGGGGAATTCAAAGTGGTCAAGGGCATAGGCAGCCATCTTATCCGTGATGCCTGTTGGGAAGCTTCTTCCCTTTGCCAGGCCTGATGGAATGTTTTCCATTTTTATCCTTCGGGAAAAGGTCTTTCCTGCCGGACTGCTGGGAGTTTTCGGACTGGGTCCAGAGCCTGTCCATGAGGTCAAAGTAAGAGCCCAGCGGCGGGAGGGAGTCCGGGAGGCAGCCGGCAGGGGCGGCCAGGAGGGAGTCAGACTTCAGCTTTTGGATCCAGGCGGTCAGGCTTGTGAAACCGAGCATTGCCATAAGGATAAGGGAGCGGATGATCTGTGTCTGGTTTTTGGCAGGCCTGCCGACAGGGGAATAGAAAGAGGAAAGGTATTCCAGTACCGGATCCAGATTGAGCAGGCGGAGCTTCTCCCTGACAGGGCCAAATCCGAGCAGGAGTCTTGTACGCTGGGAAGAATCAAGATGTACTTTTGTCTCATGCAGGAAATTTAAATAATCCTGATGGGACTGCCAGTGAATTAACATATGTGTGTCCTCCTTTGGTTTAGATGAAAAATGAGATGTTCTTCTTAACCAAAGGGGCACGATTACTGGCAGGTTTGTCAATAGGTATTTGAAAATTTTCTGAAATAAAATAGAAAAGATGTAAAAAATCCCACTGAAAAGTGGAGGTGAAGAAAAAAAGGTACTTTGGAAACACAGTGTTTTCAAGGACTGTGAGTTTCCGAGAGTACTCTCAATAGAAAAAGAGGTGTATTTCTATGTTTACAATATCGTCCCAATCCAATCAATATAGAAGAACTATCCCTCGATTGACTATTAAAAGTGGCGAGAAAATATATTCTATTGACAAAGATGGAAGCCCTTAT
Source organism: uncultured Lachnospiraceae bacterium (assembly GCA_910586585.1). Lineage (GTDB taxonomy): Bacteria > Bacillota > Clostridia > Lachnospirales > Lachnospiraceae > COE1. Next base: position 7,056 of record CAJUKA010000117.1, read on the forward strand.
TTAGAAATAGAAATTTCCTCTGAATCTTGGAATCCTTTTAATGCTGAATGTTTTTTCCAAGAACATTTTTGTATTGGCAACGGAAATGAAGTCTACTTCATAAATTTGCAAACAAAAGAAGTAAAAATAGTCTTATGTGACCTATATTTTGGTTATTTTTATATCTATAAAGACAGGTTATATGTAGCTTCAAATTCCCAATTACTTTGTTTCAATTCTGTTTGCGAATTGCTATGGCAAACAGAAAGAATTGCGGTAGATGGTCTTTGCGTAGACGAATTTTCAGAGGACAGTATATCTGTGTCTTGCGAAATAGACCCACCCAATCATTGGATAAAATATCAGATTTCCATTCACGATGGAAAAAGGCGCTAAGAAAGGCAGTCATGCTCTCCGGCATGACTGCCTTTCTCTGTCCAGTGTTATGCCGTATGCGGCGTATTCTGTCCAGCTCTGATTTCTGCTTCCAGCACTTTTATCATTTTGTCGGTGGCGGTGGTGTCCTCCTTGAAGTAGCCGGAAACTACAAGAACGGTATCCGAGAATGCTAAGGGGGTGACAGCAACAACAGAAAGCGCAGTACGCCTTGCATCTGCCATGGTAAGCATTCAACAGCAGACAAATAGGAATCGGGAGATTTCTGCATTGTTAAGTAAATAGGTGAGCTGCTTTAAAAATGCATAAAACATTCCATAATAAATAAAGGTTATTGAAAGCAATGTGATGATTATGGAGAGAGAAACATTATAGGATCCGTTAAAGGATTATGAAACCTGTATTTTACGGATGAAGCCAATAGAAACTTCAAGGAAGGGAGGAACAGTTCCACAGAATGAAATGCCCTGCGGGCTGTTTCTGTCAAATGCTTTGGTTTGCCTGTTTTTATGCACGGTTTGACAATTGATAAAAATGGTATTGACAGAACATCCCATACCATGATATTCTGTATAAAATTATAAATAACTAACTGAAAAAGATATCGTATGCCAAAGGGCATTTTTCTTTATCGTAATGGTTAGGAAAAACTAACTAAAAAGGAAGGGGATGAATGGAAGCTGTGGATACGGAAAATATATCAGAGGAGCTGCTGATATTCCACTGCTCACCGACAATGGCAGGGTTAAAAACAGGAAATCTGTTTAGTTGTCCCGTTAAAAACAACAGGATGTTCTTAGAAAACATCCGGGAGATGAACAGGCGTCTGCTTCCGCGGGGCGTGCGGATTGTCCCTCTGAAGAACATGGGGAAAAGCGTGCTGGTTTATATGTACCGCCCTGACAGGCTGCGGGAGGATCTGGGCGACAGCAGGGCACGGAAGATTTTGGCGGAGCGGGATTATCCCGTGGAGGAAACGGAGAAATGCATTGTGGAACTGGTGCGCCGCTTAGAGGACGGGGAAGCATTTCCGCATGAGATTGGGTTGTTCCTCGGCTATCCGCCGGAGGACGTGGACGGGTTTATCAGAAACGGCGCGGCGGGGGCAAAGTGTATCGGGACATGGAAGGTGTACGGAAACGTGGAAACCGCACAGCGCAAGTTTGCGCAGTACAAAAAATGCACAAGGCTGTACTGGGAGGCATTCCAGAAACATCGTTCATTTGACAGGCTTGTTGTGAGGTGTTCGTAAATTCTGTTTGTTCGGGGAACGGTTTTATGATTTATGCAGAAAAATCTACAAACAAGTACATAAGGGAAAGGATGGAGAAATTTATGAGTAAAGTGGCAGTGGTTTATTGGAGCGGTACGAGAAATACGGCGGCGATGGCGACTGCGGTGGCGGAAGGCGCACAGGAGAAGGGGGTGGAGGTTTCCCTGATGTTCTGCGTCGAGTTTGATGCGGCGCTGACGTAGGGATTATAGATATTTTGCACAAAATAGTGAGTTAGCATTTCCTAACATATTGGTTAGTATGATGAAACTCAGGTAAGTTATGGAAATAACATTGACAAGAATCAAGTGAAGTCATATTATAATATATGGTTAGCGAATACTAACTATTATTTGACACATAAGGTTAGTAAAAACTAATACATATTCAGAAGAAGGTGAATGCATGATGCCGCTTACATTAGCAGAGGTCGGAGAGGAAAACATTATCAGGAAAATCGGAGGGAAACAGGAGGTTAAGACACATCTGGAGAACCTCGGTTTTGTCGTGGGAGGGGCGGTCACTGTAATAAATGCCATCGGGGGCAATGTGATCGTGAACGTGAAGGACTCCCGTGTTGCGGTCAGCAAAGAGATGGCACAGAAGATTATGGTCTGAGCAAAGCATTCAGAAACCCTGTGGTAGTAAGGAGCTGTTAAGAAATAAATCTTTACATTTGACTTGTCTGAGTCCGCAAATGCCGCGTTGTCATCAGTCGTCGATGCCCGCATCGACTCCATCTTCCGCCTTGCCTTTGTGAACTCATCCTGCGTCAAAGTGTAAAGTTATTTCTTAACAGTTCCTAAAGAACACTGCAAGGGGTTACTAAATGTTTTAATACCATAGAATCCAGCAAAGGATTCTATGGTCAAAAGTCTATTATGAAACGAGGAGGACAGGTTGAAAATGAAAACACTGAAAGAATCAAAGGTCGGCGATACCGTCCGGGTGGTGAAGCTCCACGGGGAAGGCGCGGTCAAACGCCGGATCATGGACATGGGACTGACAAAGGGCGTGGATGTGCAGATCCGTAAAGTGGCGCCTCTGGGCGATCCCATTGAGGTGACTGTCCGCGGCTATGAACTTTCCATCAGGAAAGCGGACGCGGAAATGATTGAGGTTGACTGACAGGGGGTTATCCCCTTTATTTTCGGACAGATAGTTAGCGAAAACTAATATAAAGAAGGAGAGGAAAACTATGAGTATGCGAATTGCCCTTGCGGGCAACCCGAACTGCGGGAAAACGACATTATTCAATGCCCTGACGGGCTCCAACCAGTTTGTCGGGAACTGGCCGGGCGTTACGGTGGAAAAGAAGGAAGGAAAGTTAAAAAAGCATGACGGCGTGACCATCACCGACCTTCCCGGTATTTATTCCCTTTCACCCTATACACTGGAGGAAGTGGTGGCGAGAAATTATCTCATCAGTGAGCGCCCAGATGCGATTCTGAATCTGGTTGACGGTACAAATTTGGAGAGAAACCTTTATCTGACGACACAGCTTACCGAGCTTGGCATCCCTGTGGTTGTAGCTGTCAACATGATGGATGTGGTGGAGAAAAACGGTGACAAAATTAATACCGGGGAATTATCGAGGGCGTTAGGGTGTAAGGTAGTCGAAATTTCCGCCTTAAAAGGAAACGGAATCATGGAAGCTGCAGAGGCCGCAATCAATGCGGCAAAGAACGGCAAGACTGTTCCGATGCATACTTTTGCAGGAACCGTAGAACATGCCCTTGCCCATATTGAGGAGGCGGCGGTACACGGACTGCCGGAGGAACAGCAGCGCTGGTATGCCATCAAGCTGTTTGAGCGGGATGATAAAGTTTTGGAGCAGCTGAACCTGAGTGAGTCTGTCCTTTCCCATATTGAAACGGACATTAAGGCTGCCGAGGAGGAGATGGATGACGACGCGGAATCCATCATCACCAATGAGCGGTATATTTATATCGGAAGCATTATCAAGGGATGTCTGAAAAAGAAGTCGGCGGGAAAGATGACAAATTCGGACAAAATTGACAGGATTGTGACAAACCGTTTTCTTGGGCTTCCGATTTTTGCGGCGATCATGTTTCTTGTGTATTATATTTCCATGGTGACGGTGGGGGCCTCCGCCACAGATTGGGCAAATGACGGACTGTTCGGCGACGGTTGGCATCTGCTTGGCATCGGATCTTCCGCTTATGAAGATGCGGCGGGAGAATATGGCGACGCAGCGCTGATCGTGGATGGCTATGATGCTTATGTGGAAGAAAACGGCGCGGCTCCTACAGGCGACTTCCCTTATGAAGTGGCGGATGATGAAACATTGGAGGTGACGGTGGAAACGGCGTCCCTTGCGGATTATGAAGATGCGCTTGCGGTGATGGAACAGTATGGCGATGAGCCTGATCCGGCAGCTTACGGCGTATGGGTTCCCGGTATTCCGGTGTTTGTCGGGAACGCACTGGAAGCTGTGGGTGCGGCAGACTGGCTTGCGGGATTGATCAATGACGGTATTGTGGCAGGCGTGGGCGCGGTGCTTGGCTTTGTGCCGCAGATGCTTGTATTGTTCCTGCTTCTTGCCTTTCTGGAGGCGTGCGGTTATATGGCGCGTATCGCGTTTGTACTGGATCGTATCTTCCGCAAGTTCGGACTGTCCGGCAAGTCCTTCATTCCGATGCTTATCGGTACCGGCTGCGGCATTCCGGGTATCATGGCGTCGAGGACGATTGAGAACGAGCGTGACCGCCGTATGACGATTATGACGACAACCTTTATTCCCTGTGGCGCGAAGGTTCCCTTTATCGCCATGGTGGCGGGCGCAATCTTTGGCGGCTCTGCATGGGTGGCAACGAGCGCGTACTTTGTAGGCATGGCGGCGATCATTATTTCCGGTATCATGTTAAAGAAAACGAAAATGTTTTCCGGCGACCCGGCTCCTTTCGTTATGGAGCTTCCGGCTTACCATATGCCCACGGTGGGCAATGTGCTGCGCTCCATGTGGGAACGCGGGTGGTCCTTCATCAAGAAGGCGGGCACGATTATTCTGCTTTCCACTATCGTTATCTGGTTTACGACATACTTTGGATTTACTGCGGAAGGCTTCCGGATGCTTGGCGAGGAGGAAATGGATCAGTCACTTCTTGCGGCGGTCGGCAGTGCGATTGCATGGATTTTCATACCGCTTGGATGGGGCAACTGGCAGGCGGCAGTGGCGTCCATCACGGGTCTTGTGGCAAAGGAAAATATCGTTGGTACAATGGGTATCCTTTATCCCGGCGGATGGTCTGAGATTGGCGCAAACTTCAGTCAGGTAGCGGGCTATTCCTTCCTTGTGTTCAACCTTCTGTGCGCGCCCTGCTTTGCGGCTATCGGCGCGATCAAGCGGGAGATGAACAATGCGAAATGGACGTGGTTTGCGATTCTGTACCAGTGCGGATTGGCTTACGCGGTGGCGTTGATGGTTTACCAGATTGGTTCTGCATTTACAGGAAACCTGAATATCATCGGTCTGTTTGCATCCATCGTAATCCTCGGCGGTATGATTTATATGCTGTTTAGACCGTATAAAGAGGCGACAAAGCTGACAACAAATATGAAACTGAAAATGGCGAAGTAACGG
>CAJUKA010000118.1 GCA_910586585.1 uncultured Lachnospiraceae bacterium
GGGTTGAACTGGTTATTCCAAAAGCAAGATATACATATGTTAAGGAACAGTTCGTATCATATCAGGGAGAAGTTTAGATGTCTGATTTATTGTCGGAAATATTAATTTTATTTTTTGAAGTGTTATGCAGTAAAATATTCTATGAAACATTTGGAAAGGTACGAAAAAAAGGATGGATCAACATTGCTCAGTTGATATTATTGGAAAGCAGCGTACTTTTAGCTGTAAGGGCATTGTCAGGTATTTTTATATTAAAACAGATTGTTGTAGTTTCAATCTATGCTTTATTTATGTTTTGGCATGTTAAAATTAGCATACGCAAATCATTTACATTAGCATTGCTGTATCAAGCAATCTTGTTATCAACAGATTATTTAGCATACGCTATTAACAATGAGCTTTGTTTAGGCAGTGAGACAATAGGGAAACAATATAATTTGGAGAATGTGCTAGTCATTCTGCTTGCAAAGGCAATTGTATTTTTGTGTGTTCTTATAATAAAAAAGCAGTTAGGAGATAAATCTACAGATATACTTGTTGACACAGATTGGCTGAAATTACTGATTTTTCCGATATTTACGATTATAATAATAACATCTATGCTTTCTTTCTTTAAATATGTGGAAACATCGGAGCAGACGATGTTATTATTCATAGGCGCATTTGGCATGATTGGTATGAATATAGTAGTGTTTTATTTAATCAATGATATTGTGGAGAGGGAAACACAGCTATATGAAAATAGGATTTTTCAGCTTCAAGCTAAAAATCAGGCAGAAAAGTATCAATCAATATCGGAAAACTTTGATAGGCAGAAAAAAAGAACACATGAATATAAGAACCAGATTGAATGTATAGAATCCTTGTTGGAGAAAAAACAGTATTCAAAATTAGAGGAGTATGTAAAGGGAATATGCGGTAAACTGGATAAGGAATTGGATGCTATTGATACTAATAATGTAATAATCAATGCAATTTTAAATACGAAGTATCAGGAGGCAGATGAAAACGGGATCGTGTTTGTATTACGGGTAAACGATTTGTCGGAGTTGAGGATTGCTGACGAAGATATAGTTACAATATTATCTAATCTGCTGAATAATGCGCTTGAGGCATGTAGAAAGTGCGATAGTAGCAGAAGAATATTAAAATTGAAATTTGTTAATGAAGATGGCATGATAAAAATAGGGGTTAGAAATACATTTAACAATCCTATTCTTTATGAGAATGGAGAAATAAAATCTACAAAAATGTTGCAGACAGAGGACCACGGAGTGGGAATTAAAAATATCATAGAAGTTATTGAGAAGTATGATGGTTCCTATGTTATAAAAGATGATAATCAAGAGTTCTACTTTTCAATTATCATTCCGGATTGATAAAAAGCATCTTATAAAGTCAGATTGACAGTATGGGATGCTTTTTTCATGTCATTTTCTGCAATAAGCGGTCACTTTCTGCAAAGCATATTGCAATCTTTTTTATTATGTATAAAATTAAAATATATATCAAAGGAGGTTGTAGCATGGGTGTTGATTCTATATTAGGTAATTTTTCTGTTCAGACACAGAACGTTAAAAGGTCTACATCAGGAGTAGCAGGTACTAATCAAGCACAGCAGATATCAGAGACTGAGAAATTGGAAATCTTTAAGAAAGAGATTTGGAAAGAAATAGATTCTATGTCGTGGGGATCAAATATTTCTGTACAAATAACAGATAGTGCATTTGAAAAGATGATGGTGGATAAAGAGTTTAAAAACAAGATGATGAATATCATCAGAGAAGATGCCCGTGGATCAAATATGATGTGCGGTGGGACTCTAATACAAATTGATGAAAATGGGTATAAAGGTTATTCTTATATGCAGGATCATGCAAAAGAGGCAGGGAGAGCATTTGATGCCCACTCTAAGGACAAGGATAGCTTTTATGCGAAAAAATGTAAAAAGGATGAGTTAAATGAACTTTGGGAGAAAGAGAGATTAAAGAAACGTCAACAGCAGGAAAAAATTGATGATGAGTATTTGGAAAGTTTGCGTCTGAAAGAGATATTTCATCATAAAGAAGAAGTTGCAAAATTGTATGAGGAAAAAACGGTCAAAATGTAATGTATATGTAATTACCATAATTAGGTAAATTATATAAATATATTAGGAAAGGAGGAATGAGCATGAAAAGAACATTAGGAAAGAAAAACAGTGTACAGGATGGTACGCTGGTGGCTTTTGCTAATTGTAGTTGTGATTCAATGTGTAGCATTTTGGGATGTGACTGCAGTACAAGCGATACAGCAAGCAATACCTTAAGATTGCAGAATTATTCTAAGCTGTTGACAAAAGCAATCTCAGGAACATGGGCATATTAAAGTTAAGAGCAACACGGCATATGAGGGTGGGCAGTACTATGTATTGTCCACCTAATATTATAAGGAAAGTTGGATTAAGATGAATGATAAAATTCCATTTGTAAAATTGTTTCAGACACTAGATAATTGTTATTTTTTTGATGTAAATAGCAATTCAATAGTGCGTATTAATGAGACTGCATTTCATAAGATAGAGAGTTTAATTGCAGGGAATGATACTTTGAATCAGGATATAGATATTGTGAGACTAAAAAAACGTGGATATTTAAAAGCTAATAATGATAATATTATAGTAGAACATTCAGCATTAAATACAGTTAGCGAATATATGAATGGTAATATAAGACAGCTTATTTTGCAGGTTACACAGAATTGTAATTTGAGATGTAAGTATTGTGTTTATTCTGGTTCATATGTCAATCGAACTCATACAAAAAAGAGAATGAGCTTTGAAATCGCAAAGCAGGCAGTGGATTTTTATTTTGCACATAATATAAATAAAGATGCAGGTGTAATTAGTTTTTACGGCGGAGAACCTTTGTTGGAAATGGATCTTATCAAGAAAGTTGTTGCTTATAGTGAAAAGTTATATGAGGGGAAAGAATTGAGGTTTAATATGACTTCAAATGCTACTTTATTAACGGATGAAATAGCAGATTTTTTATATGAGCATAATTTTAATCTTACAATTAGTTTGGATGGTCCTGAAGAAGTACATAACCAAAGCAGAGTATTTGCAGACAGTAAAACAGGTACTTTTCATTGTATTATAAAAAATTTGGAGAAAATGATAGATCGATATCCAGATTTTATTTCCAATATAAGTTTTAATGCTGTGCTAGATATATCGAATGATTTTAAATGCAGTAGTAATTTTTTTACATATAATTTTATGAAAGATACAGTCGTTGGTGCAACAACACTAAATGAAAATGGTAACAAACAAGAAATTCAGTATAGTGAGATGTTTGATATAAATTATCGGTATGAATTGTTTAAATGCTATTTAAAGTATATTGGAAGATTAGATAAAAAGTTTGCCTCCAAAATAGTAGATAGTCAAGTGGGATCGTTAAAACAAGAAATACATGAAAAAATAAAAGCTCCATATAGCCGGGGAAAAACATGCCATCCATCAGGACCATGCATAGCTGGAGCAGTAAGGTTGTTTGTGACAGTTGAAGGGGTTTTTTATCCTTGCGAAAGAGTAAGTGAAACTTGTAGCGCATATGTTATAGGTAATTTGCAGGACGGATTTGATATAGAAAAAATAAAAAGTTTATTAAATATAGGTGCATTAACATCTGAACAATGTAAAAATTGTTGGGCAATAGAGTACTGTAATTCATGTGCATCTGGCATAGATGATGGAGATAAACTGTGTCCGGAAAAACGATTGGCACGATGTAAAGATATCAAAAAAGGGTGTGAGTTAAGAATGATTGAATATTGTACATTGAGAGAAATGGGGTGTAGTTTTGAATAGAATTGCAGTATTTCCATATGATGAGAATTTTTATCCTTTTTTAAAATATTCTGAAAATATGATTGGTTTTGAAATAAGTAAGGTATTTAGCGTTCGTGGTTGGGGGTATGTTGGAAAAAAGATATTTGATGTTTCGGATGAGATATCAAGAAATATGCTTGTGGAAGATATATCTGAGAAAATGGATGTAGAGGAATTTGATATTTTTCTACTAGCTGAACCAGAGCATTATGTAGATGAAAATTACATAATTCAAATAATAGATAGAATAGCTCGAATGAATAAAACAATTTGGATTTTTAAAAGATTGTCCGATGAGTTAATTGTTAAAGTAAATACTATCTGTAAACAGAATAGAGTTGAAGTAAAAATTTTTTCAAGTATGATGGAAAGTGTTACTTTTGATGGAGAAGAAATCTTGTATGATATTAGTACACCTATTATAGCAGTTGCCGGTATGGGGGAAAAAACTAACAAAATGGAGCTGCAAATAGATTTGGCTATTTCGTTACAAAAAGACAAGTATAAAATTGTATGGATATCCAGTAGAAATGAAGCTGTTTTGTATAGTGGTCAGAGATTTCCAGAGTTTATGTACGATGAGGGAGTATCAGAAAAGAAAAAAATCTTAATGTATAATCATTATTTAAAATGGATTGAACAGTCTGAAAAGCCGGATGTAATATTAGTTGGTATTCCAGGAGGGATAATGCCGGATAGCAAAAAACAAGTGGGATATTTTGGGATAACTTCCTATGAGGTTTTAAACGCAATAAATCCTGATTACTTTATCATGTCACTCTATGGTAATACTTTAGGGAAAAACTATTTAGATGAGCTGCGTAATGTGATGAAGTATAAGTTTAATGTAGAAGTGGATAGTTTTTATGTTGGCAATGCAGAACAAGATGCGTATTCATTGGATAAACTGACACCAATTGAATATATACATTTAGGGCAATTAGTGGTAGATAAAAGGGTAAAGGATGTAGATTATACAGAAATACCAATATATACTTGTAGCACTATTTCGCAACTATACAAAAACATGATTGAGAGATTAGGAGAATATGATGATTTTCAATCATTGTGAATGGAGGCTAAAATGGAAGAAAAGATTAAAGAAATGATCAAGGCAACACTAAATGTAAATATAGACAATATGACAGAGGAAGATAAAGATTATCCGCTTTTATCTAAAAAATTTGATGTGATGCCATATCAAATGCTTGTTTTTTTTACAAGAGTTGAGAAAGAGTTTAGTATAAAGATTCCTGATGAAACAATAACAGAAGGAAAATTTAATTCATATAATGATATTTCAAAAATAATAATAGATTTAGTTAAAGAAAAAATATAGGTGATGGAAAATATAAAGTTTTGCTGTACCATTTTCTGCTTAAATGTGTCCACTTTCTGCAAAATGTATTGTTTTATTTGTGATTTTCTTTATACTTAATAGAAAGGAGAGGCACAAAAATATGATAGAAAAGATGGTATTGAATGTAGTAAATCTAATGGAAACAAAAAAAATAATAGAAAAGTCTAACAGTGAATATTATGAATATGCTTTGGTATCATTAGCAGAACGTATAATAGCAGTTGGAACTATGCTGGCTATTGGTATACTTTTTGAGCAGTTCATACCGACAATTATTTTTCTTGTTTTTTTTCTTTCTTTAAGAAAACGAACGGGAGGTTATCATGCAGATAAATTCTGGCAGTGCTATCTTGTGACAATCATAACTTATATCGGGGTTATCAAAGTAGCTGTGGCACTTTCTGAAAAGTCCTCTGTTGCTATGTATGCGATATTGGTTCTTGCAGTGCTTATTATTGAGGTTATAGGAACGGTAAACCATCCAAACATTGATCTTGATAAGGGAGAATTGAGGGAAACTAAAAGAGCAGCCAGATTACTTGTATTGATGGAGGCGGCAATAATTGCAATGTTGGTTGCTTTAGGAATTAATCAATTATATGTAAGTTATATGTCAATAGCTATTATTTTGTGTTCATCCTTGATGTGCTTAGCAAAAATATTAAAACAGGAGGTAAAGGTAAAATGAGAAATGCAGAAAAATTAACAGACACGATCTTGAAGGCAGTGGAGAAGGTTGCTCGGAATGAAGTGGAAAAGAACGTGCTTGGCGGAGCGCCTAAATGTTCAGCGATTTATCATCAACCGAAAAGACCAAAGAAAACTAAATAATGGATGTATTGTTGTGTATAAGTCAGCATATGCGCAATGAATTTTGTGGGCTGCGGCACTAAGCAATTAGTGCGCAGTCCGTTTGTTTTGAAGAATTATATTATTAAAAATATTTGTGTGGTTGATTTTGTAACGAATTAAAAATGAGTGGTAAAATATGAAATTGTAGAAAAAGGAAATGTATGGATAAGCAGAAGAATTGCATAATCTGAGGTATGTCATGGATAAAGGGATTAGGATTGCGATTATAGATAATGGAATTAATGAGCTTTTCTTAAAAAAAGGGATAGAAAAAAGTATTGCTATTGATGAAAATGGTATTTGTATAGCCGATACAAAAGATATAGATCAGCAGCAATTCCAACATGGAACAAATTGTGCAATGATACTGGAGAAATATTGTTCAGATTGTCAGTTGATTAGCATAAGAATTTTGGACGAGAATGGGAAGGGTGCAATTAAAAGCATATATCCAGCATTAAAATGGTGCTATAAAAATGAAGTCCGTTTGGTTAATTTAAGTTTAGGAACAGTAGATTTTAGAGATTGTGAAAAGTTAAGATGCCTGATTAACAAATATGTCACAAAAGGCATGATTATAATAGCTGCAACTGCCAATTCTGGTTTTGTGTCATACCCGGCAAGTTTTACGAATGTAATTGGCGTGGCAACTACAGATAGTCCGTTGGACTATTGTAAAGATTATATGCAGATGGGTATAGATACTGTTGTACCATCTGTACATACTATTAAAGTTTGTGATACGGAATTGAACACATCATTGAGTAACAGTTATGCAGCTCCATATATAAGTGCATTGATTGCTAATAAGTTAAAAGAAGATAGCACGTTTGAAATAAAGAAGTTAAAGACATATGCGAGTGAGCAAAGCCAACTGCGTATAGTTAAGGGAATATTTGAGCCGGACTGGGTTTACAGAGCGTATGTATTGGGTATAAGAACAATAAGCAGAGCAAAGTATTATTTTGAAACAGTTGTGGGAAAATTTGAAGAAGTGCAGGAAGAAATAGATACTATTATAGCATTTTCAATGTCCGATTTGGAAAAATTGCAAGTAGGGAATAAGAATTTAATATATATCGGTAAAGAGGATATTCATAAAATAAATGTGCAGGGATTCTTTTGGAGTAGGAAAACCAGACAACAACAGATTGTAAATAACCATTATCGGGGAAACGGTCTTGATGTACCAGTAGTGATATTGGCAATAGAAACTGCAATAGATAGTTTTTATATACTTACTGAATTAAAGAAGGCGTTTGCCGATGGTGGCTATAACGCATATACAATTGGAATGGAGCCGGAATGTGTACTGTATGGGTTAGAGTATATGCCGGAGCCTGTTACAGATCATGAAGCATGGAAGAAATTTATAGAAAGTCAAGTTTTTTATAAACAAAGTGATTTGGTTATATGGTGCGTTCCATTGGAAGATAGGGATAAATTTTTGAAAGTATATTCTGATTGTGATGTAGAGATTAGCCTTTGCAATGAGGGAGAGAATATATTGGCTAAGTTTTCTTTTGAGGGGGGAAAGGTTGAGAAAAAAATATCACAACTGATTGACAGGAAAGATGTTGAGGAAATATATCATACTATAGAAACGAAGCTGACGGAGGATGAAGATGGATAATAAAGAGGCTATAAAGAGATTGCTTTTGTTATTGAACAGATACAGAAGAACAATAGCTGTGATTGTCTGTTGCCTGTTTATTTCTACAGGGTTGAACCTTTGCGTCCCACTAATCAGCAGACGGATCATGGATGATGGCTTTATTGGTGGCGATAAGAAATTATTGATTGAGCTGGTTTTGGCATCTATGGTAATTTACGCTATAAATTCCCTTATAGATATAATCAAAGAAAAGAAACGTGTAGATATTTCAGCTAAGATACAATACTTTCTCTCAGAACAGTCTTTTTCCCATCTTATGAAGCTGCGAGTAAGCTATTTTAATAACACAAATTATGCGGAGACTTTGAATAATATTAACACAGATATTAACCAGATGACATCTATTGCTGATAGCAGCGTTTTCTTTGTAATTACGCAGGCGTTCAGCATGGTCGGTGGTATTATTGGATTACTTATTATAGATTTTAGAATGACAATATTGGTACTTCTATTTATTCCGATCAAGTGTGTCGTGATGAAATATTTTGCTAAGAAACAAAAACAGATTATGGATGAGTTCATAACAAGTAATCAAAAATATGCGAAATGGTTTGGAGATACTGTTGGTGGGGTACGGGAAGTTAAGCTGTTTAATGTCTTTGATAAAAAACATGAGGAATTTGCACTCAATCAGAACGAAATTATAGAGAAGCAAAAGCAAATGAATATGTTAGGGCAGTGGAATATGATCATAGACAGCATTATGGTACAGTTGCTTTCCACGCTGTTATATATTTTAGGAGCAAATTTGGTGTTTGATCTCCGGCTTTCGGTGGGTAGTGTGTTTGCTTTTATTACATATAGTGCTTATGTTACAGGACCAATTTCTGCAATCCTTAACATAGGATACCTTCTATCAGGAATTATCCCGTCAACTAAGCGATATTATGCTTTTATGGATTTGGAGGAAGAAACGGATAACCGGAAGAATGTAGAGCCGCATCTGAATGATTTGAAATTGGAACAGGTTTCTTTTGCATATGAAAAGGATAAATATATTCTAAAGAATATTGACATTTCATTTGCAAAGGGTAGCAAGACAGCGATAATCGGACGTAATGGTTCAGGAAAGACAACAATCATCAATCTTCTTACCAGAATGTATGAGCCGACAAGTGGAAAGATATTGTTAGGAACAGAAAATATTTCAGAATTGTCATTGTCGGAATACAGAAATATGGTATCAGTGGTAAGCCAACAGATATATCTTTTTAATGATACGATAAGAAATAATATCTGTTTGTACAAGCAGGTGGATGATGCAATGATAGAAGCTGCTTATAAGGATAGTGGACTTGAAGATTTTATAAAAGAGGTTTCTTTAGATTATGTGGTAGGACAGAATGGAGCAATGCTTTCCGGTGGACAGAAACAAAAGATAGCTCTTGCAAGGGCATTGATACATGATAAGCCGATTGTTATATTTGATGAAGCCACTTCAAATACGGATGCTTATTCAGAACAGCAGATTAACGGATTGTTGAATACTAAGCTGAAAGAAAAAACAGTGATAGTTATAACACATAAGAAAGAGATATTAAGCAAAGTCGATCAGATTATCGTGCTGAAGGAAGGTGTGGTTGCTGATATAGGAAGGTATAGTGAGCTGATAGGTAAAAATGATGAATTAAAGATTATGTTAGAAAAATTAGATTAGTACAAGGAAGTCCTTTCAGAATAATAACGAATGTCTGAAAGGATTTTTTTGCCGTTTTCTGCAAAAACAGTTCATTTTCTGCAGGGGTAATTGAACTTTATCTCAATTTTGTTATTATTATTAAAAAAGCAGGAATCTATAAAAAATTAAAACTGGCGATTGGATCAAAACTATTGAACGGAGGTAAGGATAATGGCAATTACAGGAGTAAATGGTGGGGTAAGCAGTAATTATGCAAACTATTATGCATCAAAATCAAAGGATGATACAAGAACAAAGAGCGAAAGCACAGGAGAAGTAAGTAGTAAAAGCGTAGATACAGCAAAAACAGGTACTACGACAGCTACAGGATCAAAAAGTAGGACAGCAACGGAATATACTAAGTATTTACAGGAGAAATTTAGTTATTTTAACAAATCGACATCAATGGAAGGTGTACCAACAACAGTTTCTGTATCAAGTGCATTTATTAAAAAATGTGCAAATGATCCAGAGAAAGCAAAATTTTTAGAGGAAAATTTGAATGCCTTGCCAGAATGTGCAGCGAAAGCAGTTGCAGGGTGTCAGGGAACATTAACTAACCTTAGCTATCAGGTTGATGCAAATGGCAATATTTCTGTGGCAATATCTGGCACAAGTGATCCTGACGGTAAAATTGCTAAAGAGAATGCTGAGAGGAAGGCAAAGGAAAGTAAAGAAAAAGAGAAAAAATTAGAAGAAAGAAGAGCAGCTAAAAAAGCAGAAGAGAAAAAACTGGAAGAGAGATTAGCAGCTAAAAAGGCATTGACAGAGAAAACAGATACTAACATAAATACCAGTAGTGGACAAATTAGAATTACAGAGGCTTCGGCATATACAAATCAAACCATCAATGTTGGAAGTAATTTTAATAGCTATAGTTAAGTAGATAATTATGAAATATAGAATTGCATAATATGTGGTTTTGCAAGAATCTATATAGTTAAATCTTTGAAAGGGGGTGAAATTATGGGAAGCAAGAAGCTTGGAAAAAAGGGCGGCTTTGATGAAGGCACATTGGTGGCTTTTGCATGTGCATGTAATTGTAACTTATGTCTGTGTACATCATGTAGCAATTGTAATACAATTCCAAATGCTACGGGACTCCAGCTTACAGGAAATGTAACTTACAATAACCTGTACAACAAGTCGTTTGGACCTATGACACTTTTGAGTTAGGCATAGGAAGTTACAGGCAGCATTTGAGCCTATAACTTTTTGAGTTAGGTTCAGAAGCTATAGGCAGCCTGATGAGATATTAGTCAGGCTGCCTTTTTAAAATTAGGAGGAAAAATATATGATTGAACATATACCATATATTCATTTGATAGAGATATATAACGAGAAATATTTATACGATGTAAACACTAACGGAATAGTTCATATTTCTGATGAAATGTTTGTTTTCTTGAATAAGTTGATTTCAAATACTTCAATAAGCAAAGAACAAATCAGCAGTGAGTATAATACGTTGAGTGAGGAATGTCAAAGTGATATAGATTTATTGATGCAACGAGGATTTCTTTGTGACAAGAACGAAAATATTGTTTTTCGGCATCCTGAAACAGATCGGCTTGAAGAGTTTTATAAGACTAATTTGAATATGATGACATTACAAGTAACGCAAAACTGTAATTTAAGATGTAAATATTGCGTTTATTCGGGAAGTTATGTGAATAGAACACACATGAATAAACGTATGAGTTTAAAAACTGCGATTGAAGCAGTAAAATTTTTATATGACCATTCGTTAAACAGTGATTCAGTAACTATAGGTTTTTATGGTGGGGAACCCTTGTTAGAGTATGAATTGATTAAACAGTGTGTTCAATATGCGGAAGAAATTTTTGCTGGTAAGAAGCTGTCATTTAATATGACAAGCAATGCAACTTTACTCACAGAGGATAGCATAAAATTTTTAGCAGAACATGGTTTTAATTTGACAATTAGTTTGGACGGACCTGCAAATATTCAAAATAAAAATAGGATATTTGCGGCAAGCAATAAAGGTACTTATGAAACTGTTATGGAACGTTTGGAGCTGGTAAAGAAAATCTGTCCTGAATTTATTAAAAATATTTCATTTAATGCCGTTATTGACTTAAAACAGGATGTTTCATGTACAAGCCAATTTTTTATGACATATGATTTGGTAAAAGAAATTGGTGTCTCAGGAAATTATGTTGATGTTAATAATTTGAAGGAATTAGAACAGGATGAAGTGCCGCCGGAATTTTATGCAAATTCCAATTACGAGGTATTTAAGGTCTATCTGAATAGTTGTACAAATCTGCTGAAAGGCTATGATTCTTCGTTGTATAACTTTCATATATCTGCATTGCATAATCAGATGGTGGAAAGAAATGTTTATAATAAGCATGATAGCTGCTATGATTGTCCGGGTGGTCAATGTTTGCCGGGAATACAAAGACTATTTGTAAATGTTGATGGTAAAATGTTTCCATGTGAAAGGGTAAATGAATCATCTGACATTCTTTGTATTGGAAGTATTCAGGAAGGCTTTGATATAGAAAATGCGAAGAATCTACTCAATGTTGCGAAGATCTCAGAGAATGAGTGTAAAAAATGTTGGTGTTATAAGATGTGCGAGTTGTGCTGCGGTAAAGCAGAGAATAATGGAAAACTGGATAAGGGAAAACGACTTTCTTTTTGCAAGACAAGCAGGTATTCGATAGAAGAAAACATAAAAAATTATGTAACACTAAAGAAATATGGTAGTCGTACAGTGTGAAAGGAGCAATAATGAAAAAAA
>CAJUKA010000119.1 GCA_910586585.1 uncultured Lachnospiraceae bacterium
ACAAGCTGAACTTTTGGACGAAAGACGAATACGATTGCTTCATCAGCGGCATTGAGCGGGAAAGCAAATATTATGTTATATTTGAAATCCTTTTTTGGACGGGGTGCAGAGAGGGAGATGCTTACGGTAAAATAAGACTAAAGTTAGAACAAATCCAGTAAATACAAGGGTTTGAGCTGATTTAGTCCTTTCTCAAAATTGCAACGAAGCAAGGTATTGATGGGAGGCAGCGCTGTTTTACCAATCAAATATCTCACAAATGCCCATGCTGCATCAGGATTCCGGCGGGAATAAAAGTCATGTGGTTTTGGAGGTGAAGATTGTTTTTCTGATGCATAAAAATATAAAAATTATTTAGGTAGGACTAAATTAGCTCTTGAAGTGGCAGATGCCACCGACTGCATAGCTGATATAGTCCTATTTTTATTGCAAAAAGGAGGATGTGAACGGCTATGACGAAGAAAGAGCTGATTGAGTTCCTAAACGAACTGGTGGAATTAGCCAGTGAGGAAAACAAAACGAAGGCAGTATCGGTAAAAGAAAAATTTATCAGTGACTTTGAAAAGAGTTACGGATACGAAAAGGAGGTAATCACAGAAATTACAAAGCTGCCGCCACACTATATAGCAGCAATGCCGGATGCGGTGCAGGAAGAAATCAGGCAGAAAGTAATGGCAGCGCTGGCAGAGCATGGCGAATGTACCCCTGAAAATGTTGACCGTGCCATGAGTTCCAAAATCTACGACTTGGAGGATTTGATTGACATTCGTGAGTATGTCAGGCGGATGGAGACGGAACAGAGAAAGAAAGCGGAGCAGAAAAGGAGGGGCGGCAGATGATAGCGGCAGGAATTATAGCAGCAGTTGTGTTTGTACTTGCACTTTCAAGATCAGCAGGGCTGGCAGACAGAAAGATGGAGGAGATTTACATGCTTTCCGCTGTAAGAGAGGCGGGTGGCGTGGATGGGAATTAACGTAAGGGTGCAGGACGCTCCAAAACAAAGCGGAATTATAGCAGCACAGGTAAATTTGGAAAAAGACCTAAGAAGCTGTATGCGCTGCAGGTTCTTTTACGGAAATAACAGCCAGTGTCTCGCTAGGAAGTGTGTCAGGGAGGAAAGCAAGCCTGAAATCACGGAGCAGGACAAGGAAGATATGTGCTTTGGATGTCCGTACAAACAGTCAGAACAGTATTGTTTTCCCTGCATGAGAAAGATTTTAAGGAGAGATAAAGCAACATGAAAAAGATATGGAGGAAGAACAGAATGGAAAAACATATTGAAGTAATCGGGATTGACCACGGCTGGTCGAACATGAAAACAGCCACACAGATTTTTACGACAGGGGTAAAGGAGATCACTACAGAACCCGCATTTTATGATGATGTGGTGGAACTGGATGGAAAGTATTACAAGGTAGGCGGGAAACGTCTTGAGGTCAGGGACACGAAAGTTGAGAATGACAACTTCTATCTGCTTACCCTTGCGGCAGTCGCAAAGGAACTGAACAGACGGGGAATGAGAAATGCGGATGTCCTTTTATCGGTAGGACTTCCCCTGACAAGGTTCGGTGCAGAGAAGCAGGACTTCATTGATTACCTGTCAAAGAAGAAAGAAGTCGCTTTCCGCTTTGAGAAAGAGAAGTACACGGCAAGGATAGCAAGGGTGTCCGTATTCCCACAATGCTATGCGGCAGTTGCAGAGCAGTTGAGGACTTTGCCGGGGCGTGTGGTAGTGGTGGATATAGGGAGCTGGACCATTGACATCATGCCGATAGAGAACGGCAAGCCGAATGAGGCGGAATGTATCACAAGCCAGCAGGGACTTATCCGCTGCATGAGAATAATCAATGAGGAATGTAACAGGCAGATCGGGCAGGAACTTGAGGAAAACGTGATACAGCAGGTCATGGCTACCGGAGAGGCGGCACTGCCGGATAAGTACATGAACATCGTAAAGGACTGCCTGCGTGATTTTGCACAGAAAGTCTACAATACCCTGAAAGAACACGGTTACAACCTTGATGTGATACCGATTGTGTTTGTAGGCGGCGGAGCGGCAGTCATGAGGCTGTTCGGTTCACATGACAGCGGGAATATCCGGTACATTGAGGACATCAAAGCAAATGCAAAGGGGTATGAACAGCTTGGCAGGGTTTTCCTTGCAAAGCATCGTGACCAGATAGGATAGGAGTGGGGCATATGGCAAAGTCGAATATTGTTTTCCGAAGTTACCGCCTCAATCTTGACAATGAACAGCAGCGCAGGGTAAACAGGGTGCTTGCGGAACTGAATACGGACATTCATAAGTCTGTAAACCAGTTCATAACGGATGCCATAGACTTCTATGCAAACAGCTTTGGGGAAGAAAACCTGTTGAGGGAGACAGGAGGACAGAAGAAAGAGGAATACATTTCAAGGAGTGACCTGGATGGTATCCGTGAAGAACTAAAGAATGATGTTAAGAATGAAATTATCATGCTGCTCGGCGCTGCCCTCGGAGGCGGGGCGGCAAGGGTGGCGGAGGGCGGCATGGGAAGGATGGTCATGGAAACCGTGGTAAAGGAAACAGCAGCCAGTATTACAGAGGAACCCGAAGATCCAACCATGATGGAGCTGGTTGACAACTGGGGATAGGAGGAATGTTTTATGGCAGGAATGGTTTTAAGAAAGACCGGGGTGGTACTGCTTACCATATTGAAGTGGATATTACAGGCGGCGCTTGTGGCATTGAAACTGGTGCTTGGGATAGCAAAGCTGTTCCTGCTGCTGCTTTCCCTTGTTATGAGGATTGTGCTGACCATGATAGGCGTTTCGGTTGGCAGACGATGAAAGGAGTAAAAATGGATAAGAAAACTTTTGAAGAATCTTTAATCAGGCTGTGCCCTGAAAGCGGCAGGGAAGCCGTGAAACACTGGTTTTCCTTTGCGGAGGAATGTATTGAAATGGGGCAGTCCCCCGATTTTGCACTGGTATCTGACAAAGATGCTGCCATAGGAAAATGGCTGGATGCGATTTACAAGGGGATTTGCAGGGTAAGACAGGAATATGGGGAGAAGCCTGCGGAACTGATCTGCGGACTGGCTGTTAAACACTGCCTTTATCCGTGGGAAATGATGGAAGCTGCAAAATTCCTGAAAAATGGCGGGGATATTGATGGTGTGGTTTTACAGAGTGTGGAGGGGCTGCTGGATGAATGTGATGCCGGGAGGGAAGCCCCTGTCCCCGAAGAAAGGGCGGGGACGGAAAAGGAGGTGGGAGACATGTGGATGCTGAAATTTTACAAGGCATATGCAAAGAACAAGAGACTGAAAAGAATGCTTGCATACCGGAGCAGGATGCAGTAGCTTCATAGGAGGAAACAATGCACAGAATACGGGACAGACCTGAATAGATATGTGTCCCGTGTAAACTCCCATAAGGGACAGGACAGCGGTACACGGACACAGCCTTCCTTCCCCTTATGGGGAAAGGAAAGGTGATTCATATGAAAAAGAGATTATTCCTGATTTTATCCGTAACTGTCATGCTTGCTGCCGGATGTGGAAGTACGGACAATGCTGTACCTGATATGGAGCCGGAAGCGGCTGAAACAGTAGTGGACGTTGTGGAACCGGATATGACGGAGAATAAAGAAGTCACTGCTGCGTATCAGGCACAAAACGGGGACACCGGAAAAGAGCAGACCGCAGAGGAAATGGCAAAAGAACCGGGGCAGGAAAAGGAGGATAAGGGGGCAGCGGAAACACCCGAACCAAAGACAGTGAGTCAGCCGGAGCGGAAAGGGGAAACAGAACCCGCACAAAGCAGTGCAGATGTGCAAAAACAGGAAGAAACAAAGCCGGAGTGTGAAGCAAAGCCGGAAGAAACAAAGCCGGGGGAAACAGGGCAGCAGGAGCAGACAGAACCGGAGGAAACAAAGCAGCAGGAACAGACAGTGACCATATTGCCATACGATCCCGTATCTGTATGCAGTCAGGCAGTTGCAAAGTGTCAGGCGGGTGGGATGATAACTACCACGGATAACCTTGCAAGCCTGCTGGCAGAGGGGAAGATAACGCAGGAAGAATACCATTCCTATTATCCATATGACGGACTGGGCTATTACAGCGTTTTTGTAGAAACAGACCTGAATGCAGCGTCAACCACGTCCGGGAGGAAACTCGGAAGCGAGGACGGGATAGCGGATTACATTGCAGGGATGATGATGCTTGAAACGGAGCCTGTATTTTATATCGAATATACAGGGGTGTGCAGCCTTAACGGGACAGAATTTTATGAGTTCCGCTGTTACAGATAGGGACACACCGATGCCGGATTATGCAGGATTGTGCCGGATTATGTCTTGAACTTGACAACAGGCAGCGCCGGAAGGTACACTTGGTATTGGAAGGGCTGAATACAGAAATATAAAATCCGTAACCCCGTTCGTTGTTGATATGGTAATCCTTAATACCCGCAGGCATGAGGGCATTGTGCAGGATGCGGTTAAACGGAGGGATCAGTACAAGGTAAGGATTGCGGTAGAGGATGGGGGAAAGATCTATGGTGGGAATGGTTTTGAGAAAGACGGCAACGGTACTGCTGACCATATTAAAATGGATATTGCAGGCGGTTCTGATGCTCCTGAAACTGGTACTTGGGATAGCAAAACTGTTCCTGTTGCTGCTTGCACTGGTTGCGAGGGTGGTACTCACAATGGTCGGAGTTATGGCAGGCAGACGGTGAGGGGTATTCCTTACTGACATATGACCTGTAAGGCTTCTGATACAAATGAAAAATGCCCGTTTTCCCTTTATCCGTCTGTCGGAATTGAGACATGCAGGTTCCGCCGGGGATATTAAGGGAGACGGACAGAGACGAAATCCAAACAAAATAACAGTAAACGGAAAATGACAAGCCATTTTATATGACTTGTTATTTTTTTGCCCTATTATAAGGAGGAAATCTGAATGAAACAGAAAATGAAAAGATTTATGGCAGGATTCTTAGCCCTGCTTACGGTCTTTACCACGCTGTTTAGCAACGGGACGACTGCTTTTGCGGCAAGTTCCAGTGCAAACATCGCTTTCTGGTATGCATCGACAAGATCATCGGGTGAGGTAAGCGAGTTAAAGGCAGGCTATGACCACGGGAAGATCCTGTATGCCATACTGGACGGAAACGCCGCCTACTGCATGAATTTCGGACTGGCGGCAGATGGCGGGCAGCTCATGAACAGCTACCCTAATTCAAGCACTTCCATGACGGCACAGCAGGAGAAGCTGTTAAGTTACTGCCTCTATTTTGGTTTTAACAGCAACAGCGCAACGCCGCCTTCAAATGACCAGTGTGACCAGTTCATAGCGACACAGGCAATGGTGTGGGTGATCGTGGGGAACCTGTTCGGCACAGGCAGCGGGGATTCAGCAGCGAGAAAGCTGTGTGATACGGCTCCGAATCCGTCATCGTCTTATGCCTATTATACAAGCCTGAAAAACAACATCAGCAAGTCTTATAATGCCACAAGACCGAGTTTTGCAAGCAGGACACAGAGCGGTGCGGAAACTTATGAGCTGAAATGGAATGAGGGGAACCAGCGTTTTGAAAAAACCCTTAACGACAGCAACGGCGTACTTGGAAGTTTTGACATTTCGCTGAGCGGGTTCAAAGTTGAAAAGAACGGGAACAGCCTCACCATTTCCAGTAAGGAAGTGAACACGACAGCGACAATGGCAACCATGAACTCCACGGCAGGCGAAGTAGAGACGACTTCAAGCTGTGTGTTCTGGCTGACGGAAAAAGCGAACTATCAGGAGTTTGTCTCGGAAAGACCTAGCGCCGATCCTATCCATGCCTATTTTAAGGTAAAGACGGAAAACATCGGCTACGGGGAGATTGTAAAGACCGACGAGTCCAGCGGCGTGAAGCTGAAAGGTGCCGTATACGGGATTTATTCCGACAGCGGATGCACCAATAAGGTAGACACCATGACTACGGACGGAAACGGTTATGCAAAATCCAATGCACTTGTGGCGGGAACGTACTATGTGAAGGAAATTACCGCACCAAAGGGATATGTACTGAGCGGCAAAGTCCACACGCTGACCGTAAAGGCAGGACAGACAACCGGGATCAGTGCGACGGACAAAGAGCAGCTTGGGGCAATCACCATTTATAAAGAGGGCGAAGTCCTGACCGGATGGAATGGCAGCAACTTCACTTATGAGAAAAAGAAACTGCCGGGCGCTGTTTTCAAAGTGACAGCAGGCGCAGACATTTACAAGGCAGACGGTACAAAAGTCTATAATAAAGGGGACCTGATTGCGGAAAACTTACAGACCGGAAGTGACGGACAGGTGGTTCTTACAGACCTTCATCTTGGAACGTATGTGGTTACGGAAACAAAGAGCATTGACGGATATACCATCAATACAGAGCCGCATACGGTAAAGATTGAATATAAGGATCAGATGGTGGAAGTGCAGTATGAGTCGGCAACTGTGCTTAATACCCGTCAGAAAGCGGAAGTTTCCGTGACAAAGAAAGATTCCGAGACAGCAAACCCGTTAGATGGCGGACAGTATACGCTTTATGCGGGAAATGACATCAGGAATTATGCAGGACAGGTCATTGTGACAAAGGGTACTGCATTACAGACCGTTACGACAGGGGAGGATGGCAGCGCCGCTTACACGGTAGACCTTCCGATTGCAAACAGCTACTATATTTCAGAGACACAGGCTCCTTACGCATATTACAGGAACAGCTCCGATATATACAGCTTTGATTTCAATTACCTGCCGGAGACTACTGCAAAAGCATCATTTACACACACTTTCGCAAATGACAGGACAACCGCAAAAATCCACATCTACAAAATAGATAAGGAGACAGGAAAGGCAGTTCCGCAGGGCGACGCAAAACTGGAGGGCGCTGTTTACGGCTTATATGCCCGCAACGACATTGTACACCCGGACGGTGCAACAGGCATTATCTTCCATGCGGGAGATATTGTTGCGACACTGACAACCGATGAGGGCGGCAATGCGGAGGTAAAGAACCTCTATCTTGGCGATTACTATGTAAAGGAAATCACACCGTCAGAAGGGTATCTCCTTGATGAAGAGGAACATGATGTTGTATGCGATTATGAGGGCGATCTGGTAGCGGAAGTGTCAAGAAGCACCACATCGGCAGAGCAGGTCATCAAGCAGCCGTTCCAGCTTATCAAAGTATCCGACAACGGGGATGATACGGAGGCTCCTGTATTATCCGGCGCAGGCTTTACCGCATACCTGAAATCTTCCTTATCCGTACTGGAAGATGGAAGTTACGACTTTGACAGCGCAAAACCCGTGGAAATCGGCAGCAAGGGAGAGACTACCCTTTTCACGGATGCAAAGGGGCATATCGTGACACAGCCTATCCCTTACGGGACTTATGTAGTGATAGAAACAGTCACTCCACACAACATGCAGCCAGTAAGACCTTTTGAAGTGAGGATTGTGGAGAACCACCCGACAGAGCCGCAGGTATGGCGTGTATTCATTGACCGTGAATTTACTGCAAAGCTGCGTGTGATCAAGAAGGACGCTGACACAAAGCAGACAGTCCTTATCCCTGATACAGAGTTCAAGATTTTCAACCTTGACAAAAACGAATATGTCAAGATGGTCACAACTTATCCGTCAAAGGTTACGCACACTTCCTTCTTCACGGACGGGGATGGCGACTTAATCCTGCCGGATGTATTGAAGATTGGAAATTACCGCATTGAGGAAGTAAAAGCGCCTCATGGATATGTGCTGAACACTAACTATGTGGAAGTATCGGTTGATTCTGACACATTCTATGAAACCGATCCTGACACTTATGATGCAATCATCACCGTGGAATATGAGGACGAACCTGTTGTCGGGGAACTGACAGTGGAGAAGAAAGGCGAAATCCTTGATGGTTACAAGGGCGGCTTATTTGCTGATTCTGAAGAAAAGGAATTTGTATATAAGGAAGGTTCCCTTGCAGGGGCAAAATTTGAGGTCTATGCCGCAGAGGACATTTATACTACTGACATGCAGACAGACGAGGATGGCAACAGGACAAAGTATTACAGAAAAGGCGATCTTGTAGGAACGCTTACCACCGGGGAAGATGGGAAAGCCAGCATTTCAGGACTTCCGCTCGGACAGTACCGTGTTGTGGAAACAGAAGCGCCTTATGGATATGTGCTGAACGGGGAAGAGCAGCTTGTAACATTCGTTTATGTGGACGATAAAACCCCGGTGATCCATGAAAGCGTGACATTTACCAATGAAAGACAGAAACTGGATATGTCAGTCATTAAGAAAGATGCAGAAGAAGATACACCAGTTGCGGGCGCAGTGTTCGGTCTATTTGCCGCAGAGGACATTGAAAATGCCAATGGGGAAGTAATAATTGAAGCAGGCACACTCCTTGAAACTGCAACATCTGACGAAAACGGCAGGATCGCTTTCATAAAGGATTACCCGTTTGCAGTTTATGAGGCAAAGGAAATGGCAGCGCCGAAAGGCTATGTTTCCAGTGAGGAAGTAATCACTTTTGAAACAGAGTATCAGGGACAGCATGAAGCAGTTGCAGAATACAGCAGCGAATTTCTGAATGAGCCTACAACCTTTGAATTTACAAAGGAGGACATTGCAAGCGGCGCAGAGCTTTCTGGCGCACTGCTTACAGTCATTGACAAGGATGGAAACGTGGTTGACAGATGGACTTCCGTTGCAGAAGAAGCTCATGTTATCAAGAGACTTGTGGCAGGGGAGACTTATACGCTCCGTGAGGAGTTTGCGCCTTACGGCTACCTGAAAGCAGAGGAAATCCAGTTTACAGTGGAAGATACCGCTGACATTCAGAGTGCAGTGATGAAAGACGAAGTTCCGACAGGCGCAATCATCATCAACAAAGACGGCGAATTTGTAACGGACACTACCCTTATGAAAGGACACTGGTATGACTTCATTTTCAATTATTTTAAGGACAGTCTTGCAGGAGTTGAATTTGAAGTCTATGCGGCAGAGGACATTGTAAGCCCGGATGGTCTTGACACAATCTATTATGAGGCGGACGAGCTTGTGGCAACCATCGTCACTGACGAGAAAGGCTATGCAGGCATTGACAGCTTACCGCTTGGGAAATATTACCTTGTGGAGACAAAGACTCTGGAAGGGTTCGTTCTGGATGATACACCAATCGAAGCAGACCTTTCCTATATCGATCAGGAAACAGCAGTGGTTTATGCAGGAATGAACATCAGCAATGAGAGACAGAAAGTGCAGATCACCGTGGTAAAGAAAGAGGCAGGCACGAAAGAAGTCCTTGAGGGGGCTGTATTCGGACTGTTTGCGAAAGAGGACATCGTGAACAAGGATGGCAAAGTAGTTGTAAAAGCCGGAACTGAAATTGAGCGTGGCGTGACCGGAAAGGACGGAAAGCTGACCTTTGTATCTGACCTCCCGCTTGGAAAGTATTATGTGCAGGAACTGACAGCGCCAAAGGGATATGTGAAGTCCGATAAGGTATTTGATGTGGATGCGTCATATCAGGGCGATGATAAGGAAGTAATCGAATTTGAGGCAGAATTTGAAAACAAGCCGATCAAGGTGCAGATTTCAAAGACGGACATTACAGGCGACAATGAGCTTGAGGGGGCTGTCCTTTCCGTCATTGATGCAGACGGCAATCTGGTGGAGAAGTGGACTTCCGGCAAAGAGCCGCACATGATCGAGAAGCTGCCTGCCGGAAAATATATCCTCCGTGAAGAAACAGCGCCGTTTGGCTATGTAATCGCACAGGATATTGAGTTTGAGGTGAAGGAGACAGATGAAATCCAGAAAGTAGCAATGAAGGACGAAGCAGCAGTTGGAAAGATCATCATCAGCAAGAAGTCTGAGGACGGAAAAGCGCTTGCAGGCGCAAAATTTGAAATCCGTGACACGGACGGGAAAGTGATTGAGACACTTACCACGGACAAAGACGGTCATGCAGAGAGCAGCGAACTTCCGATTGCAGCATTTAAGGACGGGAAGTATGAGGAGGCAGTCACTTATACCGTAGTGGAAGTGGAAGCTCCGAAAGGCTATCTCCTTGATTCCACGCCAAAGGAAGTGAAGTTTGAATACAAGGATGGAAAGACAAAAGTGGCCCTGTACACCCTTGAAGTGACAAACAAGCCTACGGAACCGAAACTCCCGCAGACCGGGGACAACATGAACCCGTGGGTATTTGCAGGGTTCGGGCTTGCGGCTGTTGCTGCCGGACTTGCAGCTCTTTTCTGGAAAAAGAGAAAAGACGGGGACGGCGCAGAAGCATAGAAACAGAACAGATGGATAAGCCGAGGAGAAATCCCCGGCTTATTATCTGCAATAAAAAGTGCAGAGTGAGGTGAAGAAACATGACTTATGGAGACAGGCTGAAATTTATACGCACATTCCGGCAGATGACGCAGAAGGAGCTTGGAAATGCCTGCAATTTTGGGAAGAACGGACACCTGTTCATTGCACAGTATGAAAATGGAACCCGTACACCAAAACCGGACCGTAACCGTTGTATTGCAGAGGCTTTGGGCGTAAATCCAAAAGTGTTGATGTGGGATGCGGAAATGCCGCATGAGGATATTGTCTTTCAACTGTGCTGGGCGTATATCCTTCCGTCGTCAGACTATCCGCTGTCCCTGACAGATGCAGTTCTGGAAGAAATACAGGTTTTTATGTCGGAATACAATATGGCTCTGGAAGGGCAGTTGTCTGAAACGGAATATATTGAAAAGAAGTTCGGGTTCATGAATGGAATTGAAAAATAATGCGGGGCATAGGCATGTACCACGCTTTTGATTGGAGGAATGGAATTTATGATGGATTATGAGGTTTTCAAGGAAGTTGTAAAAGAAAATTTACTGGATTATATGCCGGAGAAGTATCAGGACTCGGAGATGCGGGTTGACTCCGTGGAGAAAATCAACCGTAAAATGGATGGATTGAGCCTTCGTTTGGAGGGTGGGGGCAGTATTTCACCAACCATATACATCAGTGATATGTATAAGGAGTATTTAAGGACAGGGGATTTGCAGGAAACTATGCAGAATGCGGCAGAGGCAATGGATAAGGCATTTCAGCAGACAGTGCTGCCGCCGCTGGATTTGCAGGCGGCAAAGGACAATATCATATTCCAGCTTGTAAATACCATACAGAATGAAGATATGTTACAGAAAATGCCGCACAGGGAGTTTCAGGACCTGTCCATTATTTACCGATGGGTAGTAAGCATGGATGAGAAGGGATTTTCAAGCACCATGATCAACAACAATCTGGCAAAGGAGCTTGGAATGGGAGAGGAACAGTTGTTTAAGGCTGCTGCGGAAAACACAAGGCGTATCCTGCCGCCCACAGTAAAATCCATGAATGAGGTAATGAGGGAAATGTTTATTGCTGACGGTATGCCGCCATCAATGGCAGACCTTATGATTGGAGAAATGGAACCGGAACAGACCATGTGGGTTATCTCAAATGAGTGTAAAATCAGCGGTGCGGCTTCCATGCTTTATGAGGATAAGCTGCACAAACTGGCAGAAAAAGTGGGAAGTGACCTGTATGTGATGCCTTCTTCCGTGCATGAGGTGATCGCTGTGTCTGTAAATATGGGTGAACCGGAGCAACTGGCACAGATGGTTGCGGAAATAAACATGGATCAGGTGGAACTGGGAGAGAGACTTTCTAATCAGGTGTACCACTATGACAAAGACCTGCGGAAGATTACGCTTGCAACTGACACGCCAAACAAAAGGCTGGACGGAGTTGTGGCAGAACAGGGACACATTTATGAAGCGAAGCAGTCCAGATAGGAGGTTTAGCGGATATTTATGGAAGAAACGCCAAAAGAACTGACTGTAAAGGAACTTATGGAACTGGTGCAGCGGCAGGAGGGGGAATTTATTATCCGTATTGAGCCGGGAGG
>CAJUKA010000120.1 GCA_910586585.1 uncultured Lachnospiraceae bacterium
CCTACTGGGGTTCACGGGCTTCTTAAGCAGCGCAAACTTTTTACTCACAAGTATTCCTATATATCGTATCATAAATCATACAGTAACAGTACAGTCAAGAACATAAATCGAAAGAGGTAGCTCCATTATGAATAAAAAAGACAAGTTTCTTACAATTGGACAGTTTGCTGCCATGCATGGAATCAATAAAAAAACACTGATGTGGTATGATGAAATCGGGCTGTTTAAGCCTGCCTCCATCAATCCTGAAAATGGATACCGCTGTTATAACTACCATCAAAGTCCCATTTTGGAAACAATCCTCCTACTTCGGGAACTGGACGTTTCCATTCCTGAAATACAAGATTTCATAAAAAACCGCTCCGCTGCCAGTTTAAAAAATCTTTTGGAAGATAAAATAACCGACCTTGACCTGCGTATTACCCACCTGCAGGCAGTTCGCACCACCCTATGTACACACCATCAAAATATGTCCACCCTGCTGACAATGAATCTGTCTGAGATTAGCGTCGTTGAGCGAAAAGAACGCTGCCTGGTCACGATTGATATCAATCAGGAAACCTCATTTGAAGAGGAAGTGGAACTTATTACGGCCGAAACAGAAAAATATCAGCTTGGACGCCTGCATGATGCATCCTATGGTTCTATGATTCCCGTTTCCAGTCTGCTTGCCGGTAATTATAATGATTATTGCAAACTCTATATTGAAATTCCCTTCCTCACATACCAGCCAGGACTCCATATAGCTCCTGGTGGAAAATACCTGAGAGCTTTTCATAAGGGAACCTGGGATAACCTGCCCCAACGTTACGAAGAAATCTTTGCATTTGCCAGAGAACACAATTTAATGCTCCATGAATTTTCCTATGAAATGGGAATCAATGAAAATGTCATTGACCGTATTGACGATTACATTGTACAAATTGAAATCCCTGTGGACAACTAACCGCAGCCACCCTGCATAAGCAGGGTGCGGCTGCTTTATGAAATCCCATCTGCAATAGCCCTGAAAAATTCCACATGCTTCAGTTCATAGCCCTCTGCCATAAAATCAGGGTCTGCGCTGGTCTTTACAATAATTATTTGTTTTGACGGATTAACATAGATCCACTGTCCATAGACGCCTATCGCCATAAACTCACTTTGATTTCCATCTGGAACCCACCACTGATACCCATATCCTATCGCGTTATAAGCATCCTGGTTTGCTCCTGGCTTGGAATACTCTGCACTCACATCCATACTGTCTTTTACCCAGCTTTTTGTAAGAATCTGCTGCCCCTGATAACTTCCCTCATTCAGATACAGTCTTGCAAAACGCGCATAGTCCCTCAGAGAAACACTAAGCCCTCCCATTGCAAGTTCTGTTCCATTGCTTAATGTCCAGTATGCATCATGGTCTGCCCCAATCTTTTTCCAGAGCTTTTCTTCCATATATTCTGCAAGACCGCATCCAGTGGCATTTTTAATAACCTGTCCCAGAATCTCTGTATTAATGCTCAAATACCTGCGGTAAGTATAAGGAGCCTCCTGCATTCCGTATTTTGCAATGACCTTCATTGCTGATGTACCCATTAAAGTACGCATAGAAAAATTACTCATATCAGTATCTTCATTGAAATGAATTCCAGAAGCCATTTGCAGACACGTCCTGATAGGAATATTTTCTAACTCTGTTCCTGCAAACTCTGGAATATACTTCCCAATTGGATCTTCAATGCTTTCAACATCTTCTTCTGACACAGCAATCCCCATTAAAGCTGATACAAATGACTTTCCCATCGAATTAGAAGAAAACAATGTATTTTCATCACCGCCAAAAAAGTATTGTTCATACCGAATCTCATCATTCTTAACAACAAGCATAGCTGAAGTTTTCGTGTCTTCCATAAATTTTTCAGAAGGATAAAATGTATCTTTAAAGTAAAAACCTTCTGCCAGTTCAGTATTGTCTTCTTTTAAAAAATGAAATGGTTCTCCCCCTTTACTTATTTTTTTCGTCGGCTGTATCTCTGGCGTATGCTGAAATGTATGCGCTAAATTTTCATCTTTAAAACTATTCAATGATGTGTAGAGTATTTTTATTTTTTCTCCAAAACAGAGCCACAACGCCCCAGCAACAACGACGACACCAACCATAATCATACCAACTCGTTTCATCTTTTTCATAACTTTAATTCCTTTCCTTTGTTTTGTTTTTTGTTATATTTATAGCCTAAACCATACAGTAACAGTTCGGTCAATACCCATTTTGAACGAAAATTATAGAAAGATGTTGATTAATGTTTAGGAAACCGATAAAATAGGCATAAACATTATTTCCACTATAATAAATAATTGTATGTATATGAAATGGAGAGATTTTGATGAAAAAGGGGCAAATTTATGAAGGAACTGTAGAACATCTTGATTTTCCAAATAAAGGAATTGTACATTGTGAGGGAGAGACGGCAGTTATAAAAAACACGCTTCCAGGACAGCGAATTTCATTTATGGTAAATAAGAAACGCAAAGGAAAAGTAGAAGGACGGCTCTTGGAAGTGCTTGAACAATCAGAAGATGAAAAAGAAAGTACATGCCCGCATTTTGGAGCATGTGGCGGCTGTAATTATCAAAATATTTCATATGAGAAACAGCTTGAAATTAAAGAAAATCAAGTGAGAAAATTGTTGAAACCTGCTTTTGAAAAACAAATGTTATTATATAAAATTAATTTTAGCATAGAAGAATATATCGATGAGATTTTCGAAGACATTAAACCAAGTCCAGTGCAATTCTCTTATAGAAACAAGATGGAATTTTCATTTGGTGATGAATATAAGGACGGGCCGCTTGCATTGGGGATGCACAAAAGAGGAAGTTTTTATGATATTGTATCTGTAAGGGATTGCTGCATTGTAGATGATGATTATAAAGCGGTGCTATCCTGTGTATTAGATTATTTTACAGAAAAAAACGCTAGTTATTTTCATAGAATTCGTCATGAGGGATATTTGAGACATTTACTTGTCAGAAAAGCACAGAAAACAGGAGAATTATTGATTGCGCTTGTGACAACCACACAGGAGACACATGATTTAGAGCCATTGGTAATGCAGCTATTATCGTTGCCTTTACAGGGAAAAATAACAGGTATACTTCATACAAAAAATGATTCTGTTGCAGATGTTATTCAAAGTGATGAAACAGTTATTTTATATGGTCAGGATTATTTTTATGAGAAATTGTTGGGACTTCAATTCAAAATTTCTCAATTCTCTTTTTTCCAAACGAATACATTCGGCGCAGAGGTATTGTATGAAACAGTGCGTAATTTTTTGGGAGATATTTCTGATGAGGGCAAGCGCGATAAAATAGTGTTTGACCTATATAGTGGTACAGGTACAATTGCTCAACTTTTGGCGCCCGTTGCTAAGAAAGTGATTGGCGTGGAAATTGTAGAGGAGGCTGTTGAAGCAGCAAGACAGAATGCGGCGTTAAATGGTTTGGAAAACTGTGTGTTTATCGCGGGTGATGTGCTGAAGGTTATTGATGAAATAGAAGAAAAACCAGATGTTATCGTATTAGATCCTCCACGTGATGGGATTCATCCCAAGGCACTAAAGAAAATTATTGATTACCAGGTTGACAGAATTGTGTACATTAGTTGTAAGCCGACAAGCCTTGCACGGGATTTAGAGATACTAATTGATGGGGGATATCGTATGGAACGGGCTGTGACAGTTGACCAGTTTCCGGGAACGGTGCATGTGGAGACTGTCGTTAAACTTTCCTTGGAAACTCAACATTCTTAAGGAATTGCAGTATCGCCATGACAGAGAAACAGCAGGTAAAAGCCAAAAATGAAAAAGCGCCGGAAAGCTTGAAATATCAAGGTTTGAAGGCTTATGAAAGGATATAAGATATGATTAAAATATTATTTGTTTGCCACGGCAATATTTGCCGCAGTACCATGGCCGAGAGTGTCATGACCTATCTTGTAAAACAGAAAAAAATGGAAAATGCATTTTATATCAATTCTGCTGCTACGAGCCGAGAGGAAATTGGCAATTCACCTCATTATGGAACTGTGAACAAACTGCGTGAAGTAAAGATACCATTGGTTCCACATCGCGCAGAGCAGATGACAGCGCAGGATTATGCAGCATATGATTATTTAATTGGCATGGATACTGCCAATATTCGAAATATGACCCGCATCGCAGGTGGTGATAAACAGGGGAAAATTTATAAACTCCTTACCTTTGCAGGTTCTAACCGCGATGTAGCTGACCCATGGTATACAGGGGACTTTGATACCACCTATAATGATGTCATGCAGGGCTGCACTGCTCTTCTTGAATTTATTTTTGAAAACAACAAAGATACCTTTTAAAGCAGAATTGAGGAAGTATGCCGCCTAAGCAGCATACTTCCTTCGCAAGGGACTGTGCATTAATTATGTGTAAATTTTGTAAGGTTTACACCGCATAATGCAGACTTTTTTCCCGAATTTTCTTAATAACCAGATAATCTGGAAGCAATCTTTTGGTTTTTGTGACAAGTTCTTCATCATAACTTTCATCATATGAAAGCTTTAATTTTTCCGCAGCAATTATCGCGCAATTATTTCTTACATCATATACACTGTCTTTCACCCAAAATTTGACATTCAGTATTTCGCTGTAGTGATCTTCTGAAAAACAAACAGTACTCTCTTCTTCGCTGAAAAAATCAATGTATTTGCTTTCTGTGCTCATTGGAGCGCCATTTTTAAAATGAATGGTAATCTTATAATTCTCTTGTGACAAATTCATAATATTCAAATCTTTAATGGCGCTGCTGAAGCTCTCTCCGTTATTTATCTCAAATGCAATTGCCCTGAGACAATCATAGTTCAAATCAACTTTTCTGGAAAATTCTATAATAGGTTCAATCTCTTTATCGTATCCTTTTCTGAGTTTGTCTGAAAGATAAACTCTGATTTCATCAGCAGATGGATAATCAAATCGAAAATGATAGTGAAATCGTCCCGGTCGGTTTATGATAAAATCATTTAGTTTTCTAATATCATTACATGTGATGACAAATAGTTTCTTTCCTTGTGAAATACCATCAAACAATCCAAGAAGCGCTGTCTGCGGTTCCTGCTCTCCCTCAAATGGCTTGATATCACAAAACGTTTTGTCAAACTCGTCAAAAAGTACCATTACTCTTTGGTCAATTGATTCAATGTATGCGGCAATTCCAGGTATGTATTTGTCAGCTATGATAACAGGTATTCCATTTCTGATCGCCTCGATAGACAATAACTTTGCAAACAGAGACTTTCCGATTCCTTTATGTCCGCTCAAAATCACACCCAGATTTCTGTCAAAGGCGTTATACGAATGCAGAACTTTTTCGACTTTTTTCATATACCCACCATATATTTTGTCTTCACTGACTTCAATATCAAAATATTCATCAAGAAAAAAGCCTGACATTTTGGTAAATTTTATCAGGTATGCTTTTGCGGGCAGTTCATCATAAGTCATTACCATATCATTGTAAATTTCAACTTTTGTTCCAATTTTTATTGCTTTCATGAAAACATCCTCCAGATATAATTTTATGATTCTCGAAATCTCTTTGTATCTGATATTACGAAAACTGTCATATGTGCACAAATTTGTTTCTATTGATTCAATTTGCGAAACCTGGTAAAAAATCAGCCACAAGGAAAATTTCAAGAGTTCATTTTTTATCAATAAGAGAATATCTCATTTTTAATTATTTGTCACGTGACACCTTAGCGAAAACAGATGTTCTCATGGGCTTACTATCCTTCCAGCCACTGCACATGCCGCCGCAGTTTTGGGCGATGCCAGATAAATATCAACTTTAGATGTCCCCATTCGTCCAAGAAAATTCCTGTTATTCGTTGCGACAACTATCTCGCCGTCTGTCAAAATACCGCCTGTCCTGCCACAGCAAAGACCGCAGCTTGGATGTGTAATAATAGCTCCTGCTTCAGCAAGAACTGTCATTGTGCCATTTTCGACGGCCTCTTGATATATTTTGCGGCTTGCTGGAGTAACAATCAGCTTTACAAATGGGGCAACATGCTTTCCTTTCAGCAGTTCTGCTGCTGCCATCAAATCCTCTAATCGTCCATTGGTACAAGAACCGATAAACACTTGATCAATCTCTTTTCCTATCAGATCTGAAACAGGCTCTATATGATCTACATTAGATGGACATGCCATCACAGGCACAAAATCCTCTGCTTTATAGTTCATCACCTGGCAATACTGTGCATCTGCATCCCCTATCAAATCCTTTTCTTTGTTTGTAAGCGTGATTCCGCAATACACTGCTGTTTTTTCATCAGGAGTAAACAATGCACACTTTGCGCCTGCTTCGATTGCCATATTTGACATGGACATTCTTGATGCCACTGTCATATTTTCAATCGTATCACCTGCAAATTCTAGTGCTTTATAGGTAGCGCCGTCTGCTCCCAAATCACCAATCAGCTTTAAAATAATATCTTTTGCCATTACATTTTCAGGCAGTTTCCCTGTGATATTTATTTTGATAGTTTCTGGTACTCGAATCCAGAGTGTGCCAGTTCCAAGGATACTTGCCATTTCTGTATAGCCAATACCAGAGGAAAAGGCGCCGACACAGCCATATGTTGTTGTATGGCTGTCAGTTCCGAATACAACATCACCAGGCTTTACATACCCTGCCTCTGTCATAAGCTGGTGACAGATTCCATCGGAACGATGAACATTTTTCATACCATATTTTTCTGTAAATGTATTTCCTACGCGAAAATGTCTGGTATCATCAACCTGGCTCGCTGGTACAAGATGATCATAAATTAAAACAGCTTTGTCTGGGTCCCAAATTTTTGTAAATCCCATTTCTTCAAATTTTGATGCTACAAATGGGATAAAAATATCATGAATCATCACACGATTTACATTGACTGTCACAATATCTCCTGGGCGAACTTCTTTTCCAGTATTATTTCTTATAATTTTTTCTATGATTGTTAATCCCATTTTGTCATCCCTCCCCAAGTCCATTTAATTTGCGCATTGCCTGAACAAGCCCGCCTGCATGAATTATATCCACCAAATTCTGTGGAAGCGATGTAATTGGATAAGAATTACCATTGTGCTGTATTGACTCATTTACAGCAATTGTAATCTCATCTCCTTCATTTACTGCATCAGGAAACTTATCATTTTCTATCAGCAAAAGGCCGTTATTGATCGCATTTCGAAAAAAGATTCGTGCAAAGGACTTGGCGATCACACATTGAATGCCAAGTGCCTTGATAATCTCTGGAGCCTGCTCTCTTGAGGATCCGCAGCCAAAATTTTTCCCGGCGACAATCATATCTCCCTTTTTGATTTTTTCAGCAAGCTCTGGACGCAGAGGAGAAAATGCATATGGCGCCATATCTTCCACTGTTTTCAATGCCAAATATTCTGTTGGAATAATAATATCTGTGTCAATATCATCTCCAAGAACCCATATTTTTCCAGTAAATTTATCCATATTTTATTGCTAACCCTATCCTTCCTTATATTATATCTGCGGTTGCGATTTCTCCTTTTATTGCAGAAGCTGTAACGGTTGCTGCTGATGCCAGATATACAAATGAATCCTTATGCCCTGCACGTCCCTTAAAATTGCGTGTTCCTGTACTAATCAACACTTCATTTTCACCGATAACGCCCTGGCAGCTTCCCCAGCATACACTGCAGTTTGGGTTCATCACAATCGCGCCAGCTTCCATAAAAGTACTGATTATTCCTTCTTCAAGCGCCTGCTGATATACCTTAGCACTTGCCGGAACAACAAGAAATCGAACAAGCGGATGCACTTTTTTTCCCTTGATAAGCGCTGCACCAACTCTCAAATCCTCAATTCGTCCATTGTTGCAGGAACCAAGAAACGCTTCATCAATGTGTGTTCCAACACACTCTTTTGCATCAACAACACTGTCTACAAAATGTGGTTTTGCTACGATTGGTTTGATTGTTGACAAATCAATATCATATACTTTTGCAAAAACAGCATCTTCATCACTTTTAAAATGATATTTTGGTTCTCTTCCATGTGATTTCAGATAGTCAAGTGTAATGTCATCTACTTCCATCAGTGCAGTTTTTGCGCCGGCTTCCACACAGAGATTGCAGATACAGATTCTGTCACTCATATTCAGCGTTTTTAGGCCGTCTCCGCCAAATTCCATCGCCATATAATTAGCGCCATTTGCACCAATCATTCCAATAATAGAAAGGATTAAATCTCTTGCATATACGCCATCATTTAATCTGCCAGTAAGGTTGAATTTTAGGGTTTCCGGCACCAAAAGCCATGAATGCCCTGTAACCATAGCATATAAATAATCTGTACAGCCCACGCCTGTACCAAATGCACCGACTGCACCATAAGCACACGTATGGCTGTCTGCGCCAAAAATCAGTTCACCGCTTGTCACATGATTCTCCATCATTACCTGATGGCAGACCCCTGCCCCTTCATAAAAACAAATTTCATGTTCTTTGGCAAAATCCCGCATTTTTTTGTGTGATGCCGCTGTTTTCACACTGTCGCACGGAACATTATGATCCATTATCCACACCAATTTGCTTACATCTGCAATTTGTGGATTTTTAAGCTGATTGTACATATCTATGGTAAGATGTGTTGTCCCATCGTTGCTCATCAGCCGGTCAAGTTCTACTGTATGTATATCGCCTGGCTTTACGGAAGTTTCGCCTGCCGCTGCCGCAATTATTTTTTCTGCAATTGTCATTCCCATTTTTATACCTCCTGCGTGCTTTGGCACGCACATCAATCAATGTTTGAAACAAACTCTCCAACTATTTGTTTAATGACGCAATCAATCCGCCCTGATCAAGGATTCCCTGCATATACTCTGGCAGTTTCGTGCACTCATATTCTTTGCCATTTACACGTACTACGCCTTCCTGCATAGAAAGTTCCATATCGTCACCCGCATGAACGTTATCATGCAAATCCTTGCAGACAATGACAGGAAGTCCAATATTAATCGCATTCCGATAAAAAATCCGCGCAAATGATTTTGCCAGAACTGCTTTGATACCCAAAGCTTTTAAAACACTTGGCGCCTGCTCCCTAGACGATCCGCAGCCAAAATTTTCAGATGCCACAACAAAATCACCTGGCTGAACCTGTAAAGCAAAATTGGGGTCAAGTGATTCAAAAGTATGTCCTTTCATCTCATCAATCGTAGGGTAAATAATATACTGTGATGCGATAATCTGATCTGTATCTACATCTTGATTAAACTTAAATATTTTTCCCATTGTATTATCATGTCCTTTCTGTGTGGAACGAAACAGTTCCTATGGCTGAATTAGTTGTTAAATACGTTTATAAGTGTAACAAATTTGTTCCTAAAAAACTAGGATAATTTTTATTCTACCCTGCTGTTTTTTTGTTTCTGATGTGATATAGTTATAGTATCATAGTACGAAAGGAGCTGAAAAATCTTGAGACGCTTTCTAAAACGCTGTGCAGCACAAATTTTGGTGATTGTTTTTTATGTAACCGGCATGTCTTACCGAACCGGAAAAAACGAAATGAATATGGTGAAACATTTAAAAATATGGGCTGATAAATAAATCAGCGCATTCTGATAAAAATTTAATAGCAAACAAAAAAGAAAACTTAAACAGGAGGCCGAATCATGGAAAAACAAATTTTTACAAATGAGATTATCTTAAGCTGGCTGCAGTACTATTCACAAAATACGCCGATTGATCTGGAACATGTCAAAATTATTGACATCACCAAGAAGAACAAGAATGTTATTCCGACGGTCGAAGCACACAAAACGACGTTGGTATTCACCAATGCAGGAATTGATGACATCTTTTATCGCTTGTGGAATGCCGGTCTGGGAGAATGTGAGGTTTGGTATAACGAAGGTTCTGATCCTAGCGGAGAAATTTTACATAATCGAATAAAGGATATGATAAACCGTGGTATTAACGCCTCTGCTGGTATGCTTATTATCAATCCAAATGCTAGAAATTCTTCTCGAATCGGACTGAGCAACGAAAAACTGCAGCGGGGTTCTATCCACTATGTAGGCAGTGAAATTCGTGCAATTATTCTTAGTAAAATGATGGTTGATCCACAAGATGATATCTGTGTTATTGGCGGAGAAAGTATTGCTATCGAAGCGGCTCTTATTGCGGCAGAAGGTTCTGTGACTGCTGTTGAATACAGCAAAGCCGATCGCTCCACTTTGGAAGATAACGTTGCACACTTTGACCTGCACAACATAAAAATTATTGATCATGTTGATGAAGAAACAATGGCAGACTGCGCGCCGCCTTCGCTTGTATTTCTGGTAGCATCTGCCAGTACAGAACAGGAGCTTGCTTTCCTCACAAAACGAAACCCAAATATAAATGTTGTTATCTATACCTTAGATTTTAAGACTGCAGCGGCCTTGCCTGATATCCTGTCTTCACTTGGACTTGCAGATATAGAAACAATACAGGTTGCTGTGACAAAACTTGGAAGCAACCGTGCATTTAAACCGAGTCCTGCTCCTTGGATTATTACTGCCAGAGGCAGAGAAGATTAAACGTCTGTGTTTAATGCATCAAGGAACGTTTTACACGGTTCGTTATGTGGCTAAATTGAGCGCGTTGGCGCTCAATTTGGGCTCTGTATTCGCAGTTTCCTATAAAGAGAAAAAGCCGCTAAACGATTTTTGAGTCTATGGGTAGCTTAAGATAGTTTTATTTTCCGAATAGGTCGGCATGACTGCCAGTCGCGGTCGCAGAAAGAATAAGGGTGTTTTCATGAATTTGATACTATACTGAACAGGTAATGGATTACCACTTGCAAGCAGCAAGGCAGCGCACTTGTAAATGCTCTGCCCTGTCATGTTCCTGTTTTCAAATAATATGATATTCTTTGTATAGTATCAGACGATAATCTTTATCGTCTTTCATTCTCTCTATTTCAGTAAACCGTTTATCTGCCACCAATTTTTGTATCAAAGCAAGCATCAGTTCCTCTCCATATTCTCTTCCTTTTTTCACATTCTCCTGGTCTCTCATCAACAACGTCATATACTCATGCCTCCATTCTCTATTCTTCTTGGCCTCTTTTACCGCTTCTTCCAATCTCTCCACATAGGCATCCTTCGGCTTCTTCCCTGCCACATAATCAAGGAACGCCTTTAATTCATCACTCACATCATCCAGAGTTCCTTTTGCATTGAGAAATATCTTTACCGCCTCATCACCCATAGAAATGCTGCCGTCTTCTTTACAGATATTTTCAAAGGTATAAATATGCCGTCCTTTCCCATATAAATCGAATGGACAGATAAATATAACATAGCTTCGCTTTAACTCATCATAAAGCTGCCCTTTATCAATAAGCTGCAGGTCTATCATACTCTGATAATACCGGCTTCTCTTAGCAAGTTCCTTGGTATGGCTTACCTGCATTTCTATGTCGTAAACAACTTCTTTCTCATCTTTTACATACACATCCAGCCTCACACTGCGGGCATCCATATCCATGTTGATACTTTTCTGTAATTCCGGATATTCAATGCGTTCAATGTTCAAATCCGGGAGAATCCTCTGCAATAGCTCTTTGCACAGTTCCGGATTCTGCATGACCTTGCCAAACAGGAAATCATTGGATATGCTTAATTCTTCCCATTTTGTCTGCTTTGTTTCCATGTCTCCCATTTTATCCACCTGCTTTCTTTCAACAAATCACTGCCGGAAAATGTGTATTTTTCAAAATCCCTATTATCTATTTCTATTATACACAGACTTCCGGCAATTTACAATAAGCCGAGAACCTGTCTCAGGATAAACTTATAAACCGTTTTTGATACCAGACACCCATCGGTGCCATTT
>CAJUKA010000121.1 GCA_910586585.1 uncultured Lachnospiraceae bacterium
CCATTATATAAAAATTTCTTCCATTATGCACGGTACGCACTTTTTACCGTTTACTTCCATTATGCACGGTACGCACTTTTTACCGTTTACTAATAATCTACATTATCACATAGTTTTTTAAATTTCGAACACGGAATGCGCGCTGCAAGACACACAACAAAATGGGGATGGTTTAAAACCATCCCCATTTCATTGAACGCTTTGCTCCCTTACTTCGTTGTCTCTTTCTTATCTTTTTCTATAAAGATATAGAAATCAGCATCTGAAGGTTTATCAAGGGTAAATTCTACAGTTACGTCTGTATCGGCGGTGAATGCAGGGTCTATCCGATATGTATTTTTTCCTTCGATAGGCTGCTTTACTCCGTCTTTGTCCTTATATGTTACTGTTTTTGTAACAGTTGCATTTTTAACATTTTTCTTGTCTACAATCGTCACTGTATAAGTTTCATCTTTCTTTGCCGTGAACTTTTCAGATTTATCAAGCCCCGATGTCTCTGTAAAGCTTACTTCCTTAAAATCTTCGACTTCATTCTCTGTCACCTCAAGCAGAAGCTCTGTGTCTTTTGCAAAGTCTTTCAGATCTACCCTGATCAGAATTGTATCGCCAGCCTTCATATACTCTGATGCAAGTGACTTTTCTGCTTTCTCATCTCGGATATCCTTGAATTTCTCAAGTTTATCAGCATAAGGCACTTTCTCCTCTTTATCCTTGCCATTAGTGAGCATAAAGTCGTACTTCGCATTCTTAGATGCTTTGAATGTGTACCACACTGCATTTACATCTACTGCTGACTTTTTAATAGATTCTGACTTTGTGATTTCCTTTTCAGGTTTCACTGTTGTAACCTTTAATGACACTTTTTCTGACTTATTCTCAGATGTACTTGGTACAGCAAGTTTAATCAGATTCTTCTCCCCATAGGTAGCAGCATCTTTTTTCAGCACCTTATCTCTCAGTTCTGTAGTTGTTACATTGTCATTACCTGTTGTAAGGCTGTATCTTGCAGACACTGTCGGTACGAACTGTACAAATACACATTCGCCCTTTGCAATATCCTTCGATACCTCTGCCTTATCTTCTTCAAGTACAATCGGTTCAACCTTTACTACCTTAACAGATACAGATGTATCTTTCTCAGTCTCACTAGTAGTTACTGTAAGCTCTACCCATTTGTCAGTCTTATTGATCTGCTGTACAATATAACGACCTTTTTCTGTTTCGTCATTATGTTTCTCAGTAGTAATACCATTACCTGAAACGCTCACATTCAGCTTCTCTCCTGTCACCTGGAAAGCATACATACCTACATTATCTACCTTGTATCCAAAAGTCACACCCTTTGCGGTTTCTTCCTTCTTGATCGTAGCAGATACATCCTTATCCAATACAAGAGGATTAATTGGAGTCTTTACGACTGTGTACTTGAACGATACATCATCTACATACGCTGTCAGTTTGATAAATACTTTATCGCCCTTATCTAATGTAATTTTTTCATCACCCAAATATCTGTTGGTCTTATCATCATATACACCATAAACTGATCCAACATTCTTGGTATTGCCATCATTGTCCTTTGCAGCCTCCATTGAATTGAAGTTATATCTAGCGTGTTCAGGAGCTGTAAACTCATAATATGCATACTTGTCTTTGGCAATAGTTACATCTACTCCCTTGTCTGCTTCGAGTGCTGTCGGCTTAATCTTCTCCATCTTAAGCGTAGCTGACTGTTCTTTTAACTCATCGTCACCTGTTGCTGTTGATACAACCACAAAGTATACGATATCACCCTTGTTAAGAATATTTCCTTCGGTAAAGTAAGCATGATTATTCTTATACACACCGATTCGACTTGTATAAGTAAAACCATCACCCTGCCGTTCTTCACTATCAAAGTCTACGTGATTATCCTTTTCAGGTATCAGTTCGAAATTGTATCTACCATACTCAGGAACGACATAGGAATAGAATGCATTGCTTCCCTTAATTACCTTTACCTTAGTTTCTCCTGTAAATGGAGTTGCTTCTTTAGGTGTCGTAGGCTGAATCTTGATTGTTCCGCTTGTTGCTGCCTTAGCAGTAAGTGTTATTGTGATTGTCTCACCTTTACGCAATTCAAACTTCTGCGCACCCGGAATATCAGTTACTGCCTTAGTACCACTTGCCTCGTCATTATTGTATTGATACTCAATCTCCGGTGTCGCCACATCTTTATCTAATGTAGTAATGATTGCATATTCTGTGCCATCTGCTCTATCCTCTGCGGTAAAAATGTACTTAATCGTCTTAACTGCACCGTCTTTTACTTCATCTTCCTTCGCTTCGAATTTCACAGCATCTGCACCACTCTTGAGCTCTGTTACAGATTCCTTCGCTACATTCAATGTACCCTTCGCCTTGTCGGTGGTTGCTTTAACAGTGATATCCACTACATTGCCAGCATTCAGTTTTGTTCCGCTCAATGAAATTGCCTTACCGTTAACCTCAGCACTAACTATTGCATCAACATCCTTGTCTGCCTTCCATGTAAAGATGTACGTATCTGTCTCCTCAACCTTATATCTGTAATAAGCTTCGCCGTTTACTTTAGCAATCTCTGCTATTGAGTTATCGCCCAGTTTAAGATCTGTCACTGGTCTGGCTACAGCAGAAACTGTTATCTTTGTTGTTTCCTTCT
This sequence comes from uncultured Lachnospiraceae bacterium, assembly GCA_910586585.1. Classification (GTDB taxonomy): domain Bacteria; phylum Bacillota; class Clostridia; order Lachnospirales; family Lachnospiraceae; genus COE1. The sequence goes on from CAJUKA010000121.1 coordinate 2,681, forward strand.
CGTCATAACCATCAAGTGATGCCACTGTCATCTTGATTACAGCAATTTCATTTGCTTTCATCTTTCTTGACTTTGCACTTCCAAATGTATTTTTGTCTACAACAAACAACTTGCTGCCAAGGAAGCCACTCGGATTATGTGAAGGCACATTATCTTTTTTCTCTTCTGCTGTAAGTTTAAAGTCATACACACCATCAGCTGGCGCCGTAAATGTAAACCAGAATTCATTATTAACATCATTGTTGCTTACTGTTACATCAACTGATTTTCCATCCTCAAGATTTGTTACCTTGAGCTCTGATATCTTAATCTTCTTCTCATTCTCTGTATCTGTATTTGTTGCCTCGATTAAGATTGTGTCGCCTGCCTTTAACGGGTTGATTACCTTGTCATCATTATTTACTGTCGTGATATCGCTTACCTTAGAATCTGCATCTACTGTAATGCTATTGCCAACAGTAAGTTCTCTGCCCTTAATGTCAAAGAATTTCAATGCTGCTCCGCCATTGCTGATTAAATACTTAGCATTTGCATTTGCCGGTATGACAAACTTGTAAGAAGCCACTGTAGCTACATTTGTATCCTTATCTGCCTTTGCTACTGTTGCTTCTGTATTCAGTTTTAATTCGTCAATATTCGGTGTCGTTACTGATACCTCTGCCTTGAGTGTGATGTAGCTGAACTTCTGCTTTCCATCATCGTCAAGCACCGGATTTCCATCCTTATCTTCCTCAAATTTCTTAAATGCCTTATCCTTGTCAGATGCATCCAGCGTTTCATTCGGCGCGAAGCTGAACATTACTGTTTCGCCCGCCTTCATATATACAGAAGCTGTCGCCTCGGGACGCTTTTCTTCTTCCTTGCCATCTGCATTTAATTGAGCAATACCAGATACCACTTTCTTGTCACCATCACTCAATGTCTGACCCGATTTGCCATCTGCTGCAATCAATTTAACAATAACATTCTTATCAAACGCTACCTTAAAATCATATCTTGCAGTCAGAGGAGCTGTAAACTTCACAAACGTCTGACGGCTGTCCTTGCTAAGTTCTACAGGTACTGTATTCTTCTTGCCAGAAGCATCAATCTCAAGTGTTGTCTTATCGTCTGTCTTTCTGTAGTCTACCCAAAGCTTTGACGCTTTATCTACATAGATAAATACCGTTTCACCTGCTTTAAGTCCAACTGCCCATGCTTTATAAGTCTTTGTATCTTTTCCATCTGTCACATCTACAGTTGCGCTCGTATCCACTCCTGTCGTCATTGCTTTATTGTCCTTGCGGATAGCTTTAATATTGCATGTAACAGTATCATCTGTTGCAAATGCATAGTAATTGTCCTCTGGTGCTGTAAATGCAATCCACTCATCAGCCTTCACTGCAATCGCATTCTCTAATGTGTTATTCTGTTCTGTCATTCTCGAGAATGAAGTAGAATTCGCTGTTAATGTAATAGCGCCGCCTTTTGTAGTTTCTACCTTTAAGTATACTTTCTGACCTGCCTCAAGGAATGGATTCATATTATTAATCACAGTTCCATTCTTAGCATCATAAACACCAACTACTGTACCGCTATCACTATTAAAGGTATACTGCCCAAATGTCGGTGCTGTAAATGATACCCATGCTCTGTCATATGCCTGCATTGAAAGAGTAAGCGGATTATTAACAGAAAGTACATCAAGTCTGCCTTCATAGAACGGATCCCACTGTGCAAGGAAGGTTCCAAAGAAAGCATCGTCTCCTGCCGGTTCATAGTTTCCGCCAAATCCATCACCGTTACCGATCGCCTTGACTCTTACTGTAAATCTTGAGATTACCTTCTTCGTAATCTTAGATGTCACTGTAATCGTCGTTTCGCCAGCCTTTAACGGTCTGAATGTGGCCGTATATTTGCCTGTATTTGCCTTAATTGTTGCGACTTTCGTATTGCTGCTCTTCCATGTCAGTGTATCTGTTACGCGGTGTTTTGCATCGTCGTTAACATCAAAAACACCATTTACGCTGCCTCCAGCCCTTAATGTATACACGTTACCTGCCTGGAAATATGGATTTACATACAGTGAAACCTCACCCTTCACAATGCTGCCATTATTAGTCTTTGGTGTGCCACCTACTGCATAAGTCAAATCCATTCCGGTATTACCATCACCCGGTACTGCTGCTACATTCGCATATCTTGCTGCTGGAATGTTTGTAGTCTTAACTTTTTTGCTGACTGTCTTAGGTCTCTGATTCTCATATACAGGCGTCACTGAGACTGTGTATGATGAAAGTCTGAGAATTTTCTCACTGCTGAATGTGTACGCAAAAGTTTTTGTCTTTTCAAAATATACAAGATCTCTTGCAAAATTCTCATATCCTCTACCAGCCAAGTCTGCTGCACCAGTATTCACTCGCCAGTTCTGATAATTCTGCAGATAGGAAGGTGCATCTTTCTTAACAACATCATACTCATCGCCGCCGATGTAACGCTTCTCGATGATATTCTTCCTTGCATCCATCAGTGCGATCTCATATCCGTCTGGTGTACCTGTATACTTAAAGTTAATTGTAATATTCTTATCGTCTACATAAGCTGTCTTTAAGTTCTTAACAGGCTGAATTGCTGCTGATGTAAGTGTAACTGGCTTCGTAACAGCAATCTCTGTTCCGTCTGGTGTCCTGTCTGTAAAGTTCAATGTAAACGCCTTTTTGTTTGGCGCTACTGCCGTAATATACCAATAATGACGGTCTGGATGCTCATTCCATCCCTGATCTAAATAAATGTCATGAGGAAGTCCATTGACAAGTGCATACCTCTCATATCCATCTTCAATCTTGTAACCTGCTGCTTCTGCTGCCTTGATGGTCTCTTCTGTTATAATGATACCGGTTGAATTATAGTTTGCCACTTTCTTCTTGCCATTCTTATACTGCAAAAAGTCTGCTAACGGCTTTGTCTGACCTACTGTCAGTTTCGCCTTCTTTCCTGCTACTGATGTTATTTCCGACTTAATCGTCAGTCTGACTGCCGTCGTCAAACCATTATCTGAAAGTACCTGAACATATACCATCTGACTACCATCAGCGCCTACTCCTTTAAGGGAGAGCTTACCCTTATTACTGATTGTCGCATATTTTGACTTCGTTCCTGTGAATACCCACTTGCCTTTCTCTAATGCGATACCACTCTCTTCATCAAAAACGCCATAAGTCAGCTTAGGATTCAAATAGATGGACTTCTTTGCTATAGGAAGCTCAAGCCGACGCATATCAGGAAGTTCTGCTGCGTCATTTCCGCCTTCCATATCCCAGAATAAACCATTTACAGAAAGCTGTGCTGTTTTTGCCGTAAGGTCTATCTGATAATCATTGCCGTTTACATTATAGATTTCCGTTCCATCTGCATTATATCCTGTTACAAGGTATTTTACTGCACTCTTTGCCACAGGTGTATTATCTTCATTTACCTTGAAATAAGGGTTCAGTTCCTGTAGCTGTGACTTTGTAGCAACAAAACTCTTTACTGCACCATTATACGTAAAATCAACTTTACTGCCGTCATCAAGTGTTCTCTCTGAGCTTACATTTCTTACATATACTACATAGGTCTTGCCTGGTGTAAGCTGCTCATTGATTGCCTCTGTACCTCTTCCATCCCGATCACCAATCTCTCTGATCATAAGCTTCGCTGTATCATCATAATCATTAGAACCATATGAGTATATTGGTGTAAGTGCAAATCCTGCATCTTTGTATCGTCCATTCTGGACACTGCTGATCATGGATTCAAAATCTGCTGCCTTAAACTTCTTTGCCGCGGACTTATCCTTCTCTACCACATAAAATTCTCTGCGGTATCCATTTCCAGGATCTTTATACCAGACATCCGCAGTTACATCCTTTGTCACAACCTTTTTAATAGAAGGAACTGCCACATTGGTAACTGTAATCTTTGTCTTAGCTGTCTTTACACCTTTACCTGTTATCGCTTTTGTCCGTCCATCGCTTGGATCAACATATACTGGATATGCTTCAATCTGTGTTGTGGCCTTCTTAGCGGTATGAAGCGCTGTCACAACGCCTGTATCCGGGTCAATGCTGATAAATTCATTCTTCGTCTGATTCTCTGTACCCGCAATCCTGTACTGGATCTTGATCACATCACTAAGTTGTGCTTTTGTTATCTTTACATTGAGCTGCTGCGTCTCACCTACTGCCATCTTTTTCTGTACAGTATTGAATGAAATCGACTTCGGTGCCACTGCCCTCTGGAGGTTTGCCTCAAGCTCAACGTTAACAAGTTTGAATGTATCTGTATATCCGTCTTCCCATGTGATGTCAAATGCTCTTTCTTTGTTATCTTCTGTCACTGGGAACAGAACCTCGATATAATGTCTGTTAACATTTTTATCTTCAGTCCAGTCTGCTACCAGCTCACCGCCTGCTTCTCTAATTGCCTTTTCATATATGAAGCTGGTAAAATTAAATCCTGCACCCTTTACATCACCCTCAAACTCATTTGGTGCGTAAATTCTGTATGCAATAAGGTTTCCTGTAAAATCAGTCCCATTTATATTAATATTGTCATATACATAAGGAACTGCTTCCAACGGTCTGATTGAATAGTTTTTGCCATCATACTCATACCGGAGTTCAACATTAACATCTACCTTATCATTCCACTGCTTATTAGCCTGATAGTTTGCTTTTGATACATGTCCCTGACCTCTGTTAAGGACATTTCTTGAAGCCGAAAGGAACGTCACTTCGTAGCTATCTGCCAACGGCGCTATCAGTTTTATGTTACTATTTGCAAAATTAACTGTATACTTTCTGTTAAATCTAAGATACTGTTCATTTGCATTAACAATCGCACTCTTGTCGTCAATCTGGAAGGTAAATCCGGGATAAGCATTAAACGCGGGATAACCACCGTCTTTGCCAATATTGTACTGTTCCTCGTCTAACGCATTGTATTCACGCCATTCATATACAGGAACAGCTACATCATTACCATTCTGATCTTTCTCAGTTCTAACAGTATGCGTGTCTGCATAAATATACGCATATTTCTCCAAAGCGCCCTTTTCAAGTTCTTTATATTCAAAATATGCTTTATCCTGCTCGAGAACATCCCCCCCAACAGTAAGCTGTTTCAGGAGAAGAGATTCTACAACATCACCAGCCTTGATATCAGACTCTGCTTTTAATTCTGGTGTAATGGTGAGCTTACGTCTCTTAATAGAAAACTTGTATTCATCATTACCGTCCGTTCCGTTATAAACATGCCACTCTTCATAGCTCTCGCCTGTATTCTCATTGCCTTCTATAGTAAGCGGTTTATACTTCTCATTACCTTTAAATCTGAGTACAAGTGTATAATCACCACCCCATACAACGTTTTCAGTTGTATATCTCTTATTGTTCTTCTGCCAATATACATTTACCTTCTCAGGATCATATTCCGAGGAAGTATTCAACATATCCGTAACAGGTTTTGTTTTCTCTTTATCAGAATAAAGAGTAACCAAACCTTCTATATCAGCCTGTGTAAGAGCTGTACCATCATAAAACTTTGTCAGCTTGTTGATCACATCCTTATTAATGCTCGGATAAAGCACCGCATTACCAAGGAATGTAATTTCTGTCGGCTGATCATGATATTTGGTAACACCACCTACGGAGTTAACCTTATCAATACTTGTATAATTAGAACCTTCATATCTTGCAGTCACACCATAGGTAAATGTAGTCTTATCATCTGCCTTATGATTAAATACATCATGTTTGGTATCTACATAGCTATCCTTAATATCTGCCCCTGCCGCATCCTTTTCCAAGTTCATAACACGGAAATAAATTCCTGGCAGATCATAACCTCCGACTGTATTTTGATTATTCGGATCAGGCTGTACAGGATCCCAGTCTTTATTCTCTCGAAGCACGATTTCTAAGCCTGACTTATCTGTCGTCGCATCAAATTCTTTCCTGTCATTATATGGCAGTTTATATACTTTGTAAAGCGACTTATCAAGCCCTGCATTGCCCGCTGTTCCGCCCAGCCAGTTCGCAATATTCTGACCATCCTGTGCGACCTGTGTGTTTGGAACAATCACAATCTGCTGTGCTTCTACTTTGAAATATACTTTCTTTTCTTCAGGACGATATGTACTAGTCTCATCTTCAAAATTAATCGTTAATTCATATAACTGATTGGCATCAACTGTATCAACGAAAACACCTTCATCATCTGTCGATCCCATTCCATTTCTCAATGGCGTTACATATCTGTCTGTAAATACAATGCTGTCTTTTTCATCCTGCGTTTTTTCAAGATAATCCTCATAATCCTTTAATGATGCTTTTCCCCATCTGTATGTCAGTTTACCTGATACTGATGCATTTGTGCCTTTTTCACTGACTGTTGCTTTCTTATAGGAAGCGCGGTCTGCAAACAAAGCATTCTCATCATAAATTTTGACAGCAGGATTCTCAAGAGAACCATCTCCTGTGTTCTCTGCCTTAACATTCGTTTTGCCATTAAACTCAGCCACGATTGCATCTGTATTAATCACGACCTCTTTTGCTGATGTAATACTTGCTATCTTCGCATTTTCATCAATTGTTTTTTCATCCACCTTAACAAGATGATTTCGATCTGCCGAATCCGTAGAAAGTTCTGTAATATCTACTGTATTAGAAGCTCCACCAAATTGATTGAATATCGTTTTCTTTCCAGTAAACACTACTCTATATTCATACTCGTGATCATCATCTTTCAGAATGAGTCTGCCTTTATCACCTGCATCAAAAAGAGCATTATTCGCATTAATAGCATTCTTCCACTCTCTATCCTTTTCTTCTACTGCAGTACCTTTCACTTTTGAAATACTACGCTGAAGTTTGAATACCGGTTTATAGTATGATGTCGCTGGCGACGCTGCATCCCCTGCGTATCCTGTACCGAAGAAGCTGTCTGTCTTGATATCGCTTGCAGCATCTACTACACCCTCCGCATTTACTGTGCTGACTTTATATTCTATCTGTGTCAGAACTTTTGCAATATCATCTGCATCCATTCCCTCATAGAACATTTTGCCAAGAGCTGCTTCGTCCTGCGCTATTGTGATAACTACAGGTGCCGGCTCTAATGTAAATGTTACAGGTTCACTTACTGACTGTTCGTAAGCATTCAGCTCATCACCTGCATATTTCCAGATCGCATAGTAATCTCCTGCATCAGTGGGGGCTGTGTCAAGTTTTATATATCTCCAATCCTTTTGACTTGCATACATTACCGCCGTATCAGTAATAACATCATTACCTGTCCATGCATTAGGATTCTGCTCACGCCTATACCAGCCTAACTCTGCGATTGGCATCGATGCATCTGTTGACGTAAGTTCCTTTATATCCTCACCTGTTGTCCCGTCAACAACAAACACTTTAGCGTCACCCTTGAATACTGCCGGATCCGCCGGATTGCCATCATATACCTTTGTGTATGACTTCTGATCGAGATTAACCTCCACCCTTGTTTCCTGGAGATTTCCAACTGTCACATTGTATGCATCGTCTACTGCCACACTATAGCAGGACTCATCTTTCATCTCAACAGTGATATGAACAATGTAATCCTTTCTAGCGCTAAGCACAGTTTCAGCCGGAAGAGGTGCATCCTCTCCTGCATTGGACTCATGTACATTTACCGTGAAAGATTTTACGGCATCCTTATTTACAACTAATGGTGTTTCACCTGCCGGATTATTGCTGTATCTCAGCTCATACTTACTTGTTATATCTTTTGTAAACTCTTCTACTGTCGTTCCTGGTTTGACAAAAATCTTACCGTTTTGAGTAACACCACTCAAGTCTAGCACAAGCGAAGCCTGCTCAATCTTTACGTATACCTTCGTTGTCGTTTCCTTGCAAAGTTTGTCAATTGCAGGAAGTTTAATAGTCAATTCGTAGTTACCTACTTTGGCAGGCGCTCCCGAAACACTTTCCGTATATGCGCCATCCTTTTCAGCCTTCCACTCAAACTCAAAACGTTCCGCGATAGATTTATCCAAGTTATCTTTGTCAACGCTTTCATTGTCTACAAATACTTTAATGTACGGTTTCAGCGCCTCAATAAAATTGCCACACTGACTTGGGTCTGTATACTCTGTACTGAATTTATGTGCTTCGCCTTCTCCTTCAAGTATGTGCGTAAATCCGTTAACTTTGTCAACCTTCACATCTTCGTTATTGGCATTTTTAAAAAGTCTGATTTCTGTCTCATACTTCTTGTTGACAGTTTCCTCAGCGTCCACTTCCTTCTGCTCGATCTCTTCTCGCTCATCCTCGTGTTCGCTTCCGCTTGACTCCTCGCTTGTTGACGGCGTTTCACTTTCGCTTCCTGACTCGCTCGACTCCTCGCTTGTTGACGGCGTTTCACTCCCGCTCGGCGTTGATGCTTCGCTTTCGCTTCCTGACTCGCTTCCGCTTGCCTCCTCGCTTGTTGGCGCTTCCTCGCTTTCGCTTCCTGACTCGCTTCCGCTTGCCTCCTCGCTCAACCTCTCCTCTGTTGATGCTGCTTCCGCCGACTCTTCGCTTCCGCTTCTTTCCTCTCCTCCTTCCTCGCTTTGTCTTTCTGTCTCCGTCATTTGTTCAGCTCCGCTGCTCTCCGTTGCCATCGCTGTCGCTGGCAGTGATTCAAACATCATCGCCACGCTCAGTATGAATGGCAGCGCTCGCTTAAACAATTTCCGTTTAAACATTTTTCATAGTCCCCCTTTTTCCTTTTTGGGCGTACAGAGTCTTTTCGCTCTGCACTTCTTCTTCCTGGTTCCTACTGCCTGGGCTTTTTCTGTCTCGGGTTCTTCTTGCCTTTCCCAGCGCCATAGAGTCATTATACTGTATTCTTTCTATTTTTGGAACCTTTTTCTCTCTTTTTTTTATTTTTATTTCCACAATTTTTTCTTCCATTCTTCCATTTTTATTGTCATCTTTTTGTCTGTTACTTCCTTTTGCTCTCTTTTTGTGCATTTTTTGTTTGCCTTCGGCTTTTTGTATGTTTTTTTCTGATATTTTTGTGCATCTTGTGCCCCGCTTTTCCTTCGGCTCGGAAAAGCTCCTCTTCCTTCCCTTCCCTTCCTTTCCTATTGTTTCCTCTCCTCTCCCCTCCCTTCCCCTCTCCTCTCCTTCCCTTTCCTCTCCTTTCCTTCCCTTT
>CAJUKA010000122.1 GCA_910586585.1 uncultured Lachnospiraceae bacterium
AGAGAGTGACCCTCTCTCTGCACTCTCCGGCAAAGGGAACAGCTCTGCGGCCGCTGTTCCCCTTGCATCCCTTCCCGGCCGTTTCCGTCCACCTTCCACTTAAAATATATGAGCCACTACACAGTCTGCCATTATGAGAAATGCTACGGTCCACCGGTGTCTTACTCCACCCATATCGAGAGGAAGAAGGCGGACGGCAGGGAGCATGTGCCGTACAACATCAAGCGCAGCGACCTTACCAAGCATAACAAAGAGTTCATAAAGGAAGCCCGGGAGATAGGCCGCAGCGCAGCCATCGAGAACAGGCTTGATGCTGTCCGTCATCAGAAGGATGCCGACGGCAATGAATACGAGCGCGAGCAGGGCAGGCTGATGGAATGGTGCCGGGAGTCTATCAAGTGGGCGCAGAAGGAACATGGCAAGGAGAACATCGTGAGTGCGGTTCTGCACATGGACGAGGAGACACCGCACCTCCATATTTCACTTGTTCCTGTCGTGTCCGGCGAGAGTAAGAAGCAGAGGACTACGAAAAAGAGAGCCGCCAAGGATAAGGAGAAAGCGGAGAAGAACGGAGAGGAAGCCCCGAAGAAGAAACGCCGTTACAAGAAAAAGGCGACAGTGGAGACCTTGCGGTTGTGTGCCGATGATGTCATGACCCAATGGGATCTGAAAAGACGGCAGACCGAGTATGCTGTTGCGATGGCTCCTTTCGGACTGGAGAGAGGTGAGGAAGGAAGCCCTGCAAAACATAAGGATCTTGCCCAGTATTATAAGGAGCAATACGAGCTGCAACGCGGACGGCTGGATGAGTTACTCAAGGAACTCGCCGGACAGGAGGCTCTGGTGAAGGAGAAGAACATGGAGATTCTTAAAAAGGACAGTCAGATCCGGGAGCAGGAAAAGGAACTGACCGAGACGAGGGGTGAACTCGCTGAAAAGAAAAATGAGTTAGTCCGGCAACAGCAACAGCTTGACAAACTCCTTCCGTTGATAGAGAAGGCTCAGGACAGGTTCGACACATATACTGAAGCTGGGGAATATGCCGAGGGACGTATAGAGTCCGCTGGCCGTCTCCTTCAGGTGGCGGACAGCAGGGAGAAAGAGGTAGCCAAGGTGGAGAAGGAGGCATTGGAAAGGATAAACAATGCCTCGATAAGTTTCCTTGCCAAGAAAGAGGTTGAGAGGCTTGCAAAGGAGAATGCGGAGCTGAAGTTGCTCGTGTCCGGCAACGCCACCGCACTGGAGAGAGCAGCCGCAGCCACTCGTCAGGAGAAAGCCGGAAGAGATAAGGCGGAACGGGAACTGCAACAGTTGAAGGAAACAGTGTCCGGCTCTCAGACCGCACTCGAACGCAGACATCCCGATGAAGCCCGGCTGATCAGGGAAATGGTTTCGATACAGATAACCAATCCCGAATGGCAGGATTGCATCCTCGATGGAGGTGTGCTTCGTCTGAAGCCGTATGCGTTCACCGATCCGGCAACAAGGAAACGTATTCCGGATGAATACTGTCAGGATACAGAGATAAAGGTCGAAGGCGAGGGAAAGGACTCCTTTATATCCATCTGTGGCAAGCGCATCGCGGATTTTTTCCGTGAAATCTGGGCTAAGGTAGCGGCAGCACTTGGGCTGAAGCAGCGTCAGGAGGAAGAGAAAAGGAAGCAGCAGACACAAAAGCCGGATATAGGACAGACTCAGGAACCTCCGAAGAAAAGCAGGGGAATGAGAAGATAGGGATAATGTGTGATGACAGTCGGCTTGCCGCATCAGACGGCAAGGGGGGTAGCCTAATACCCCCCTTGCCGGGGTCATGGCGATTTACGTTGCCGGACCCAGTGTCGGACAGCAAGCTGAATTATGATGATTTCTTTCGGTTGTCGATAGCCCTGTAAAGGGTTGCCCGGCTGATTCCGGTAGCCTTGGTTATCTCATCAATGGTGTGCAGCTTAGAGTCATACATCTTCAGTGCGGTAGATACCTTGCTTTCATCAGACTTGGGTCTGCCTCCCTTACGTCCTCTTGCCCTCGCAGCTTCAAGCCCCTGCCTTGTGCGCTGCCGTGTGAGGTCTCTCTCAAACTGTGAGAGTCCGGCAAAGATTGTGAGCAGTAGATTGCCCTGTGGTGTGGTGGTGTCGAGCCATGTCTCCCTCAGTGATTTTATCGACGCTCCGGCTTCATGTATCTTCTCGATGATTGAGAGTAGTTCCTTGACGGAACGCCCCAGTCGGGTAAGTTCCGTTATTATCACGGTGTCTCCGGAACGGAGTGAGTCCATCATCCTGTCAAGTTGCGGACGTTCCTTTTTTACTCCGGATATCTTCTCACTGTATATCCGCTCACATCCGGCTTGAGTGAGTAGATCAGTCTGCCCATCGAGGTTCTGCCCGGTGGTCGATACTCTTGCGTAGCCAATCTTCATCTAAGGTTATTAGGTAATAATGTCTATATTTCCAGTAGAAACTTGTTTTAGTGAACATTTATGCTTGGCTTTGAATTTTCTTTTTTCTAATTCAAATTTAGGGTTTGACTTGCTGGAAGGAAATGATTTAGCAACAATTCTAGCGTGTTTTTCGTCGATACTACCATGGCTGAATATAGAATTGGACATTGTTGCATCAAGCTGTTTTAGAGCATGTTCAACATCCGTACCTTTTAATTCTACGAAGATAGCTTTCCAATTGTTATTGTTCTCATCTTCTTCTTGTTTTGCTAAAATAAGAAAATCACATTTATTTCCTGTTTTTATAATATTTCCATCTATTTGATAGGAAACACATTTGCGTCGTTTCCCAAAATCAAGTTTATATAATGTTTGTTGTTCTTTTAAAGATAGATTTTTACGATCAGTGAGAGGTAAATATGGCGCAAAACTTCTTTCTAGAACAGAATGAAGAGACTCTTTCATATTTGACAAATTATATCGTTAAGACGGTCAAGAGCATCTTCTACATATTGAGATTCTCTATCAATATATGTTCCGTTAACCATATATATATCATTATCTACAGCATTAGTAACAAATCCATCTTCAGATATGTAGTATGCTGCTATGCTACCTTTATCAAGAATGCATTGTTTTGGCACTATTTCTGTAGTCCGTTCCGGGTCTATCGCATAGGCTTCAGAGGCTGCCATCAAGACATTCAATGCGGATAATATATATGGACTATGGGTGGCTATTGATACCATGCTGTGTCCAGATTCTAATTTACAATTTGCAGTTTTTATAGAAGCTGCTATGTGGTACAGGAGCTTTGCTTGAGATTCTGGGAATAAGTTTTGTTCCGGTTCCTCAATAAAGAATATGGCACCTTTATAAATTAAAAGATCTTTCGCTATTTTACTTTCGATAGAATCTTTATTAAAAGTAGCATTTTCTTCAATAATAGCCGAAACTATGTCCATTAAATCGGATTTGCTTAGATTAGCTTTGGAACCGACTGTTTCAACTAGAGCATTGACCATGACTTCCAATGGTAACGCGGACTGGACCCCACTAGATGCGTAAAATGGTGAAAATTCCTTTCTTTCGTCAATAGTACGTAGTTGTTCTCCTTTGGATTTGTCATAATAGTATTCTAATTTGGGAGTTACAACAAGCCGAAGAGCATTACTAGGAGTATAGGTTTCTCTTACCTCATCCCATTCAAAGATAAAATTAAACAGTACATCAAAATCTTTAGGACGATACCAAGATTCAATGTCTTTTATTGCTGAAATAAGATTTCTTTCAGATGGAATAAAGCTCAATTTTACATTATATGGCTCAGAATTCTCTAATACTTCTATTCTTGCATTGGTTTTAATTCCTCCAATAAAATCAATTCGATATGTGTCACCTACATATCTTATTTCGCTATTAGCATTGAAAAATTTTGAATCAAAACGATAAAATTTTATCAATTCTTGGATAAAACGATAATGGTGAGTGTATGCATATTTTACACCTCTTCCATTTTTCGGTTTACCGATACAAAGTAATTTTTCTATCCATCTGCAATGGCTTATAATCTTTAACAAAGTACTTTTTCCGGTACTTTGTTTACCAATGAATAGATTAATAGTCTGAAGTTGGATAACACCAGAGTCTCTTATTGGCCCAATAGATTTTATTTGGATGGTTGACATATTAGAACTGTATATGATGCAAAGATACGAAAAAGGTTTGTATCAGCAACAAGTAGTTGAAAAGTTTCAAAAAAGGATAAGTTTATATATATGAGACGATGAAATATAGATGGGTTTTGAGACTCATTTTAAAATCAAACAATTCCCACTGATAGACTATGGAGCATAATCCCAAAAACGAGTGTTTTTGAGATTGTGCAATAAAGAATTTTAATTGAAAAGTTTTATGAATTTGCATAATGTTGATTGTTTGCTATATTTGTATGAAATTTGTAAAAGCGAATTAACACTCAATTCAATATGAAACAAAATTTAATGATTCTGCTTATTTGGGCGTTCATTGCTTCTTGTGGATCGAGAGAAATGACGCAAACTTTTGAAATTGCAGGTGATAACCAGTCTGAATTAATGGAAGTTTTGCATTATTATTCTAAAAAAGATAGTATCTACCAGCAAGCAGCACGGTTTTTGATAGCCAATATGAAAGGGCATAACGAAGTAAAGAGTATAGCATTAGATTCGTTGATAGAATTGGCGAAAAACAAAAAATATTCGGATGAAGAGTTGCGAAATTTATGGACAACTTTATCACAATCGGATCAGGTCTCTAAAACCGAAGATGCTGTATTTATGTCTGCTAAAGATATTATTGATAACATTGATATGGCTTTTACAACGTGGATGGAATCGCCTTGGAAGGATTCTGTCTCATTTGATTTGTTTTGCAACTATATATTGCCATATAGAGTAACTGAAGAGAAGTTTGTAGCAGGTTGGAGGGAGCATTTAAAGAATCAATATGAAAAATTTATTGAGAAAGAGGATAATCTCATTAGAGCTTACGAGACCATTCATTGTGAAATTATGAGACGTTTTCGAAATAGTTCTTTGGGAATACCATATACTGCTCCATTGAAATATCTGGAAGTTTTTGGGACAGGAAGTTGTTTCCAGGGGTGTGCATATGAAGTTGCTGTGATGAGATCTTTGGGTATTCCAGTGGCAATAGATATTGTCCCTCAATGGAGTAACTATAGCCGTAATGGTCATGCATGGTGTGCCCTTGTAACAGAATATGGTAGTTATTCGATGACCAAGCATGATACAGTAGCATCCAAATCTAATGTGATAGACTCTTCCATATTTTCAATCACTAAGACGATCGAAGATGACTTTCCATATTCAACGAATTTCAAAAAGAAGGTTTCTAAAGTATGGCGTACAACATATGAGCGCAATTATCGTACATTTTATGACAAAGAAGCTCCAATAGAAATAATAGAAAATTTTTGTAACCCTTTTCAAAAAGATGTAACCAAGCAGTATGTGGATGTTCATAATATAAATATTCAATCGCAAAAAAAGATATTTATTTGTGTACCTTCAAAATAGGTGAAGGCTGGGTGCCTGTTATGAACTCACATAGTGATAATTATATGCATGAGTTCAAAGATATGGGAGATTCTACAGTGTACCTACCTGTAATTTATGATGATGGAATTATGAAGCCGATAGAGAACCCTATTGTCATTACGAATCATATAGAGAGACACTTAATGCCGGATACCACTAGCCTTATTGATATAAAACTTGATCGCAAGTATCCTCTTGTAGGGAAGTTTATAAATAGATGGGCATCTATGCGTGGTGCTAAATTTGAAGGAAGCAATACGCTTGATTTTAAGAATCCGTATCTTATTGCAGAGATTAAACGAACACCTGTATATAGGAATGAAATCTATACAGACTCGCCTAATAAATTTCGTTATGTCAGGTATTGTTCCCCAAAGGAAATAAACTATCCGCTTACAGAACTTGAATTTAGGCAAGATGGCAAAATTTTAGATGGACATCCATTTACAGAAGGAATATCAACTCCTGAAAGAGCAAATGACGGTGATTGGTTCAGGGTTCTAGAAAATGCTACACCAGGTTATTGTATCGGAATGGATTTTGGAAGTCCTCAAAGGATTGATACCATTGTGTTTTATCCTCAAAATGATGATAATTTTGTAAAACCAGGATTGCAATATGAACTGTTATATTATGATTTAGGATGGAAAAAAATTGCGACTAAAATGTCTAACGGATATTCAGTATGCTTTGAAAATGTTCCCAGTGGGGCGCTTCTATTATTGCGTTGTGATGACGGGGGCAATGAAGAGCGAATTTTTACATGGGAAAACGGCAAACAAGTGTGGTGGTGATAATGGTTCATTTAGTTGTTCTTATATGAAGGGATATATCCATACCAGTGAACAAATCTACAAGAATATTCATTATGAAGCTTATTGACCAAGTCGAACTCGGCAAAAAGATCTGTAGTACATGTTGTCGAGTAAGACGTGGCTCCGACGGATGTGAGAAAATTGAATTTATGTGTGTCTCCTAACAACAGCCAAGGGGTACTTAATGAAGGCATTCTATTGACGGCTAATTGTAACCAATAATTAGCTTCAGGAATATCATAATATTTTAAAATATAACCATATTTGGACATTGTTATGGGATTGTTATCGGTAGGAACACCTTTGAGTATCAAGCGCTCACGTAAAGCATTTGCAAATGTGACATCTTTTGAGAGTATCTTGTTTAGTATGGAGGAATGTAGGAACGACGGCTGATTTAAAGTGGAATATGATATTAAATCTAAGGCTTCAGGATAATTATTATCATTATAAAATTCAATACCTCGATAAATGCAAATATATGGATTTTGTATAAGCATACTATCACAAATTATTTTATATGTAGGTATTACACCTTGAATGACCCCTATTATTGGATATTTATCAGGTTTATTTATATCCCAATTCTCTATAGAATATTGTGGCCTAGTTGAATTCAGGTGAAACTGGATAAATCCACATACGATAGAAGATATCCCTATTAAGGCTGTGGATATAAATAAATATTTAATTGAAGAATAAAAAGATTGTGAGATTTCTTTTTTAGAAGAATCTAAAAAGGAAATAGTAATGGAGAATACAAATAAAATATAGTAATACGACATCAATATTCCTTGACAGCTCTCTTTTATTAAAATAAAAGATAAATATGATATTAATATGGAATTTGTAACTGTTCGTTTGTAATTAATTATGATGGATAATATCATTATGAAAAATAAGATGCATCCAACTATGCCAAGTTCTATGAATATTTGTAAAAATAAGTTAGGAGCCGTAATGGTGAATGTGTTGGATTCGTATGATTCCATGTATAGAGAGGAACTAGTTATGCCGGATCCAAATAATAATGAAAAAATATTTCTATTGAACGAAAGACTGTTTGTACGCCAATGATAACTGCCAGAAGAAGTGTATGTATACATGTTTTCGACTAACGAATTTAATTCATCGGTCATAATAAAATAAAATATACAGGTTATAGCAAAAACAGTAAAAATAACACGATATGTATTCAATGTCTTAGTTAAGCAAAGGCAAACTAAAAAAATTATATAAGCTATATATGTTCCTTTGGAAAAGGACATTAGGGTACATAACGTTAGTAGTGATAATAAGCCATAATTATGTCTTTTATGATATATGGTAATAACGTATAGACTGATGGCTACAATGATATAGCCATTATTAATGTATCCCCAAGGTCTATTTAAAAATCGTAGGTGATATATATCATTGAATCCATGTGAAGAGGCATCCCATTTTAAGATGACAAAACTTATCGTACACCATAGCAAAAAGATAATAGTGATAACATATACTATATTGGAGAACCTACGTTTATTGGAAGTATTTTGAAAACATATTGAAGCAAGACTGAAAACAATGTTCATGACAGAAACTTTCGCAATTATATCCAGAGATTTTATTGGTGTAATGGATATGTTGCAAATAGTTCTAGCTATTATGTAAGTAGTAAAAAGTAGAAATGTAATATGGGTGTAACTTAAATGATATTTGTTGAGCTTTGAGAGATATATACATGGAAGTGCCAAACAATATATAACCAATATATATTTAATTTGTACAAGAGAAACAAAACTTATTATGAATGTAATCGCTATGACATATAAATTATTAAGCCTTATATTACTATACATGATAAGAAGGGAGTGAACTCTATTATGAAAAATAGAGACGTTTGATAAGCAGTTTAAGAATATTCCAACATAAAAAAATGACTGTTGAGAGGAATATTAAATATGAGATGATATTTTTAACGATGGAAAATGGAGGAGTTATGGAATGAACTAAACAAGATATTAGTAACTTGGATTCAGTTATAAAAGCTTGCCCACTAGTGATTATTACATATGGAATTATGTATGTGAAGTATGTTATAAGGAAAAGTATACTTCCGACAGAATATAAGATAAATAAACTTAATTTCCATCTTGGTAAGTTACTTATAGGGGAGAAATAGTTAGCTTTAAATGACTTCCCTATAATTTTTTTTTGTAACCAAATGTAAGTATGTTCTCTTAAATTGGGGATATTTAGAATGTCCGTTATTATCCAATATCCATCAAACTTAAGAAATGGATTTAATGTAATTGCAAAACTGAGTAATATAGAGAGTATGGTGAAACGAATTGTTTCTTCAGGTATAATGAAATATATACAATCCAATATTATTAATAATAAACATTGGAAGTATATCCCGGCAAAATTTACAACATGTCGATGCCTTTGAGGCAGACACCAGATTTTAGTTACATCTGTATAAAAAAGTGGGAAGTTCAGATAGATTCCCACCCCGATATCCCCAGGGGATACACCATATCTAATACAAGCAGAAGCATGTCCAAATTCATGAAATAATGAAGACAAGATGGTAATGCTGAATATTACTAGTATCCCCTCAAGACCAATATGTCCATTATAATGTAATATGTTAGGTTGAAGTAGATATACCGTATTTAATATTACGGCTAATATTAACATGCATACTATTATGTATTTATTAAATAGGGGGGAGAGCGGTTTAGAAATAGTCCTTACTGTTTGTGCTGAAAATATAGAGCGTTTAAATATAAAACCGAGAGGTTTCTTGGGCTCAATGACATTATTATATATGATTGGATTGATTGCATTTTCAATAACATATGATATTT
Source organism: uncultured Lachnospiraceae bacterium (assembly GCA_910586585.1). Lineage (GTDB taxonomy): Bacteria > Bacillota > Clostridia > Lachnospirales > Lachnospiraceae > COE1. The sequence continues at coordinate 9,212 of CAJUKA010000122.1, forward strand.
GTTTCCTTGAGTAAGAAGAGCCACTCTTTTTTTGATATGAGGTGATCGCAGAATCCATATCTTCTCCATGTGATAGACAAAGAACCAATAAGAACGCCTGTTTGCTTAGTTTATAATATCTATCTTGGATAGATATTATAAACTCTGTATTGATGTCTAATTGACTAGATGGAGTAATTGGTGTTATTTTATCGTATGGTTCCATTAGTGGACTTTTAAAATAGTATTTTCAATCTCTATTTTCTGCTTTTCTATCTCACTACGTTTGATGTGCTTCCCAAACTCGAAATTGAAAGCAAGTTTAATAAAACCTGAGCATCCGGCAGAACGTGAAGTTAACTTATAGTTATAATTATAAATCTGATTATATGATTTGAAACCATATTTATTCCCCTTTAAAAAAGGATTGTTTATCCCAATCTCAATTAGCCATTGTCCAATGTTATAGTTTATTCTTGCGCCATATTTCCAGGGCGTTTCTACCCTTGCAAGATCCATTCCCATAACTTTTTGCGGAGTGTTTATGAATGCATTGAGGGCAACATTATGATAATAATATATAAAATCCAACTTACAGTCGAGCCCGTGAGTCTTGGCAGATTGAACACCTGTATAATTGTACAGATTATAACCGCCAGAGAGTTGAAGGGTTACCGTTTTAATGGGACGGTAGGAAAATGATACGAAAGAATTAAAATAGTGAGCATCTTCGTCTGTACTCCAACTTTCTATAATGACATTGTCCTCCTGAACATACGAGCTAATGGGTATGTGATGGTTGTACTGATATTGTGCGATAGCTTGTAATCCGAATTTATTAGTGTTTTTGCCATAAATAGTCATGAGTTTATATAGCTTGGTGTTGTCTATATAAGGATTACCTCTAATAACATGAAGATTGTTGACAGGTTGCTCTGCCGTAGTTAAACTGGCAATATTTGGAAATGAATTGCCTATGTTGCAGGAGGTCACGATGTATTGCCCTTGGGGTAGGTTGACTGTGAGACGAGTGTCAAGTCTGGGGGAGAATGTGCTTATTTTATCACCCAGCTTTTGTTGATATTGCAATGCGGATATGCCAGGTTGAAATGAAATGCGGACTTTGTCGGATACTTTATGAGAATACTGCACAAAAAATATTTCTTCATTGCTCCATAATTCAGAAGATGGTATGTTTGACCCGGAATATTGAGCTTTGTTATTTTTGTACAGATTAATAAATTTTGCGGCTAAAGAATTATTAGAGTTGAATTTTATGGTATAAGTGGTTGTTAAATCTAAGTTCCACAGGTCATTTGACGTTCGAGTTTGATAATTTGATGAGAAGTTATCAAACTCATAAGAATATTTATTATAGGCATAGGAGCCATTCAAGTTTATGTCAAGAGTTTGTTTCTTGACAAGGATGAATCTTGTATATAATTTAGTCGCTATATAGTTTATTCGGTCAGATGAGTTCTTGTTCTGATATGAATTGTCGGGTTGCTTCTCTACCGTATTGCTTGAAGCATCACTATTGCTCAGGTATATACCTCCTTGAAGTGTTCGTGCTTTGGTGGTGTTAGTAACATCTATATGGATGCTTCCATTGTTTGTCCTTGATTTACCATCTATGCCCACAATTTGTTCTTTATAATGGCCCTCCTTAAAATTATAATTGATATATCCGTCTTTCCTGTCAGACTCCATTTGATTTATATTGTAGTCTCCAAATGCTTGTATAGTAGTGTTATTGTGCGCTATCTTGCCTGAAAATCCATAATTACCTCCTAAAAATCCTATATTTTGTTGTGCATTGATATTACCGAATCCTCCGGAGTTATATTGTTTTACCACATAATTAATCACAGCGTTTTCCCCAACATATTGATTTGTGGGGGTGTCATAATATTCAATTTTTACTATGTCAGCAACTCGTAGTGCTTTTACTTCCGGAATAGTAGCTTTAATGCCATTAATATATAGAGCAGCTTCGCCAAACACGGCTGAGACAGCTCCTGAAATACGGTCTACTGTTATTCCTGGAATCATTATATTTGCCAATAGGTCAATACCACCAAAGGAATGCCGTTTTTCAGATTTTGTGGGTAGTGCTATGAGATGTCCGTCTTTTGAACGGATAATATTATTCCCTGTTATAGTTACCTCTTTTAATTGGTTTGATTGTGGTTGTAGAAAAAAATTTTTAATGGTGGGATTAGTTAAAATATGAAATGGTATAGTTTGGGGAATATATCCAAAAGCTGAGATTTGGAGAATACCATCATTAATATTGAATTCAGATATATCATAAAAGCCAATGGAATCAGTCATTGCATGGGCTATATACGATGAATCAGAACTCATTATTTTTACTATTGCAAACTCAACCCTTTCCCCGTTTTCAGAAGTCACATAACCATTCACTCTGTTTTGGGCTGAGCAAAATAGAGTGTGAATGGTTATTAATGACAGAAGCCAAAATTGCTTATAAAAATTCGCCACAAGTAAAACAGAGCGTACAAGTAAAACATTCAGTAGATAGTTGCATTGCAGAGTCAGCGGCTGTGCCTAATGCAATTGGATCTGTTTCGAGGCGTTCTTCGAGTTCGGATATGGAGAACTCTGTCATGATGTTTTGGTTCAGAGATTTAATCTCCAGTTTTTTCTTGTCATTCATGAGAAATATT
>CAJUKA010000123.1 GCA_910586585.1 uncultured Lachnospiraceae bacterium
TTAAGCCTAAAATCATTAGCCTCGTTATAATTTTTTGCGGAATTTAGGTTATAAGATGCGGCAAGGTATTCAACTGCCTGCGCCTCAGTTTGTATGTTATTGATAAGGTCAGCCGCCTGTAAAGCCATATCGACCTGCATCTGCTGCACTTTTGCATCGGTAAGTCTCTGGAATGCTTCTTCATCTAATGACAATGCGCCGTTTTCATCAGACAGCAGCGCAAGGTATTCAAACCCCATATCACACAAAGACTGGTACTGATCAACACTGATTTTCCCATATTCATTATACGTGTCACGTATCTCGATAAGCCCGTCATAAGCGGATTTAATATCTCCAAGCTCGTTGCTTAACTGGCTTTTGTGTTTCTCGATATCCTCTGTGAGTGTTTCAAGTGCTTCCAGCTGTTCCTCTGTGAAATCACCGTAAGGACTTTCAGCGAATGCCTTCTTAATGTTCTGGTATTCACCAGATATCTTTTCAAGACCGCTGACATATTCCGCTGCCTGTTTTACAGCATCTTTGCCATCAAACATGGAAAGCTCAATATCAGCGTCTATCTTTTGGCCTTTGAGGAGTTTGTCAGCATAATCAGTGAGTGCCTCTGGAGAGAGAATTGTTCCATCAGGAAGTATCGGTGTGACAATAACCTGTTTTTCTTCATTTCCAAAAGACTGTGCATAGAAAGAAGAGGATTCCAGTTCTGTAGCATATCCTGCCGCCTGTATCTGGGATGCGTCAACAGATGGTCTTGTAATATTAATATGGCTCATGCGTCCATATTCTGCTTCCATAGTGTCTGCAAGATTTTTGAGCTTTAACGCTTCACTGTTATAGTATGAATCCTGTAAATTCATCATGGACTGATACCATTGTGTAATGCTGAGATAATTCTTGTCGCGTAAGCGTCCTAATTCATCCGCTTCATACTGGTATGCGCTCACCATGTTTCCATGAAGCGTCTTTTCTGCATCGGATATTTCCTCTGCATATTTTGTCATATGTTCTTCTGAGTCTTTGAGATAGGTGTTGAGAAGTGTTTCTGACTGCGAGAAAAACTCGCGTTCGTTGATAATCAATCTGTTACTTTCGGGAATCAACCCTACAGACTATGTAATTACATAGCGGCCAGTCATTTCTGGCTGGCTCTCGCATTTCATTTATTTGGGATTATTGTGCGAGTTCGGACTGGATCTTACTCCTCCCAGATAGGGTAGGAGAGTAACGGAACCTCATATGTTGCCATATAAGGTATTACAGTCTCTACGGATAAAGATTTTAGATTGGTTTAGATATCAAAAAAGCACCTGTATAAACAGATGCTATAGTATACAAGTGATGATAAAAGTACCTCATTAACACAAATTAAATCTGTATAGAAAAGAGTATGCTTTTATCATATTGATTGTTCAAGAGACCCGAAGTCATTCAAACAACTTTATAAAAAAACAAGCGACTCAAGGTCATTCCGTTTTTTCATTGTTATATAATATCAAATGAATAAGATATTGTCAAGTGAATTTTTACAAAACTTTTTAAGAATAATGGTATCAGCTATGTATACTTTCAATGCCAGCAGCAATATATAAGTTATTCACGTTTTTCAAAAATCAAAATATTTTTTTCGAAATATTTTTCTTCTTTTGGATTCAATATAATAAAATCAGAAAGTAATTTTTTTTTCTTGTCATGATTCATAGATCGATTTATAATTTTCATTACTGCATTTGCAAAATTATAATTATCATTATCTATATATTTTACAACTGTTTGAAATGCGTCTATTTTAGAAATTTTATACATTAAACATCACCCCCATATATTATATTCTGCAAATTACAAAAGCTATGCAAGTTATCAATTTTTTCTTGTAAATACTCTTCAAATTTTATATAATTTAAAATATAGAAGATTTTTTTGTATCTGGTTTCATTCTTTACAGATATTCCAAATGATAACACAGGAATGCCTTCTGTTTCAAAATTATAAAAAGTATATGTTAAATAGTCTTTCCAGATTGCTTTATTATGGCTTTTATAATCGAAATTATAATTTATACTTTTAATCAAAGCCCTTTTACACTCATATGACTTCATAATCATATTATTCGTATTATTAGGAATAAACGTCATATCCTGTTTAACAATTTTTTTCCCAATTATTGCTATTAATTTATCATAACCATTTTTATCTTTATTATAATATCTAAAATGTATTCTTATATCTGTAGAATTGCTATTAAAAATATTTGAAGAAATAATTGTTGAAAGAGACATCAAATATGCTCGTAAACTCCTAAAAGTAAACTCTCCTTCATCTAAATATTTTTTCTCAATTGCGTTCATTTCTAATATACAATTTGTAATGTCCCTAAAATATGAAGGGATCATTTCTATATAATCATTAGTTACAACTATATTTGATTTCTCTGGAAGATGAAGTCTTACTTTTTTATTTCCAAGTTGTTCTAATTTATTAAATTCTTCTTTCAAATATAATTCTTTACCCTTTATAATTTGTTCCCGATTATCCAATTCATGTTCTTTGTTTTTCAGTATATTATAATCTAATTTTTCATCAATTTCCTTTTTCCTTTTATCTCGAAATTCTTTTACCCAAGAAGCTTGTCCAAATATTATATCTCTTAATCTTATTATATCATCATTTTCTTTATCTTTTATAATAAATGCTAAAAGTATGATTAGTAAAAACGTAATAATTAAAAATGAAAACATACATGCTGCCATAGAGAATAAATTGATTATAGTATTGTTAATTTTAAATGTTTTATATAATATAAACATACCAGCAAAATTCCCACTTCCTAGTATTATTTCAAGAAATACTTTCGATTTTCCATCACCATTGATATAATAATATACAAAAAATAACGCAAATAACGCTCCTAAAGCTATATGCGCAAAAATAGATGATACTATTAACATTTGACCACCGCCTGTTATTGGTATTATAATATACCATTATATACCAACAATCGACAGAATACTACAAAAACATAGAATATATTTTAATTGAATTATTGTCATGTTTCTAAGTTACTTTATTTTTCAATCTAAAATCAGTCTTTCCTCGGTCTTGAGCGTCCCATCGCCTTTTAACCGATATAGTTACTTTTATACATCCTGTATTACTACAGGAGAGGGCATTCGTCTACCCTTGTCTAATAAATTCTGCAATTCCGCAAGCTTCTTTTTGTATTCCTCAAGCCATTTATCTTCTTCTTTTTTGCTGGAACCGCCGGATTTTTTGGATTTGGATTTTGATTCTGGGGAAAAGTTAATTTCAGCCTTTTTAACCCCTGTATTTATTTTTGCCATTATATCATTAATAGCAGCATCTACATCTGTATGTCCGCTTGCAAGGTCATTTGCAACTGCTGTAGCTAATGCGGCACTTGCAGTATCACCATATGCAGATGCAAGGTCTCTTAATTTTCCTATCTTATCTTCAACACTCAGGTCGTTATTTCCAAAAGCAATTTCTGCCGCTCTAAGGCTGTATATTTGCTGCTCAGTCAGTCCAGCCGCTTCCCCTTCTCCCAAGATAGCCACTAATTCATCATTTGTAGCATTTGTCAGGTCATATGCAGCCAGTATGGATTGCGCTTTTGCCTCTCTTAAAGCATTTAAGGCAATCTCATTTGCATTTGTAACACCCAATGATTCCAACATCTGCTCAACTAATTGTGCCGTTTCTTGTGTCATTCCATCTGTAGCAGTAGTGGCATTGAGTATATCTGTTGCAAACGAATTAAACGCCTCTTGCACTTCATCAGCAGTAGAAGATGTGTCAGCCAGTACCATTGCAAGAGTTCCAAACTCTGAATAATCAATGTGAATTCCTAATTCTTCGTTTTCATTCAATTCATCTATTGCAGATTTGATAGAGTCAAGCATGGATAAATCTACATTTTCAAGTGTAAACAATGGCTTGCCATTATCATCTGTTGTAAAGATATCCTGATATGCTGATTTGAGTGAATCGAAAGTTGGTTTGAGTTGGGTGTTAAGTTGTTTTATAGTGTCGGTGATGGAGCGTGAAGTGGATATTGATTCATTGGTATCTGCAACAGTATCCGAAGTATCCTCAGCTAATGCCGCAATTTCATTATAAAACTCTTTGAATGCGTTGGAACCTTCACCTGCGATAATCTCGCTTTCTTTGATTGCCTGATATAATTTAGGGAACTGTTCCAGCATTTCTATGGATGATAATTCACCTGCTTTATACATGGAAACAAGTTCTTCTTTTGTTTTCTCAATACCTTCGGTGTTGAATACAGAGTCAAATTCAAGACTGTTCCATGTAGCCGGACTATAATATTCATAAATCGCCTTCTGCATTGAAGAAAGATAATCATAAAACTCTTGCTCATCTTCTGTCAGATCACGAATACTTGCGATTTCAAAAATATTCTGCTTGTATTCTGACAGGGAAGACAAATATTCCTGTCCTTCTGACTTAACCAATTCTGTCAGATCATTAATAAGATTCTCATATTCAGCAATTTCACTTTCGTCTGTCAGTTTAGCCTTTTCTTCATTAATATATTGAAGTGCTGATACAATATCGGTAATATTTTCATAGTCAAGTTGTCCAGTACCGATATGACCATACGCCAACTGTTCTTTCATATCTGCTATTGATGTATTACCATACGAGCTTTTAAATTCCTTTTCGAATGTTTTCTCATTCTCTTTGTACAAATCTTCGGCAAATTCAAGCTGTGCATCCTGTTTTAGCTGTTTCTGTAATTCCAATTCTTTTGTAACTTCACGGAGCCTGTTCAATTCTTCTTGCTCTACCCATGTAGGATTAGGTGTATTTTCTAATTCCTCAATCTTGTTTTGGGTATTTTCTAATTCTGCCTCGACTTCCTGAAGTTCATTCTTTACACTCTCATAAGCTTCTTTTGTCTCTTGCAGCTTTTCTTTCTGCTCTTCAAGGGATACTGTCAGTGCATCATGCAGTTTGACACCACCATAGATTGATGCACCAATGGCAGAGACTACAGCAGTAAACCATCCAATAGGGTTCGTTGCCATCCATGCAATCATAGATTTTGTTGCTGCCTTGATAGATAGACCTAAACCTTTGAACGCCGTGCCAAGTCCAAATGCGGAAGCAGTTGCTCCTGTTTGGGAAGCTGTGAGGGCGTTTGTGGTGATTACTTCTTGTATTTCTGCGTCTGTTAATCCTCTTGCTGTCAGTATGGCTTTTATTTGTTCTGCATTCAATGATGATTGTGTGATTGCCATTTTCAGTGCATCTACAGAATATTTATTAGCCAATAATCTAAGCTCATTTAATGATTGCCCATACATTAATGTACTAGAATTTAATATAACATTTATAGAATTTATAGCATTCAAAGATTCTCCTACAGTTCTTAATTGCGTAAATATATGTCAAATGTTATAATCATCTATATGACAGAAAGAAAGAGGTTTTTGTATGTTACCAGAAATTGAAAAATTATATCAACAATATAATATCACCATAAAAGACATCAACACTATTCATCATTTTTGTGTTGCAAATCAAAAAGATGAAGCTATCAAATATATTCAACCTATAGTAGAATATAATTATCAAATCGCAGAAATGATAGTTGATAATTATATTGGTGAAAATATTAATCATATTAATGAACGCCAAACAATAATTCAAAACTATCAAGACCAAAAACAATTACAAGACCTACTTAACAAACCCAAATGTCCCACCTGTAACAGCACCAACTTAAAGAAAGTTTCTGCAACTTCTAAAGTTGTAAACACTGCTGTATTTGGTCTTTTTGGGACAAAACGTTTTAAACAGTTCCATTGTAATAACTGTGGTTACGAATGGTAGTTTTTTAACTTTTTGCTTGTAATGTTATACGTAAGAAAGTTATAAAACTCCGTATAACACTATACCTTAAAAGCAATTTCAATAAGGTAGAAATTACTCTGAGGATCGGTAGTCGATGAACATCCATTCCTATTCAACCCTTTATTCCCTTTTACGGGGTTATTGGTTTAGGTTACATATCATAATCTTAGGAATGTGTGCTGCTGATTAAGCCTTGTTAATGATACTTAGACGTACTCCATGTTTGCACACGGATTACCATATATCGAATATCCTGTTTTTTCTGCTTTCGCTACATTTACGTTTGCCGTTACCGGCTCCGCTTTAGTAAGATATTCATAAGCCCTTCCAGACAATTACTCCTCGTTGGTTTATTTTAGAACTCCCAATGCAGAGATTTGTACTAATGAACCATTTTATCATGTTCCTTATCTCTGTTAGCCCAATTATAAAACTGTAGGAGAGATTTTATAATGCACCCTTATTTCAGGGTCAAGCAAAGTTCTTTACAAATGCAGCAATACCCACACTTGCGATCACGGATTTTAGCAATCCTATCTTTTCAACCAGAGACGATACGCCAATTCCTGCGTCTGCAAATCCTTTTAAGAATGATGAACTGATAGTATCATTTGAAATATTACTCCATATTGCGGATAATTCTCCCAGCTTACCTTCTAATGACGTTGCATATTTTTCTTGATTTTCAAGCGTAACTCCTGTGGAATTGTTTGCTTTATTTACTAAATCCTCATAGTCACTCCAATTCCTTAATAAAGTCTGGATTACGTTGATCTGGCGTGTTCCTGCGAGATTGAACGAAATATTGGATTTTTCTACGTCTGATAATGAATCCCATTGCTTTGCAAGTTCGCTCATAGTATCATTAAAAGCATTGAACTCTCCATCTGTTTTTCTGACTTCTACACCAATACTACGAAGAGATGTTTCTGCGGCAGATATTTCACCCTCATCAATACCCATGATTTTTCCGGCTTTTGTGGTGCGCGTTATGATCGTTTTCAGACTGTTGCCCAACTGGCTTCCCTGTAATCCAGTCTTTTCTACAAGCAAACCAATCATACTTGCATATTCAGATAAATCCATACCCGCTGCACGAGCAACCTCACCAGAAGTTGCAATTCCTTCATTAATCTGTACGATACCATCTGCAAAGTCATGTGCTATACTCTGTGATATTGCCTGAATTGTATCAGAGATACCCATAAGATCATCCTGTGTCAAATCGAACTGATTCATGATTGTCTGCAAATACTTAGCAGATTCCTCACCGCTAAATCCTGTAACATTAGACAACATAATTGCTGGCTGTGCCTTTTGAAGGATTGATTCAGCACTTTCTTTCGCATTTGCGTACAATTTCACAGCACCTAAAATATTACCTGCTGATGTATTCAAATCTTTTGCCATCTGAAGAGATGACTCACCAATTTCTTTCAACTGTCTGTCTGAAAGCTCCATTGTATAATTGATATTAACCAGTGCTTCTTGAAGTTCACGGACATTGTCTACCATCTCTTTGATTTTACGGATCGCGGTCATAAAGATATAGTTTGCGCTAGTCCAGTAACTAAGGAAAGAGAAATTCTTCTTTAATGATGCAAAGAATGATTGATTCGCCTTTTCCGCTTTCTTTTGTTCAGCCGCAACACGTTTAGTTGACGCAACTACATCAGACATTAACTTTTGGTATTCTTTTGCCCAGCTTCCATCTAGCGGAACCCTCCCACCAGCGGCATCCATTTCAGATTTCAATTTCATGTATCTTGATGTTAAATCATCAACTGAAATACCTGCCAAACCTGTCTTGTCTTGGAGTCCAGACATATTTGTTTCTAAATTTTTCAACATGGAAGGTATATCACGCATGTTATTGACTGCCTGTGTAATCGGATCAAGTGACGCTGATTGCGATTTTAAACTCTGTGTCCCCATCTTCGCCGCATTTTCAAGCTGATTAAAGGCAAGTTTCAAATCATTAACAGTACCAATGCCATTCTTGAAGTTGTTGAATACAGATTCAAAACCAGAGAAATCAATTGCAGTCTTGGAATACCGCGTCTTAAAATCATTCAGTTTCGTCTCATAATCTGTAATGACCTTCTCCATTTTCTGCATCTGTTTTACAGCCTGGGCATTATTCAGTTCTGCACCGATATTTTTGAATGCATATAACGGATCACCTTTTGAACCGATATTCTTTAATGCATATCGTAGAGTTTCAACCTCACCGCTTGCACGCTTTACATTAACAGCAAAAGAGGAAAGCATATTTGATTTATCGAAACGTTCTGATACAGAGAGCAGTTCAGTCTCATCTTTCAAAAGCTCCTTAAAATACTGTAATGCTTCTCTCGCCGCTTCATTTGTATTGTTAAAAGTTATTACATTTGCACCAGACTTAATCAGAGACTCCCCTGCCAAAATCTGTTTCTGTATATCTTCAGTCTGTTTATATGCCTGTTGCTTCCTGCTTTCATTTTGAATGACTGCATCAGTTGCAGATTTAGATACATTAGCAATCTGTTGTGCAGTCTTTTGCGCGCTCTTAACCGCCTGTTCAGCATTTACATTAATATTAGTAATTATAATCTTCTGATTGGTAACCTTTTCAATTTCTTTAGTTATATTTGAAATTGTTTGTGGATCAATTTCAGCCTGTAATTTCAACTTATTAAGCTGATTTTGCAGATTTGAAATATCCGAATTAATTAGTCCTTTCGATTTTGCTTCATCTAACTTCGCTTGTAACTCAATTAAAAACTCGTTCAATAATTATGTCTCCTTTTCTTCTTTGTACATATTTTTCAGTTCCATATTCAGTTTTAATATTCAATTTTCAATAATAAATTCTACATTTACAGTTTCATATTCAGTTTTTACAATAATTTTTTCCACATTCAATATTTAGTTGTAACAAATTTTTTGATTTTTGCAGCTTTGACTTTTATGCTGCATTGATTTTAAGATTATAATTTGAAATTTATATATGATTGATTGGTTGACGTGTTGCTTTTAATTACTTTGCATAAACTTCATCAAGATATGCCTTGATACGCCCACACATTTCTTCTGATGGTTCTACCTCATTACGCATCCATGCATAATAATATGTAACACTCATTTGAACCTTACGGGAAAATACACTAAGCTTTGCGCCTGTATCCTCCATAAACATTTTAACTCTTTCTTTTAAATCCATTCTCTTTTTCCTTTCTTTATCTTATTTATTTGCTATGACTTTCTTTATAAAAATCTGCGTAAAAATATATAAAAATTCATACTATACATCCAGCCGGGAGTTGTGGAGCCTCCCTTTGTTGGCTGGACGACCTACAATATATAGTGGAGTTTTATATTACAGGATTTTGCATTGTTGTTGTGTACGCCTAGTGGAATCGGCGCGCTTGTCCAGCTTGTGGAGAACTGGACTAATGCCGACATGAGTTTTGAAGCTCACATCGACTAAACTGAATAATTGGAGAAATGTGAAAGTATATAGGAACTGTAATATTACAGATAATCAGCGTCCGACGCAAGAGGTTGTATGCAACATTCTTCTCCACAAGCCTATTGCTCTCCTGCGCCGATATTCAAAACAATTAACAATGAATGCTCTCCACATTCACTTTTATAATAAACACACCTTTTGGGTGTATTATTGCCTTTATATGGATTGGAGAGAACATCATATACAATACACGGCTTACGATCCTTTCCTGTATATAACTTCTCTCCTCCCCTTATATAAGTTTTCAAAATCCTTAATTTACGGGCTTTCTAGGCATTCCGTGTAAGAGTTTCACTCTTATTCTGACCATTTTTTATAAAGCAGTTCATAAATTCCTCTTTGTGCTCCCTAAAAAGGAATTTTAAAATCGTAGCACATATATCTGAATTATCATCATTTGTAGCATAAATAACAAGCTGCATGACTGTTTCCTGGTCTAAATTCTTACTTGCCTTATTTATAAATTGTGTCATTGCACGATTCTTCAATGCCCAATACGTATCATCATCCATCTGTTCTCTACTGCTTTCAAGCCACTTTACAGTCTTATTGTATTCATTCGCTTCTTTTATGACCTTCTCTTTTTTGTACCTGTTTCCTTTACCAATAACTGCATGATTCCAAAGACTGCGTAATGGTATGTGTTTTTCTCGTCCAGGTGCATATTTGATAACATTTTGCTCAATAATATCTGCCATGATATCTTGCGGACAATCCATAACCCTGACTATTTTATCCTTAAATACTTTATTGTTCCTACTCTTTTTAGTAAGCGCAAAAAAGAAAGGTATCTCATTTCTTCTCATGCAAGGCAAATTCCTGATACGCCTGATCTCTTTCACAACATCTACTGCAAAGCTTTTCTTGGCAAGGTCAATACTAATCTGACCAATTACTGACAGGATAACAAAACAGTCCTCCAATTCACGGCTTGTCATACCACCGTCATAATAATAACTCAATGCAAGCTGGGCTGTATCCGTGGAAGTCCCTATTGATTCCTGCGCATCAGCAATCTTGTTATCCATTTCTGCATAATTTTCTATTGTAAAACAATAGCTGTTCTCACCATCCTCTTTTATGTCATTAACAATTGTCGGATACTCTATGTATGCTTTTCTCGCAAGTTCTACAAGATCAGCCTGATTTGTCACATATACAAAATCGCTGTCTACATCATGTCCTGAAAGCCTTGCCTGCGTATCCGTCTTAATTGCATTGAATATGATCACATTCTGACCAATATTTGGAAAATATTTTAATATTTTCTCTGGATAAACATTGTAAAGATGAATAATATTATTGGGCGAATTGTGCGGACTCCTAAACGCTGCAAGTCTTTCACCTTCAGCAAATCTTGGTGTAAAGCACTGAACACCATCCTGCATTAGTTCAAAACAGCCTTCCTCTAACGGATTCTCACCGACCGCTTTCATCAATAGTGCCAATGGGTTATCCATGATAGTGAGATTTTCACCTGACTGCACTAATCTGCCCTGCTGGGACTGTTCCTTTAAGTCACAGATTTGTTTGCTCTTCCTTTTACGAAAAAATTCAGTCTTCAGGAAATCTCTGTTCCACTTTACAAGCTCTATCAATAACTCATTCATATTGAAATTATTCTTTTTCATATCCAGATATTTTAGGTATGCATCATCGCTAATCTTAAGTTCATTGCATAAATTTACCCCACAATCAGTAATTCGTCCTAAAACAACTTTATCCGTTGTTGGAAGGGAATTATTCATCTGATATGCCATTAACTGCAACTCGTCCCATTTACTTGGATGTGCAGTCTTTACAATGGAAAAACAGTCATCAAACTGTTTCATATAATTACAGTAATATCTGTATGCTTTTTTCTCTGTTCCTCCCATCATGTCAGTAAATTTCTTTAACCATTTCAAGGATTTGTCTGTGATGATTACTTTTATATCAGACAGTTTTAACGGTCTGTTGAATATATCCGTCTTTTCAACAGTATAATTCCCATAGTCCAGCCCATTCTCATTGCAATAATCTCTGAAAAATTCCTGTATATTACCACGAAACAGACAGCTTTTAAAAAAATGTGAACGACAGTATATAAATCCATTCATATTTTTGGGGAAGAAATTTTCGTCTATCAGACCACCTCCATCCCACAATATATTTTTTATTTTTACATCCGATACCCTTTTCACACTACATTCTTTTGTTGTATATTCTGTCAGTTTATGTTCGCCTGGATATCTGCCATTAATGCGAATACCATTTTTCTTTAATTCATCTTTCGTCTTTTCAGTAAGCAATGCCAGATTCTTTTCTTTCGCTTTCTGTTCGTCATAAGTAAAACCTTTCTTATTACTTGAGAGTAAAAAGTTCTATCAAAAAAATAACTCTTCCATATGGATTTATG